>NZ_JBTJER020000003.1:0-357970 GCF_054456695.2 Leucobacter faecis
CTCACCAGACAATAACTGCGCTTCAGCGGGCGGTGCTCAACCGGAATACTGGCGGTGCTCAGAAGTCCGAATACTCAGTCAAGACATCGTGCGGCCAAAAGTGGGTGTTATCGGCCCCGATAACACCCACTTTTGGCCGCACGCGCTCGATGCCCAGCTGCAACGATGTTGGCGGCGAGACTGATCGTCTAGCGGCGGGGGAGCGCGAAACCTGTAGCCTCGAGCGGGGTGTCGAGTTCGTCTAGCGCCCGCTGCACACTCTGGGCGTAAATCTCGCCACCGCTCGGGTTCGGGTGGATCTCGTCGCCCGCGAGCGCTCCCTCCACGCCGGTGACACTGGCTTGCCAGTCGGCGACGACGACGCCGCGGTAGGAGTTCGCGAACGCCGTGATCGTGTCGTTGACACCGGGTATCCAATCGCGGTCACCGTAGGCGTTGACAAGCACAAGCTGTCGCCCCGCCGCGGTCTGCCGTATCGCTTCGAGCTCATCGGTCGTAACCGTGCCGTTGGTGCCCAAGCCCACCACGAGCACGTGGCGAAGCGCGCCCTGCGCGGCGGAGTCGGCGATGATCCCCACGCCCGCAGCCATTCCGCGCGACACCGCGGCGTCGATGGATACACCGGGAAATACAGCGTCAAGTTCGGGCGCGCTTGCCAGCATCACCGAGTCGCCGACGGCAGTAATGTCGCCGCCAGCAGCGCGTGGAGCGTCGGGAACGCTGTGTGCGGTCTTCTTGTCGGCGTCTTTGCTTGTAGTGTCCTTGCCAGCGGTGTTCTTGTCAGCGGTGTTCTTGCCGGCGGCGTCCTTGGTGCCCTTTTCGTTATCGGCGCTCTTCTCTCCCGCTATTTTGTCGCGGGCACCGCCCGGGGCTTCAGTGGCGGCAGGAACTCCTGGCGAAGCCGAAGCGGGCGCTGACGCCTCCACGAGCGCGGCCCCGCGCTCGATCGCTGCCTGGGCTGAGCTCTGCGAGGGCGCGGTGCTGACGGCGAACGCGGTCGCAGGCACCGAGGTGATAAGCACGGCGGCGAGCGTGGCGGCCACGATCCGGCGCTTGGGAGTGTAAGAACGTGGCTGCAGCAGCATGCGCAGTGAGCCACGGAGGCCGTATTTGCGCACGGGCTGTTCGACATACCTATACGACAGCGCGGTACAAAACAGGGTGACAGCCAGCGTGACGGTAGCGACCTGCCAGCCTGCGGCAGCAGGGAAAGCGGCGGTCGCAATGAGCAGTAGCGGCCAGTGCCAGAGGTAGAGGCCGTACGAGCGTTCACCGACCCAGCGCATCGGCGCAATATCGATTGCCCGTCCGATCCACGCGCCAGGCCGGGTGACGGCCCACACTGTGGCGAGCGCCGCCAGCGTGGCGAGCTGAAACCCGCCTTGAAAGCTGAGCGCGCTGCCCTCGGGGAGCGCGATAGCGAGCGCGCCAAGCACACCAAAGCCTGTCAGCGCGACGGCGAGGTAACCAAGCTGCGCGCGCGGCCGCGGTGCGAAAGCTGGCCCAGACCGCGTCACGACGATCGACATGGCGGCACCGAGTATGAGCCCAAAGGCGTGCGTGTCAGAACCAAAATAGACGCGTGAAGCGGTGGCGTCGGTGAGCGAGAGCGCCGCCATCCACACCATCGAAGCAACACCGCCTGCGACAAACAGCAGCGCTACTGTGCGCCTGCGAATAATGCGCAGCAGCAGTAACACCACGAGGGGAAGCAGAATGTAGAACTGCTCCTCGATCGCGAGTGACCAGGTGTTGCGAAACAGTTCGGGCGTATCACGCGTGAAGTAATCGGAACCAGCAGCGACGAACACCCAGTTGCTCACGAAGGTCGCCGCGCCCGCGAGCTGTCGCCCGATACCCACCAGCAGGTCGCCGCCGACGAGCGCCGCGAGACTCGTGCACACGAGCAGCACGAGTGCGAGCGCGGGCAATAGCCTGCGCGCGCGACGCTGCCAGAACCCCGACAGTGACACTCGACCGTACTTCTTCTTCTCGCGAATGAGCAACGACGTGATCAAGAAACCGCTGATCACAAAAAAGATGTCAACGCCAAGAAACCCGCCGGGCAGCGCCTGCGGGAAGAAGTGGTAGACAAGCACGAGGCCGACTGCGATGGCGCGCAGTCCATCGAGTCCACCGAAGCGTGCTGTCGAAATGGTGGGAGTGAGGTTCATGCGGTCCGGTTTCATGCTGGTCGCGGTGCCTCATGGCAACGCATACAGCCTTCGAGTGTACGCCGTGTCGGTGAATCTCGCACGTGCGAAGGCCCCACGCATGGCAAGATCAAGGGGTGACAGAAGAAGTAGAGCTCACCCGGCTGCGTATCGACCTGGCGTATGACGGCACCGATTTCTCTGGTTGGGCGGCACAGCCTGGTCTGCGCACGGTTGAGGGAGAGCTCGAACGGGCGCTCTCGACACTGCTGCGCACGGGCCCCGCACTGCAGGCGCCGCCGCGGCTCACGGTCGCGGGACGCACCGACGCTGGGGTGCACGCGCGCGGCCAAGTCGCGCACATCGATGTGAGCTGTGCCCAGCTGCAGAAGTGGGGCGGCGACAGCCGCTTGCGGGTACGCAAGCTCGGGGGCGTGCTGAAGCGCGGGGCCGCCGACATCGTGATTCACGGTGTCACAGAGGCTCCCGCGGGCTTCGACGCCCGCTTCTCTGCTCTGCGCAGACGCTACGAATACCGGCTGCGTGGCGAGGGTGTGCGCAAAGACCCGCTTGCAACACGGTTTACGGCAGATGTGCCGCGTCCGCTCGACCTCGCCGCGATGCAGCGCGCGAGCGATGAGCTAATCGGGCTCAACGACTTCACCACGTTCTGCAAAGCTCGCGAGGGTGCGACTGCGGTGCGCGAGCTGCTCAGCTTCGAATGGCACGAAGCTGCTGACGGTGCCTTTGCGGCCCGGATCGAGGCCGACGCCTTCTGTCACTCGATGGTGCGCGCGCTCGTCGGCGCGGTCGTCGCAGTCGGTAGCGGCCGCATCACTGAGGCGGAGCTCGCTGCGCTGCGACGGGCACGCGAGCGCACGAGCCGGTTCGCGGTGATGCCGGCACACGGGCTTTCGCTTGAAGAAATCACCTACCCGGGCGACGCCGAGCTCGCGCTTCGTGCCGAGCAGACGCGGGCGAGGCGCGATCCGGTGCGAGAGTAAACCGTGCCGGTGTGGTAAGCTCACTAGTTGGTGCGCAAGCATCCGATTTGTTGAGCCCTCCACGGGCCCTGCATCCCTCGCGGGAACGGGCTACGGAGTGGGATTCGCGAACACCTCCAATTCGACAGAAAGCAGCACGACAGTGACTCGCACTTATTCACCGAAGGCAGCTGAGCAGAAGCACGACTGGATCGTCATCGACGCCAGTGACGTGGTTCTCGGCCGCCTCGCATCGCATGCCGCAGTTCTTCTGCGCGGCAAGCACAAGACGACCTTCGCTCCCCACATGGACATGGGCGATTACGTTGTCATCATCAACGCCGACAAGGTGGTCCTCACGGGCAACAAGGCAGCGCAGAAGAAGGCTTACCGCCACTCGGGTTACCCGGGCGGCCTGCGCGCTACCAGCTACACCGAGCTGCTCGAGAAGAACCCCGAGCGCGCAGTCGAGAAGGCGATCCGCGGCATGCTGCCGAAGAACTCGCTCGGCGCTGACCAGTTCCGCAAGCTTAAGGTCTACGCAGGCGCAGAGCACCCCCACGGTGCCCAGCAGCCCACCCCGTACACCTTCGGCCAGGTCGCGCAGTAGTCGCGCCAACGAGACTTTAAGAGAGAGACTTCACAGTGACTGAAGAGCAGACCGTGGCCACCGAGAGCTACACCACCGAGACGCCCGCAGCGCAGGCTGCCGCGTCGGCACCGCGCCCCGCGCTCACCGTTCCCGGTGCAGCCGTGGGCCGCCGCAAGCAGGCTATCGCCCGCGTGCGCCTCATCCCCGGCGAAGGCAAGATGACCGTCAACGGTCGCGAGCTCGCCGAGTACTTCCCCAACAAGCTGCACCAGCAGCTCATCACCGACCCCTTCACCGTGCTCGAGCTCGCTGGCGCGTACGACGTCATCGCTCGCATCGGCGGCGGCGGCCCCTCGGGCCAGGCAGGCGCACTGCGTCTCGCTATTGCGCGCGCACTGAACGAGATTGACGCCGAGCACAACCGCCCGACGCTCAAGAAGGCCGGCTTCCTGAGCCGCGACGCTCGTATCAAGGAGCGCAAGAAGGCCGGTCTCAAGAAGGCCCGTAAGGCGCCTCAGTACTCGAAGCGCTAACCAGGACCCCACATATGGGACGCCTGTTTGGCACGGATGGGGTTCGGGGTCTAGCCGGGGTCGATGTGACCGCCGAGCTGGCCCTGAACCTCGCACACGCAGCGGCTCTCGTGCTCGGGCGAAATGCCCGAGGCGAGAGCCGTCGCGCTATCGCCGTTGTCGCGCGTGACCCGCGTGTCAGCGGTGAATTCATTTCGGCCGCCGTCGCCGCGGGTCTCGCCGCGGCGGGAGTCGACGTGCTCGACGCGGGAGTGATTCCGACTCCCGCCGCCGCGTACCTCGTGGCAGACACCGACGCCGACTTCGGTGTCATGGTGTCTGCGTCGCACAACCCGGCCGCCGATAACGGTATTAAGTTCTTCGCCGAGGGCGGGCGCAAGCTGCCCGACGACGTGGAAGACCAGATCGAGGCCGCTATGCGCGGGCCCGTGGTCGCGGTGACGGGGCGCGAGGTGGGTCGTATTCGCCGCTTCGCCGACGCCGAAGACCGCTACCTCGTACACCTGCTTGGCACGCTCGAAGGGCTCTCGCTCAAAGGGCTGCACGTCGTCCTCGATTGCGCTCACGGCGCAGCCGCGGGTATCTCGCCCGACGTCTTCTCTGACGCTGGCGCACAGGTGACCGTGATCGGCAACGATCCCGACGGCTTCAACATTAACGACGGCGTCGGCTCGACATATCTTGAGCCGCTGCAGGCGAAGGTGCTCGAAGTGGGCGCTGACCTCGGTATCGCGCACGACGGCGACGCCGATCGCTGCCTCGCGGTCGACGCCGACGGCAACGTTGTTGACGGTGACAAGATCATGGCGATCATTGCACTGTCGATGATGCACCGCGGCAAGCTTGATAAGAACACGCTCGTAGCAACCGTGATGTCGAACCTCGGCCTGAAGCTCGCGATGGCCAACAACGGCATTGACATAGTCGAGACCGGCGTGGGTGACCGCTACGTGCTCGAGGCGATCAACGAGGGTGGCTACTCGCTTGGCGGCGAGCAGTCAGGTCACGTGATCATGAGTGAACACGCCACGACCGGCGACGGGATTCTCACCGGCCTACACATCGCGGCCGAGGTTAAACGCACCGGCAAGTCGCTGGCTGAGCTCGCGACGTGCATGCGGGTGTACCCGCAGGTGCTCGTAAACGTGCGCGGTGTCGACCGTGCGGGCGTCGCGGGCGATGAGGTGCTGCAGCAGGCGGTCACGCAGGCTGAGCTCGCGCTCGGTGGCAAGGGCCGCGTGCTCTTGCGCCCCTCGGGCACCGAGCCTGTCGTGCGCGTGATGGTCGAGGCCGAGACGGCCGAGCAAGCTCAGCAGCTTGCCGGTGATCTCGCGAAGATCGTCAAGGAGCGTCTCGCGGTGTAATTCACACGCGACGCGCCGCCGGCAACACGCAGGGCCCGAAACTCACGACGAACCCTCAGGTTCGCGGTGGGTTTCGGGCCCTGTGCGTTTTTTCGCTCCGGATCACGGGGCGGCGACGCCCCGGCTAGAGCTTGCGCAATAGCACGCTGTGTACCCGATGATCGGCCGCCTTGCGCAGCACCAAACTTGCCCGTGCCCGCGTAGGACGAATGTTGTCGATCAGGTTGGGCTCGTTGATCTTGGTCCAAAAATCGTCTGCGAGCGCGATCGCGGTCTCGTCGTCGAGGTCGGCGTAGCGCCTGAAGTACGAGTTGGGGTTGGAGAACGCCGTCTGCCGCAGCTTCAAGAACCTGTGCCGGTACCAGCGCCAAATATCGGTGGTGCGGGCGTCGACGTAGATCGAGAAGTCGAACAGATCACTCACGGCGACCGGGTGGCCGTGAGAGGGCGGCTGTAACACGTTGAGTCCCTCGACGATCAAAATATCTGGGCGCCGCACAACGGTCACCTCGCCGGGCACAATGTCGTAGATCAGGTGGCTGTAGTGGGGGGCCACGACCTCGCCCACACCCGCCTTGACCTGTGACACGAACCGCAAGAGCGCCCGTCGATCATAGGACTCGGGAAAGCCTTTGCGGTGAGCGATGCCGCGTCGTTCGAGTTCGGCGTTCGGGTACAAGAATCCGTCAGTGGTGACGAGCTGCACATTGGGGGTCTCGGGCCAGCGGGCCAACAGATCGCGCAGAATTCTCGCCACGGTCGATTTGCCTGCCGCGACTGACCCGGCAATTCCGATCACAAACGGGCTCTGACGGTCGTTTTCGCGATGCAGAAAGCCGCGGGTGCGGTGGTGCATGTCTCGGGCGGCGATGGCGTACTGGTTGATGAGGCGGCTCAGCGGTAGGTAGATGTCTGACACCTCGGCCACGTCGAGCGGCTCACCAAGCCCGCGAAACGCGGCAATCTCCTCCTCAGTGAGGGGAGCTTGGGTTTCACCCGAGAGCCTGGCCCACTCATCGCGGCCGATCTCGTCGAACGGGGAGGTGAATTCGGGTCGAATGAGTGCTTGCGTGTCGGTGCTGAGCACGGGGAGACTGTTCTCGGACATTGTGCATCCATGGTGCCACTAAAATGGCACCCATGTGTGGAATCGTCGGATATGTCGGCCCGAATAAAACGGTCGAAGTGCTGCTGAATGGTCTGCGGCGTCTGGAGTACCGCGGTTACGATTCGGCGGGTATCGCCGTGATTGATGACGCGGGCAAAGTCGCCGTGCGCAAGAAGTCGGGCAAGCTCGCCAGACTCATCGAACGGCTTGAAGACGACCCGTTACCCGAGGGTGCGACCGGAATCGGTCACACGCGCTGGGCCACACACGGTGGCCCGAGCGACGAAAATGCCCACCCCCACCTCGGCGATGACGGAAAGCTCGCCCTGATTCACAATGGCATCGTTGAAAACTTCAGCGAGCTGCGGGACGAAGTTTTGGCGGGCGGCGTGTCGCTCGTGAGTGAGACCGATTCTGAGGTCGTTGCCGCATTGCTCGGGCTCGAGTATGCCCGCGTCGGTGACCTCGAGACGGCACTGCGCGGCATCGTGCGCAAACTGCACGGCACGTTCACGCTTTTGGCTACGCACCAGAACGAGCCAGGCAAGGTCGTGGCGGCGCGCCACCACTCACCCCTCGTGGTGGGGCTCGGTGACGGCGAAAACTTTCTCGGCTCAGACGTCGCGGCGTTCGTGTCGTCGACGCGCCGCGCAGTCGCCGTAGACGAAGACAACATCGCCATCATCACGGCCGACGAAGTGCGCATCACCGACTTTGACGGTCACCCCGTTGAGTTCACTGAGTACGAGGTCGAGTGGAACGCCGACGCCGCAGACAAGGGCGGCTGGTCCTCGTTCATGGCCAAAGAGATCAATGAGCAGCCCGAGGCCGTAGCCAACACGATCCGGGGCCGCGTAGACAACGGTCGCGTCGAGATCCCCGAGCTCACCGCGCTGGGTGACGAGCGGCTGCGCGAGATTGATCGCATCGTGATCATCGCGTGCGGCACGGCGTCGTACGCGGGCCAGGTGGGTGCCTACGCGATCGAGCAGTGGGCTCGGATTCCCGTCGAGGTACAGCTGAGCCACGAGTTCCGTTACCGCGACCCGGTACTCTCAGACCGCACCATGGTGATCTCAGTGAGCCAGTCGGGCGAGACGATGGACACCCTGATGGCCGTGAAGTACGCGATCGAGCGCGGGGTCACGACCGTGTCGGTGTGTAACACGCAGAGTGCGACCATTCCGCGGGAGTCAGACGCCGCGGTGTACACGCACGCGGGCCCCGAGGTGGCGGTCGCGTCAACGAAGGCGTTTGTGGCGCAGATCACGGCGCTCTACCTCGTCGGCCTGCACCTGGGGCGCGTGCGCGGCACGCTCTCGGCTGCCGACGAGCAAGCGGCGGTCGCGCAGCTTGAAGCGCTACCCGAGAAGGTACGCGAGGCGGTCGACACGCACGAGCAGATTCAGCAGCTCGCGCAGTGGATGGCCGACACCCGCTCGGTGCTGTTCTTGGGCCGCCACGTGGGGTACCCCGTGGCGCTCGAAGGCGCGTTGAAGCTCAAAGAGATCGCCTACATTCACGCTGAAGGCTTCGCCGCGGGGGAGCTGAAGCACGGCCCCATCGCACTCATCGATCACGGCCAGCCCGTGTTCGTGCTCGTGCCGAGCCCACGCACTTCGCCGCTGATGCACTCGAAGGTCGTGTCGAACATTCAAGAGATTCGGGCGCGCGGTGCCCGCGTCATCGCGATCGTTGAGAAGGGCGACACCGCGGTGCTGCCGTTCACCGATGATGTGATTCGGCTGCCGCTGTCAGACCCGCTGTTCGACCCGCTGCTGCAGGTGATCCCGCTGCAGTGGTTCGCGCTCGAACTGTCGACGGCCAAGGGGCTCGACGTCGATCAGCCGCGCAACCTCGCGAAGTCTGTGACGGTCGAGTAACGCGGTGCGGGGCGTGCGGGTGAGTTCACGATGATTTGCGGGATCGGGGTCGACACCGTCGATCTTGGGCGTTTTGAACGCCAACTCGCGCGCACCCCCGCGCTCGCCGCGCGGCTCTTTACCGCGGCCGAGCGCGAACTGTCCGTCGCGTCACTCGGCGCGCGCTTCGCCGCGAAGGAGGCGCTGATCAAAGCGCTCGGTGGATCTGACGGGGTGAGCTGGCAAGACCTTGAACTGTTGCGCGGTGAGAACCGCGCGCCAGCATTCACCCGCACTGCACCGCTCGTGCGGGCGCTTGCCGCGCGCGGGGCGCACACTGCCCACGTCTCACTCACCCACGATGCGGGCATCGCCACTGCGTTCGTGATCATCGAGGCGTCGCCCGAAAAGGCCGCGACGCCAGAAACTAGTGTGCACGGCGACTGTGCGTGCACGTGTACGGAGCTGAGGCAGCAATGAGAACCGGATCAATGCGCATTGCAGCGATTTCGACGCCCGCGATTCGTCACAACGTGGCGCATATTCGCGAGCTCACGGGCGGCGTGGTGATCGTTGTCGTGAAAGCCAACGGGTATGGTCACGGGGCCGCCATCGCCGCGCGCGCCGCGCTCGAGGGCGGTGCCGGGATGATCGCGACCGCAGATCTCGAGGAGGCGCTCGCACTGCGAGAAGCCGGTATCGAAGCACCGATTCTGTGCTGGCTGCACGGAGCGCGTGTCGACTTCGCGCCCGCCGTCGCAGAGCGCATCGAGATCGGTGTGAGTAATCTTGCACAACTTGACCGTTTGGCTGCCGCCGCTATCGCGGCTGGCACCCCCGCCACCGCACAGCTGAAGATCGATACGGGGCTGAGCCGCAACGGCGCGTCACGCGACGAATGGCACACCCTGTTTGTGCGCGCCGCCGAACTGCACGCCGCAGGTACGGTGCGCGTGCGCGGCATTTTCAGCCACCTCGCGAACGCCGGAGACGAGTGCGACCGGGCGCAGGCAGCCGAATTCGACGCGGCCATCGAGCTGCTGCGTGAGTGCGGCGTGGATCCGGAGCTGATGCACCTCGCCGCGAGCGCCGCAACCCTCAAGTCACCGCACCTGCACTACAACGCAGTGCGCGTAGGCGTCGTCGCGTACGGGCTGAGCCCGCTCGCCGGCACGACCTCGGCGCAGCTGGGGCTCGTACCAGCGATGACGCTGCGGTCTGAGATCGTGGCGCTGCGAGGCGTGCCCGCTGGCACCGGCGTCTCGTACGGCTTTAACCACGTGTGCGAGACCGCCACGACGCTGGCGCTTGTGCCGATGGGGTACGCAGACGGTATGCCGCGTGCCCTGAACGGCGCGGGTGCGTGGGTGACGATCGCGGGTGAGCCGCGGCCGATCGTGGGCCGGATCGGCATGGACCAGTTCATCGTCGACGTGGGGCCGCTCGCTGGAAGGCTGAGCCTCGGCGACGAGGTGGTGCTGTTTGGGGATCCCGAGCGCGGGTACCCGGCCGTTGAAATCTGGGCGGGACTCATGCGCACCATCAACTACGAGATTATTGCGAGTATTGGACCGCGCGTCTTGCGTATCGCGGCAGAGGGGGAATCGGTGTGAGTGTAGTCGAACGCATCGTGGCGGCATCGCCGGACGAGATGCACGACCTGGGAGTGCGGCTGGGACGGGCCCTCGCGGCCGGCGACCTGCTGATCTTGACCGGCCCGCTCGGAGCGGGTAAAACGACACTCACCCGCGGTATCGGCGAGGGCCTCGGAGTGCGCGGCCCCGTACAGAGCCCCACGTTTGTGATCGCCCGCACGCACCCGTCGCTCGTCGGCGGGGCGCCGCTCGTGCACGTCGACGCGTATCGGCTCGCGAACTCCGACGAGCTCGACGACTTAGACCTCGACTTCGACGGCTCGGTGGTGGTCGCCGAGTGGGGGGCCGGGGTCGTCGAGCCGCAGGACTCGTGGATCGAGATCGAGATCGAGCGGCCCGCTGGTGCTGGTGCTGGTGCTGGTGCTGATGACGAGGACTGGTCGGAGGCGCCGATAGAGGCGCGACGTATGACGCTCACGGGGCATGGCCCACGCTGGGCCGAAGGGATATTGGTATGAGCACGCAGTATGCGGTGACCGAGGCTGCAGCGCCCGAGCTCAGCGGGCGCTGCCTGCTCGCGATCGACACGTCGATCGGCACGAGCGTGGCACTTGGCTGCGACGGCCGAGTATGGGCCGTCGCGAGCGAAAACCCGCGCGGCCACGCAGAAGCGATTGGCACACTGCTCGCACTCGTTCTCACCGAGAGCGGCGTGCCAGCGGCACGCATCGACGGCGTGGTGGCGGGCATGGGACCGGGCCCCTTCACCGGGCTGCGGGTGGGCATCGCGGCGGCGCAGGCGTTTGCCGCGGGCCGCGGCGCGCCACTTTACGGTATCGAAAGCCACGAGGCCGCAGCGCTTGCGGCCCTCGAAACGGGAGCCGCCACAGCGGTACGCGTCGTGACCGATGCTCGCCGTAAGGAGCTGTTTGTGACCGACTATGCGGGGGTCAACTGGGCGGGCATTCCCGAGTGCGTGGCGGGTCCAGGGCTCGTCGCGCGTGCAGACCACGAAGAGGTCGCAGGTGAACTCTGGCCCAGCGTGATCGATGCCGCGGCGCTCGTGCGGCTCGCGGCGAGGCGACTAGCCTCGGGCATTGAATTCGCGGGCGATCAAGCGCTCTACCTGCGCGAACCCGACGTCGTAAAACCGGGCCCGCAGAAGCGGGTGAGCGCGTGATACAGGGGGCGGCCGGGCTCGATCCGGAGCGAGCGCCTGCGTCGCCGCACGCCGAAGCGTCGAAGGTGCCGGGGGCGCTCTCGATCCGGAGCGCGACGCTCGGTGACCTAGACGCCGTGTGGGCGATCGAAGAGCGGGTGTTTGCGGGCGAGGCTTGGAGCCTCGCGATGATGCGTGAGGAGCTCGCGGGCGAGCACCGACAATACCTCGTGCTCGAAGACGCGGCGGGCGGTGTGCAGGGCTACGCCGGACTGCTTGCAGTGGGCAGCGAGGGAGATGTGCAGACGATCGCCGTCGCGCCCGAGTGGCGCGGTGCGGGGCACGGGCGCAGACTCATCGAAGCGCTCATCGCGTGCGCGCGCGAGCGGCGAGTGCGCGAACTGTTTCTCGAAGTGCGGGCCGATAACCCCGTCGCGATTGCGCTGTATGTGAGCCTCGAGTTCGAGGAGATCGGCGTGCGGCCGCGCTACTACCAACCAGACGACGTCGACGCGATCGTCATGAAGCTGCAAGTGAAGGATCTGTCGTGAGCGTTACTGAGCCACTAGTGCTGGGTATTGAGACCAGCTGCGACGAAACCGGTGTGGGCATTGTGCGGGGGCGCACCCTGCTCGCCAACACGATCGCGTCATCGATGGACGAACACGCGCGCTACGGCGGGGTCGTGCCTGAGGTCGCGGCGCGAGCGCACCTCGAAGCCATGCGTCCCACAATCGAGCGCGCCGTTGCTGAGGCGGGCGTGCAGCTCGAAGATCTCGACGCGGTCGCGGTGACGAGCGGGCCGGGCCTGGCGGGGGCACTCATGGTCGGAGTCGCGGCGGCAAAGGCGCTCGCGCTGTCACTCGACAAGCCGCTGTACGCGGTGAATCACCTTGTCGGCCACGTCGGCGCCGATCTGCTGCAGGGAGAGGGGCTTAGGCCCGTCGCCGGTTCGACTGGTTCAGTGGGTGAACTCGAACTGCCCACCGTCGCACTACTCGTGTCTGGCGGGCACACCTCGCTGCTGCTGGTGCGCGACCTCGTGAGCGATGTCGAAATGCTCGGTGAAACGATCGACGACGCCGCGGGCGAGGCCTTCGACAAGGTCGCAAGACTGTTGGGGCTGCCCTACCCGGGCGGCCCGCAGATCGACCGCGTGGCGGCTGCGGGTGACCCGCGAGCAATCCGGTTTCCGCGTGGGCTCACCCACCCTAAAGACCTGGAGCGGCACCGCTACGACTTCTCGTTCTCGGGGCTCAAAACCTCGGTGGCACGCTGGGTTGAGAAAAAGCGTGACGAGGGCGGCGATGTTCCCGTAGCGGATGTCGCGGCGAGCTTTCGCGAAGCCGTCGTTGACGTGCTGTTGACGAAGGCGCTCGCCGCCTGCGCCGACCTGGGCGTGCCGCGCCTGCTGCTCGGAGGCGGGGTCGTCGCAAACTCACGATTGCGTGAGGTGGCGGCCGAGCGCTGTGCGGCGGCCGGGGTGGAACTGCGCGTGCCGCCGCTGTCACTGTGCACCGACAACGGCGCGATGATCGCGTCGCTGGGGGCGCAGCTTGTCGCTGCGGGGCATGCACCCTCTGGGCTGGGCTTTGGCGCTGACTCGACACTCCCGGTGACCGAGATTCAGGTGCCGTAGGAGTCGATTTGGTTTGGCTTTTGTGCTTACGCAGGAGATCAGCGCTTATGCAGGATCGATTAGCGGTTTTGATCCTGCATAAGCGCTGATCTCCTGCACGAGCGCTGGCCACGGGGACAAGCTGGCCAGCCCCGCGTAGATGTTGGCGACTGACTGGATACTACGAGTGGCAGTGCGCTGACACGGTAGCGTTGTGGGAAAACAGGTGCCTCGGCGCCGACCGTTCTACGAGGAGACTAAAGTGACAGAGACCCCCAACGACCCGCAGCGGCCTGAAGACCCGACCACTCCTGTCGCACCCGGAGAGCCTGCTGCGCCTGCTGCGCCTGCTGCGCCTGCTGCGCCTGCTGCGCCTGCCTATCGCGCAGAAACGCCGACCGCGCCTGCCGCACCTGCTGGCTACCCGGCGGGCACCCCGGTACCGGGCAAGACCCTCGGTATCGTCGGGCTCGTAGTGTCGATCTTCTTCGGGTTCGTCGGCCTGATCCTGAGCATCGTCGCCGTGGTGCAGTCGAAGAAGGCCGGGGCAAAGAACGTGCCCGGAATCGTCGGTATCGTCATCGGTTCGATAAGCACGCTCCTCGGTATCCTCGTCGGAATCTTCTTCATCTGGGCGACGGCGCAGAGCCTGAGTTGGATCGAGACGTGTGCGGTCGATCCGTACGCGACCATCAACGTGTTCGGTACGCCGTTTGGCTGCGCAGAGCTCGGTCTCGACCCCGAGTCGCTGAACGACTTCTAGAACGACCGAAAGTCGGGCCGATAAGCTCCTGTCATTCTGCGGGAGCTTGCGACTCGCAGAATCCATGGCGCCGTCGGCGCGCGAGCATCGCGCTGCTTGCGGAGCGCTGCTAGCAGCGCTCCGCAAGCAGCGCGATGTGGCCGTCGTCGCCGTCGCGCGTGAGAAACACCGTTGCGCTGGCTTTACCGCGCAGTTTGAGGCGCTTGCGTAACGCGGCGGGGTCGACATCGACGCCCCGCTTCTTGATCTCGAGGGTACCGATGTCGCGCTCGGCGAGCGCCCGTCGCAGCTCCTTCTCTTTCGCTGGCAGCCGGTCGAGCACACGAAAGCCTTGCGCAAACGGTGTCACTGCCAGTGCGTCAGACGTGAGGTACGCGATCTTCTCGCTCAGCATGCCGGCGCCCAGGGACCGCGCAAGGTCGCCGATGAGGCGTGCCCGAATCACGGCACCGTCGGGCTCGTACAGGTAGTCGCCCAGGCCGCGCGTCTCGGCATCAACCGAATCAGCGGCGGCGGTGAGCTCGTGGCACTCGTCACCGCGCATGACCAGCGCCGCGCGCTTTACGCCGGGCCGCGCAACGGCCCCAAACCACAGCCCGGTCTCAACGACTTGGCCGTCAACCGATACCCACTGAGCTTCGGCGCGGTCAGGAATCAGCTCTCGGTCCAGCCCCGGGCCGAGTTTCACCCCCGTGGGCAGCGACTCGGCCACGGCAAACGCAAAGTTGAGCGACGGTGAGTAGTCGTCGGGCGACGCGATGCGCCGCGTATCACGGTGCCCGGCGGTGCGGCGCGCTGGGTCGAGAAATGCCCCGTCACAGCCAGCCAGGTCAAACGACAGCGCGTCGCTGTTGGTTACCGCGGGTATATCGCGGCCCAGGATCGACGCCAGCGCGGCGAGATTGTGCCCCGCAAGCTGGGACGTAAACGGGTCCAGCTCCACCGCCCGCGGCGCGACACCCGCGGCAAGCAGCGCGAGCGACTCTGCCCCGATACCGCAGCCGAGATCGGCGACGGCGCGGCAACCGGCCGCAGCGAACCGCGCGGCGTGCAAACGCGCGACCGGCGCCCGCGTCGCCTGCTCGAGTCCCGCCTGGGTAAAGAGGAGGGAGCCCGCCAAATCGCCGAACTTTGCGCGTGCCTTACGGCGCATCTCTGCCTGCGTCAGTACAGCGGCAATGAGGGCCGGATCAATGCCGCGCTTACGCAGGCTTCCGTTCAACTGGGTGGCCGACACACCGGGTTCGTCGAGGGTTCGGCACACCTCGGTTAGGAGTGCAGTGCCCGCCTCTGAGAGGAGAGCTTCCCACCCCGGAGCGACGGGGGAATCAGGTTGAGCTGTCACGGGGGGATTACGACATCGTGAGGTCGGTGAACGCGCCTCCCGCGGACCCGACGGCACCGATGAAGGCGAAAATCACGAGCGCATAGAACAAGAAGAACAGCAATAGCGAGACGAAGGCGGCATAGCTGATGATGAGACCGGTGAGGGCAATGCCGCGACCTGCGTCGCCATTGCGCTTGATCTGGCTGAGCCCCATATGGCCGAAGATGATGCCAGCAAGAGGTACTACAAACGCAAAAATGATCGCGAGAAAAGCGAAGGTGTTGGTGGCGCCAAGCGTGGTGTTCGACGACGGCACCGGCTGCAGGGGGCGCTGCTGCAGCTGCTGGTAAGGCGCATGGGGTACCTGCTGGTATCCGTGCGGCTGCGGTGCGTGCGGGCCTGGCATGGTGGGGGTAGACATGGTGCTCCTCAAACAAGAGTGGTGGGGCGAGACGACAGGCTGCCCGAGAAATTCTGTAATCAGTCTACGCGCCCAGTTTTTCGTGTTCACTGCGGTGCAATTGTGTTCGCGTTCTCGTTCGCTGTGCGCGATACTCACGCAGAGCGTTGGCACTCCTCTTGCACGAGTGCCAACGTGCGCCATAGACTCTGTGGTGGGCGCGCACGCACTGGGCGAGCGCGCGAACACTTCAGCTATCGGAAAGAGGTCTACTGTGTCGGTCGCCATCAAGCCGCTCGAGGATCGTATCGTTATCAAGCAGGTCGAGGCCGAGCAGACCACTGCTTCGGGTCTCGTTATTCCCGACAGCGCGAAGGAGAAGCCCCAGGAGGGCGAGGTCGTGGCAGTGGGCCCCGGCCGCGTGTCTGACAACGGCACCCGCATTCCCCTCGACGTTGCCGTCGGCGACGTTGTCATCTACTCGAAGTTCGGTGGCACCGAAGTCAAGTACGGTGGCGACGAGTACCTCGTGCTCTCGGCTCGCGATATCCTCGCAGTCGTCACGCGCTAAGTAAAACAGCGCGTTAAAGCGAGCCCCTCAACCATTCGGTTGAGGGGCTCGCTTTCGTCTGCGCTCCTGCGCTGTCCCGATACACTGGGGCAGTGAAACGGTTTCGTGCAGGCCTCGGGTATGGCGTCGGTGCCTACCTCATGTGGGGCACGTTCCCCATGTACTTCGGGCTGATCGCGGTGGTGAATCCGCTCGAGGTGGTGCCGTGGCGCGTGAGCATGACGCTCGTTTTTTGTGCCCTGCTCGTCACACTTACACGCCGCTGGTCCCACGTGGTGAAGATCATCAAGACACCCCGACTGCTCGGCTGGTTCTCGCTGTCTTCGCTGCTGTTGTACATCAACTGGCAGTTGTTTGTGATCGGAGTGATGACCGGCAACGTCATCGAGACCGCACTCGGCTATTTCATCAACCCGCTCTTCACGATTCTCATTGGTGTGCTCGTGAGAAATGAGAAGCTCACGCGCCCGCAGTGGGTTGCCGTGGGCATCGCCGCGGTGGGCGTCGTGATTGCCGCCATTGGCTACGGTAGCTTCCCCTGGATCGCGTTAGGGCTCGCGGTCTCATTCGGCCTCTATGGCGCGGTGCACAAACACGCGGGCGAGAGCGTTGACGGGGTCACCGGGCTCACCGTCGAGACGCTCGTGTCGGTGCCAATCGGCATTGTGCAGATGATTCTCATCGCGAACCTGGTCGGGCTCGAAGCCTTTGCGCACGGGCCCATCATCGCTGTGCTCGTGCTCGCGAGTGGTATCGCGACCGCGATCCCGCTGATCCTGTTTGGTGAGGCCTCACGCAGGCTGCCGCTGTCGTACCTCGGCTTCATTCAGTTCCTCACACCGGTGCTCGGGTTCTTGTACGGCTACTTCGTGATGCACGAAGAAGTGTCGATTACGCGCTGGATCGGGTTCGTGGCGGTGTGGGTCGCACTCGTGATTTTGGTGTCTGAAATGGTGTCGCAAATGCGTCGCTCGCCGGCTGCACAGACCGGCCCGGTTCAGGTGCCGTTAGACTAGTACGACGGCGCCGCCCCCACCCCGGGCTTGCTGGCGCCCCGAAAACTTCACTACACGACAGATGAGGTGCCATGGAACAGCGTGATCCCTTCGCATTCACCGGACTAACCTACGACGATGTGCTGCTTTTGCCTGCGCACACCGACGTCATCCCGAGCGAGGCGGACACGTCCACGCAGCTCACCCGCCGCATTAGGCTCAACATTCCGCTCGTGTCTGCTGCCATGGACACGGTCACCGAAACGCGCATGGCTGTGGCTATGGCGCGCAACGGCGGCCTCGGCATTTTGCATCGCAATCTGTCGATTCAGGATCAGGCCGAAATGGTCGACCGGGTCAAGCGCAGCGAGGCTGGCATGATCACGAACCCCGTGACCACGACGCTCGACGCAACCGTGGCCGAGGTTGACGCGCTGTGCGGTGAGTACCGCGTGTCGGGCCTGCCCGTTGTCGATTCGAACGGTGTGTTGCTCGGCATCATCACCAACCGTGACATGCGCTTCATCGAGCCCAAGGATCGCTCGCAGGTGCGCGTGGCCGACGCGATGACTCGCATGCCGCTGATCACCGCCCCCGCTGGCATTTCACGCGACGCGGCGCAGGCGATCTTTAGCGAGCACAAGATCGAGAAGCTGCCGCTGGTCGACGGCAACGGTAGGCTCACCGGCCTCATCACGGTCAAGGACTTCGACAAAGAAGAGCAGTACCCGCTTGCCACGAAGGACGACGCTGGCCGCCTGCGCGTGGGCGCTGCGGTGGGCTTCTTCGGCGACGCGTGGAAGCGCGCGGGTCAGCTGGTTGATGCGGGTGTTGACGTGATTGTCGTCGACACCGCCAACGGTGACAGCAAGGGCGTGCTCGAAATCATCGCCAAGTTCAAGGCAGACAGTGCATTCAACGGCGTCGACATCATCGGTGGTAACGTCGCAACGTACGCTGGCGCAAAAGCGATCGTCGAGGCTGGCGCCGACGCGGTCAAGGTGGGCGTGGGCCCCGGCTCGATCTGCACCACTCGCGTGATCGCTGGTGTGGGCGTGCCCCAGGTGACCGCAGTGTACGAGGCCGCTAAGGCCGCCACCCCTGCGGGCGTGCCCGTGATCGCCGACGGTGGCCTGCAGTACTCGGGCGATATCGCGAAGGCACTCGTCGCGGGCGCATCATCGGTGATGATGGGCTCGCTGTTCGCCGGAACCGACGAGAGCCCCGGCGACCTCGTCTTCGTGGGCGGCAAACAGTACAAGAACTACCGTGGCATGGGCTCGCTGGGCGCGTTGCAGACGCGCGGCGAGCGCACTTCGTACTCGAAGGACCGGTACTTCCAGGCCGATGTTCCGAGCGACGAGAAGCTCATCGCCGAGGGCATCGAGGGCCAGGTTGCCTACCGTGGCCCGGTGGGAGCGGTCGCGCACCAGATGATTGGTGGCCTGCGACAGTCGATGTTCTATGTCGGCGCGCGCACCATCATTGACCTGAAGGACCGCGGCAACTTCGTGCGCATTACTTCGGCCGGTCTTAAAGAGAGCCACCCGCACGATGTGCAGATGGTCATTGAGGCGCCTAACTACCGCAACTAGCGACGGCTTACGACGTGTCACCGCGCGTGGCGTAACGTGACACAGGGCCCGGGGAGCAAGTCTCCCCGGGCCCTTTGTGTCAGATAGCGGGGCGTCTGCGAAGGCGTGCAGGGTTGGCCGGGTAGACTGGTCGGGTGAGCAACGAGATCGAGATCGGCCGCGGAAAGCGCGCACGTCGCGTATACACCTTCGACGAGATCGGAGTCGTGCCGACCAGGCGCACCCGAGACCCAGAGCTGGTATCGACCGCATGGTCGATCGACGCGTTCCACTTCGACATTCCGGTGCTTGGCGCGCCTATGGACTCGGTCATGTCGCCCGACCAAGCAATCGCACTGGGGCGCCTCGGCGGCCTCGGTGTGCTCAACCTTGAGGGCCTGTGGACCCGCCACGAGAACCCCGAGCCGCTGCTGGCAGAGCTTGCGCGCGTCGAGAACGAGCGCGAAGCCGTCGACCGCATGCGTGAACTGTACGCAGCGCCCATCAAGCCCGAGCTGATTCGCGACCGCCTCGGCCAGGTGCGCGATGCGGGCGTAACCGTTGCGGGCGCCCTGTCGCCGCACCGCACCGCCGAGTTCACCGACACCGTCGTGAACGCGGGCGTCGATCTGTTTGTGATTCGCGGCAACACGGTCTCGGCCGAGCACGTGGCAGAGGCTGGGCGCACCCCGCTCAACCTGAAGCAGTTCATTTACGAGCTTGACGTGCCCGTAATCGTGGGCGGTGCCGCCACCTACCAGTCGGCGTTGCACCTGATGCGTACGGGCGCCGCGGGCGTACTCGTTGGCTTTGGTGGCGGCGCGTCGTCGACGACCCGGGTTACCCTGGGTATCCGCGCCCCCATGGCGACGGCGATCGCCGACGTGGCTGGTGCGCGCATGGACTACCTCGACGAGTCGGGTGGCCGCTATGTGCACGTGATCGCCGACGGCGGTCTCGGCACCTCGGGCGACATCATCAAGGCGATGGCGTGCGGCGCTGACGCTGTGATGCTCGGTTCGACGCTGGCCAAAGCCTCAGACGCCCCCGGCCACGGTTGGCACTGGGGCCAAGAAGCACACCACGAAGATCTGCCCCGCGGTCGCCGCGTAAAGGTCGACCAAGTGGCTCCGCTCGCCGAGATCGTCAACGGCCCCGCCCACACGGCAGACGGCAGCTCGAACCTGATTGGTGCGCTGCGCCGCGCTATGGCCACGACAGGGTACTCGGAGCTCAAGGAGTTCCAGCGCGTGGGCATCGTCCACGCCGAGCGCTAACCCGGCATGTCGGGTTCGAAACGACCCGAGTACCTGGGCGAGCCGACGCTCGCCCGGGTGATGCGCAGGCCGCGCTGGATCCTCGCGCTGTTGCTCGCGCTCGCGGTAGCTGCCGGGTTCGCAGCGCTCGCCCAGTGGCAGGCAGGCTTTGCCGTGCAGTCGAAGGTGCAAGAAGAAATCGACACCGAGACGCCACGGGCGCTGTCTGACGTCGCGTCACCGACGCAGGGCGTTACTGAGGAGGCCGCCGCGAGCGTCGTGCTCGCAGGCGGCGCCTTCGCCCCGGGCGACTTCACCGTCGTCACGAAGCGTGTCAACGACGGCGCTGAGGGCGCCTGGGTCGTCGGCAACCTGGTCACTACAGGCGTTGACGCGGCGCCCGGCGCACACCTCGCCGTCGCGGTTGGCTGGGCACCCACCGAGGCCGCGGCCGAGGCTGCGGCGGCTGCGCTTTCGCGCGATCCGGATCTGATTGATGCGCGCCAGCTTGAGGGGCGGTACATGCCGCCCGAGGCGCCGCAGATTCCCCGGGCCGCGAGCGACCCGCAGTCGCTTGCCGCGATGACGTCGGCGCACCTAGCGAACGTGTGGCAGCACGTGGACGGGCCCGTGTACGCGGGCTATTTCGTGCTGCACCCCGCGGCAGGCAGCGCTGGCGACGCCAGCACTGCGGCCCTCACGACACTTGGGCTTGACCCGATCGATTCGGTCGCGCCGCTGCCCGTCGATGCGGTGAATTGGCTCAACGTGTTCTATGCGATTGAGTGGCTCGTGTTTGCTGGCTTTGCCGTGTTCTTCTGGTACCGCCTCGCGCGCGACGCGTGGGAAAAAGAACACGAGCTCAAGATTCTTCAGGCCGCGGGCGAACAAGAGCCCGCAGCACCCCTCGAAACCGAACGGTAGAATACACACCATGCAGTTGCAGCCCAAGCCCGCCGACTACCCGCGTATTCGCAAGGCGCTCTCGTTCTACAAGGTCACCTCGGTGATCACCGGCATTATGCTGCTGCTGCTGTGCGCCGTGATGGTCATGAAGTATGCGTTCAACGTGCAGCTGTTTCTGTTCACGCCGAACGGGTTCGCCGAGTTTGTGCCGCTCGCGCCAGAGGGCATCGACGCCGACTTTACCGGCAGCGGATTCGACCTGTTTAAGGCGATTCTTATTGCCCACGGCTGGTTCTACGTCGTCTACCTCGTGAGTGACTTTATGGTGTGGAGCCCCATGCGCTGGAACTTCTGGAAGTTCTTGCTCATCGCCCTGGGCGGCGTGATTCCGTTCATGTCGTTCTTCCTCGAAGCGAAAATCGTGCGCGAAGTGAACGATTTCCTCGCGATCGCCGAGGCAGCGCCCGCGGGCGCCAACTAAACTTTTCTTACCTTCAAGCGAAAGGCCAGCATGGCAGAACAATCAGGGACCGCGCAGCGCCCGGTGCTCGTGGTCGATTTTGGTGCGCAGTACGCGCAGCTGATCGCCCGTCGCGTGCGCGAGGCTGGGGTCTACTCAGAAGTCGTACCGCACACGATCTCCGCGGCCGAAATGGCCGAGAAGCAGCCCGTGGGCATTGTGCTCTCGGGCGGCCCGTCGTCAGTGTACGCAGACGGCGCACCCCAGTTTGATAACGCGATCTTCAACCTGGGCGTGCCCATGCTGGGCATTTGCTACGGCTTCCAGGTGATGGCGCGTGCCCTCGGCGGCACCGTCGGCAACACCGGCGACCGCGAATACGGCGCGACCGACGCCACCGTGCTCGGTGATGGCGGCGCGCTGCTCGGTGGCCAGCCTGTCACCCAGAGCGTGTGGATGAGCCACGGCGACGCCGTGCAGCAGGCACCCGAGGGTTTCGACGTGCTCGCCTCAACCGCGGTCACCCCCGTGGCGGCGTTCGGGTCACCCGCGCGAAAGCTTTACGGTGTGCAGTGGCACCCCGAAGTCAAGCATTCAGAGTGCGGCCAGAACGTGATCGAGAACTTCGTACAGCAGATCGCCGGCCTCGACGCCGACTGGAATGCTGGCAATGTGATCGCTGAACAGGTCGAGCGCATTCGCGAGCAGGTGGGCAACGCCCGCGTCATCTCGGCGATGTCGGGTGGCGTGGACTCGGCCGTGTCGACTGCGCTCGTGCACAAGGCGATCGGTGACCAGCTCACCGCCGTGTTTGTGGATCACGGGCTCCTGCGCAAGGGTGAGCGTGAGCAGGTGGAGCGCGACTACGTCGCATCGACCGGAGTGCGCCTCATTACCGTCGACGCTGCAGACACGTTCCTGGGTCACCTCGAGGGTGTTTCTGACCCCGAGACCAAGCGCAAGATCATCGGCCGCGAGTTCATTCGCACGTTCGAGAAGGTGCAGCTCGACCTCGTCGAAGAAGCACGTGCATCGGGCGAAGAGGTCAAGTTCCTCGTGCAGGGCACGCTGTACCCCGACGTCGTCGAGTCGGGTGGCGGCTCGGGCACCGCGAACATCAAGTCGCACCACAACGTGGGGGGCCTCCCCGACGACCTCGACTTCGAACTGATCGAGCCGCTGCGCCTGCTGTTCAAGGACGAGGTACGTGAGATTGGCCGCGAGCTCGGGATCCCCGAGGAGATCGTCGGCCGCCAGCCGTTCCCCGGCCCCGGCCTCGGCATTCGTATCGTCGGCGAGATCACGCGTGAACGTCTCGAAATTCTGCGTGAAGCAGACGCGATTGCACGCGCCGAGCTGACCGCCGCAGGCCTCGACAAGTCGATCTGGCAGTGCCCGGTCGTGCTGCTCGCCGACGTGCGCTCGGTGGGCGTGCAGGGCGATGGTCGTACATACGGGCACCCCATCGTGCTGCGCCCGGTGTCGAGCGAAGACGCGATGACGGCCGACTGGACCCGTCTGCCCTACGACGTGCTCGCGCGCATCTCGAACAAGATCACCAACCAGGTGCCCGATGTCAACCGCGTCGTGCTCGACGTGACATCGAAACCCCCGGGGACCATCGAGTGGGAGTAAGTCCCAGCTAGCGGGCCCTGAGCCCAGCACAAAAACCCCGGCCCCGGCCGGGGTTTTTGTGCTTTACGCGAGTGAATCGTGAGCTTCAGCGATGCCATTGCTGTCGAGGTCAAGTTGCCATTTTAGGCATTCTCAGGGTAATGTCAGGAAGTATTGAGGCGGTCTCGGGGGAGGCCACCTACGGAATTGGGGGATTCCATGTCTAGTTACTTTTCGCATCCCGTTTTTCGAGGTCAGCGGGGGCGGCGGCTGAACGCCCGCCTTACGCCTGCCGCACGGGCGCTGTAATGCTCGCGTACGGGCGCAGCATGGCCGTCACGCCGCAGCGAGCGCGCCACGACCACTTTGCCCAGATTCTTACCGCCGGTGTAGATGCGCACCCCGAGTGTGCGTGGCGCGTCCACTTCAGAAATCAGGTGGCGACCACCCCCATTGTGCGCTCCCACCTGTTTCGGGCCGCACTCGAGTCACGCGCTCAGTGGATCAACTACTCGGGTGCACCAGGCATGGGTCGCACGACACTGCTGCAGCAAATCGAACAAGAGTTGCAGCGCGCGGGTGAATTCTATGTCGGCGTGTGGACAACTCAGCAGGCAACTGCACTCTACGACTGCTTCAATCGCGACGCGGTCACGGGGACGCAGGCGTTTGCCCGCGAGCTGCGCCAACTGATGGCCGAGCGTGGTGCCATGCGCATCACCGTGATCATCGATGACTACGACCTGCACGCGTCGCCGACCTACGCGCGGGTGATGCTCAGCCTGATCGACCTAGTACCGGGGTTTCGGCTCATCACCAGTACCTTCAGCCCGCTCGAGGTGGGCGACGAGCTGGGGCCGCGCATGCAGGACCGCTTTATGCAGCCCTCGAGCGGCCGACTGTTCTTCTCGTACGAAGAATCCAGGCAAGTGTTCATGGCGACGCTGGCGTCTGGCGAGAAATTCGTACTGCCCAGTGACACAGAGATTCGGCAAGCGTTCGGTCAAATGAACGGCATGCCTTTCGGCATCGCACTGGCGGCCGACCGGCGGCTGTTTCCCGCCGAGTACCCCGAGTCTGTGTTCGCTCAGATGATGCAGGCGGTCAACCGGTACCTCCTCGAGACGCATCCCAAGTCAGACCCCAAAGTTGCTGGCCTGGCATCGTTGATCGGCACGTTCGCGCTCATGCCGCGGTTCAAAGACCAACACATCTCACAGCTGTTTCCGGGCGTGACGGACAACGTGTTGCGGGAATTTCGCAGCAATCGGGCGCTTGATCCAGGTAAAGCAGTGCACGCGGGTGAGTATGCGTGGGGGAGCGACTTCTGGGAAGTGCTGAGCGAATGGAATAGCGCTACCCCAGACCTGCGACGAAACTTGGCCGCCAAACTTACTGAAATTGATGACACGGTTGGCGCTTTCGGGCAGTGGCTGCTCTTAGGTGACCTCGCACGATGTGAAAAACTGTTGCGGTCGAGGTTCTTCTTAATCTACGAGACCCTCGCGCCTGAGCTGGTAGAAGACCTGATACGGCTTGGCAACGAGCAATTGCGAGGGTTTCCCACCACACGTCTGTTTCGCAGCCTGCTCGACCCGCACACCACCCAACAAAACCTGCTGAGCAGCATCGCGAACCTGTCGAACACTTCCCGCAGCAGCTGCGCGGCTCAGGTGCTGTTGGCACGCGCGCTCAGGTGCGTACTGCATCTGCGGCTGGGCGGTGCACGCGAAGCAGTGCAGCAGGCGCGCGCGTTGTACACCGAGTGCTACGCCAATATGGCGGGGCAGGGTTTCCTGCAGCTGTCCGACCTGAGCACCGACGCGCAGGCCTCTTTGGCCGAGGCCACGCTCGTTGCGGCGCACGTGCTTGTGGCGGCCGGTACCACACCGCAGGGGCTCGACCGGTTACCGAGTTTCGTTGGCTTTTCGCACCTGGCGAGTCGCGCCGAAGTGCTCCAGGGGCTCATCGACGTAATGCGTGGCCCGGTCGACAAACAACCCGGCCGAGTCAGGTCGCGGGCACCAATCGGCTACCGCGCGCTTGTGCTTTCACCGTCGCACGGTTTCAAAGAGATCGCCGCGTACGACACTTTCGACCGGGTCTTCACGACGCTTTGTGAAAGCCCCGGATCGAGCCGTGCTGAGGCCATGCTTGCGTCTGGAATACGTGAGAATGTCGGCAACACGGGGCCAGCGTTTCCGCGTCATGAGCTCCCTACGAGTACGCGAGCGTTTTGGGAGTGTCTCACGCTGGTGCACGCAGGCGAACTGCGTGAAGCGGTGCGGTTGCAGGCGGCCAGTGACATCGCAGAACCAGCGGCATCCCTGTTTGAGGCGGCGCTCGCGCGCGCCAAGGGACAGTACAACGAAGCACTCGCGTGTGGTGAACGACTCGAAGGCAAATGGGGTGTGCGCGTGGACGCCGCCGTACTGCTGCTGCGGGCGTGCGCCCTCACCCGTCGTGGACAGCGAGAGGCGGCACGTCACGCCGTGTACGACACCGAACGCTTACCCGCCATCGCGGTCGCGCAGGCCTTTATGCTGCTGGGGCGTGATGAAGGCGAGACGCTGGCCGACCTTGCGCACGACACGGGCGTGTATCGCCAGCTGGTCGAGGCAGCGCAGGCGATGCGTGGTGAACAGCCGCAGACTCAGTCGGTGACACCGCCGCAGGCGCTCACGAAGACCGAAATTGAGACTCTGCTCGCCCTGCGACGCGGGCTCAACACCCGCGAGATCGCCGATGAAGTGCACGTGAGCGTCAACACTGTGCGCACGCACGTGCGCGCGATTGCGCGCAAGCTGGGTGCGAGCGGCCAGGCCGAGATCCTGCGCAAGGCACATGACCTCCAACTGCTGAGCGCCTGAGCTCCGGGTCTGCGCTGGGCGCGGATCCGGAGCTGGGCCGGCTGGCAAACCTGCCCGCAGCAAGAGTGGCTGAGGTAGGTGGGTGAGATTTGACGCGTGCTTGCCAGTGACACGGATCCACTCGCCGCCCCATCGTAGGTTGGAGTGCAACGTCACCCGGGCATCGACGCGGCTGAGGGGCCTGATCCTCGTACGCGCCCGGTGGCACGACGAGGGGAGGTGGCTGAAGGTGCTTGAACCTCAGCAGAGCGTTGCCGATGGATGGTATCCAGACCCGCAGGGTGGCCTGTGGCTGCGGCGCTGGGACGGAACTAGCTGGACCGGTGAAACACGAGGGCTGGGTACCCAGAGTCAGCGCGAGATCGCCGCCGAAATGACCGGCGGATTTGGGCTCGCGGCCCCCGAGACGGGGTGGGCGGGGGTAGCGCTCGCGCTGCACTCAGCGCTCGTGGGCGGCGATCCGGTGACCGTGATGGTGACGCTGCCAGACGGCTCGCGCTTCGCCGTCAACACCCTCGATCACACATACTTTTGGCCGAAGGACCCGGGTGAGCTCGCTGCGCAGCTCGAAGGTTTCGAAATCGCGTATCAAACTGCGACGGCCGGATCGCTGCCGCAGGCGAGCAACCTCGATGGCTTACTCTGGCGCATTAGCCAGCGCGCGTTTCGACAGCGGCTCGCGCCGTGGCTGCAGGAGGGGGACCTGTATCGCATGCAGAGGTGGCCAAACCTCACCACGATTAGTCCCGAGCTTGATGACATGCGGCAGGCCGCGATGCTGGCCAACGGTATGTTCACGATCGAAGAGCTCGCCGGTTTCTCAGACCGCCAGTACCAGCCCACGAGGGCGCTGATTAACGCGCTCAGCCTCATGAACACGCTCAAAGTGGCCGCACCGAGAGACACGGGCGCGATTCGGCCGGGGGCCGCGCACGTCGCGCCGGTGGCTTCGCCTGGGCAACAAGCAGCAGTGGCCGCAGTGCGCAAGCCGGGGCTGTTTCAACGTCTACGCAACCGATTGGGGCTATAACAATGGCAGAGCACGTCATCTTGTTTGCAGGCCCGATGGGCGCAGGCAAGACCACCGCAATACAGTCGCTCAGCGATATTGAAGTCGTGTCTACCGAAGCGTTCAACACCGACCACTCGGTGTCGGCGAAACCCACGACGACCGTAGCGCTTGACTACGGCGAGATCGGTATTAACCCGGGCGAGAAGATACGGCTCTACGGGGTGCCGGGGCAGCGACGGTTTGACTTCATGTGGGCCATCTTGAAAGAGCGAGCCTTTGGGCTCATGCTGCTGGTGAACGCTGACGCACCCAACCTGGCACAGGGCGTGCGTGAGCACCTCGAAGCCTTCGAAGACGTTGTTGAACGTGGCGGCGCCGTCGTGGGTATCACCCGCTCTGACGTGCACGGCGCAAACGTGATGCAGCAGGTGCAGCGGGTTGTGGCCGACGCGTTTCCTGGTCGCGCGACGCCCGTGTTTGAGGTGGACGCCCGAGACACCGTACAGATGAGGGTCATGCTGATGACCCTCATCGCCGACGTAGAAACTCGCGAGAGCATGAAGGGGAGAATGTAATGTACCCGGAAGAAGCGGTGCTGGCCGACCAGCACAACCCGGTGACCGTGGCCGCGTGCCAGCGCGCACTTGAAGAACTGAGCCAGTCGTGTAGGTCACTGCAGGTGGCGGCATTTGCGACCGACGACGGGTTCGAGATCACGCGGTATCCGGTCTCACTCACCGACCACGATCAGCGGCTCACCAGCATGGCGAGCTCGCTGCAAGCGCTCACCGAGGCCGTCGCGCTCGACAGAGCGATCGGTGAAGCGCAGTACACGCTCATCGAGGCCGACTACGGCAGAGTGCTGCTGCGTCGGGTACCCAAGCAGTCGTTTGTGCTGCTCGCCGTGTTCGGGGCCGAAGAGCGCAGTGGGCAAGCGATTCTGAGCTCGCGCAATATTCTGCAGGAACTTGGCGGGCAGCTTGCAGGTTCGAGCCCCGCTCCCGCACACGGATTCTAACGACAACCGACAACACGTTGACCCCCAGAGAATAGGAAGACACCATGTCAAACATCAACGACACCCTCGCAAAGCTCATCACCGACGTTGACGGCGCGATGGGCGTGCTGCTCGGCGACAGCGAGTCGGGCATGCTCCTGGCATCGGCTGGCGGCGGCCTCGACCTCGAGGTAGCGGCTGCTGGTACGACCGAGTTCATGCGCGCGAAGCTGCGCACCATGCGTTCGCTCGGCCTCGACGAGGGCCTCGAAGACATTCTGGTGACACTCGAGAGCCAGTACCACGTCATTCGCCCGCTCAAGTCGAAGCCAGAGATTTTCATCTACTTGGCCCTCGACCGCTCCAAGTCGAACCTGGCGATGGCGCGACTTGCGGTGAAGTCTGCAGAGCAGTCGATCTCGCTCTAACCTGGCCCCGCTGGTGAAGGGCCTCTTGCGTCACGCGAGTGGCTGCTAGGGGCCCTTTACCTCTCCCACTGCTGCTTGTGCGCTCTGTGACGGGCGCTCTCTCGAGAGGAACCACCCGTGAAAATTGCAGAGAGTCTTGTGAACGCTGGCATCGTCGGTCCTGACCAGATGCGCGCACTAGTGGCAGAGTACGGCGATGGCGAAGGGCTGCGTGCAAAGCTCATCGCAGAGGGACTACCAGAGGCTCAGATCGTGCAGGCGGTGGCCCACCGGCTGGGGGTGCCGTTTATTGACCTGAACGCTGAGCAGCTTCAGCCCGAGACCGTGGCACTCGTGCCAGCGGCACTGTGTCGCAGGTACCGGCTGATTCCGGTGCGGCAGACGAGGCGACAGCTGGTCGTGGGAATGGTCGACCCTAGCGACTTGATCGCGGTGGACGACGTGGCGACGGCGACCGGGCACTCGATCGCCGCCGTCGCAGTGGCGCCCGGGGCGCTCGACCTCGCGTTCGGTCGCTACCTGAGGTCTGACGACGAACTGTCTGAGCTATCGGTGCAGATGGACGCCGGTGCAGAAGAAGCACACACCAACGAAGTGGTGGCCGAGCACCTGCTCGATGGCGGCACAGATGACGCACCCGTGGTGCGGTTTGTTAGCCTTCTTATTTCGCAAGCAATTGACGACCGGGCAAGCGATATTCATATTGAACCGGGGGAGCAATTTCTCACGGTGCGCTACCGCATTGACGGGGTGCTGCATGAGACGCAGCGGGCGCCACGCGCCATTCAAGACGGAGTTATTTCGCGCCTCAAAATCATGGCGTCGGTAGACATTTCTGAGCGACGCAAACCGCAAGACGGCCGTATCTCGGTGACGCACGCGGGGCAGAAGATCGACCTGCGTCTCGCCACATTGCCCACGGTGTGGGGCGAAAAAATTGTGATGCGTATTCTCTCGAGCAGTACCGGGGGGCTGACGCTCAAGGATCTGCGGTTCTCTGAGATCAATGAGAAGAATTTTCGTGACGCGATCACCAAGCCGTACGGCATGGTGCTGGTCACGGGCCCCACCGGATCGGGTAAATCAACGACGCTGTATACGGCACTCACGACCGTGGCAACGCCCCAGGTTAACGCGATTACGGTGGAAGACCCTGTCGAGAGCCGGGTGCCGGGCATCAACCAGGTGCAGGTGAATCACAAGGCGGGGCTCACGTTTCATACTGCGCTGCGTTCGATCTTGCGCTCGGACCCCGACATCGTGCTGGTCGGTGAGATCCGTGATGAAGAGACAGCAGCAATGTCGATCGAGGCGGCGCTGACGGGCCACCTGGTGCTATCGACGCTGCACACCAACGATGCTCCAAGTGCACTCACGCGGCTCACAAACATTGGGTGCGAACCGTTTCTGGTGGGCACCGCGGTGAACGCGGTCGTGGCGCAGCGACTCGCGCGTAAACTGTGCACGCGATGCCGCGAGCCATATGCTGAGCAGCCAGAGAAACTGCGCGCTCTGAAGGTTTCGTTCGACGAGCAAGCGCCGCCGACGTTCTATCGACCGGTGGGATGCCCCGAGTGCTCGGGCACAGGCTATCGCAGCCGGATCGCGCTGCACGAGGTCATGGTGATGACTGAGGAGCTTGAACACTTGGTCACGGGGCAGGCGACCGGCACAGAAATGCGCGAGGCGGCGCTGCGCAACGGCATGGTCACGCTGAGGGAAGACGGATTTCAGAAGGCCAAACTGGGAGACACGACGCTGGAAGAGGTGCTGCGCGTTTCGGCGTAGGGTCTCATATCCAAAATATGCGCGAGTAGTTCCGCTCTAGAACGCTTCATAAGCGGAACTAGTCGCGCATATTTTGCTGCAGCTGCCCATCCGAAAGCGCTGCACTACGCGTTCGCGATTTCGCCGTAGATCGAGAAGATCGGCAGGTACAGTGCGACCACCATGCCACCGATGATGATGCCGATACCAACGATCAAGATCGGCTCAATTGAAGATGTGAGCTGCTCGGTCGCGGTCTTCACCTCGTCATCGTAGAAATCTGCGATGCTCTCGAGCATGTCGGGCAGCGTGCCCGATTCTTCGCCCACCGTGATCATCTGCACAACCATGGTGGGAAACACACCCGACTCCTCGAGCGGTGTCGAGAACGACCGACCCTGTTTCACCGAGTCCTGCACTGCCCGCACGGCCTCTTCAATCGCCCAGTTGTTTGAAGCCTGGCCCACGATGTCGAGTGCCTGCACGAGCGGTACGCCCGCCTTCAGCATCATCGACAGCCCGCGCGAGAATCGCGCGACCGCGACCTTCGTCGCGAGTGGCCCCGCGACGGGCAGCTTCAGCCGCCACGGGTCGACTACTCGGCGCACCGAGTCCTTGTGCTTATTGCCCTGCCACCAAAAGAACCCACCGACGCCAAAGAGCAGCAGCAGCGGCACGATCCAGATCATGTTGTCAGAGAGCGTGACGAGCACCTGTGTCGGCAGCGGCAGCTCAGACCCCATGCTCGAAAACATTTCGGCGAAGATTGGCACGATGAAGATGATCATGCCGAGCGACCCCAAAATCGCGATACAGAATACGATGATGGGGTAGGTGGTTGCAGCTTTGATTTGGTTCTTGAGCTCGGCCTCACTCTTATAGGTGGCGGCAGCGCTCACCATCACGTCGGCCAGAAAACCGCCCATCTCGCCCACGCGCACGAGGTTGACCATGAGCGGCGGAAACATTTTGGGGTGTTTGCCCATCGCGTTTGACAGGGTTGATCCGCGCTCGATATCGGTTTTAATGACCTGCAGGGCACGCTGCAGGCGCTTGTTCTCGGCCTGCTCTTCGAGCACTGTGAGCGTGCGCAAGAGGGGCAGACCGGCGTTCAAGAGTCCCGCCATTTGCTTCGCAAACACGGCAAGGTCGTCTGAGGGCAGGTTCTTTTCGAGCCAGGGAATACTGATTTCGGTGTTGAGCCCGGTTTTTGAGATGGGTGCGACTTCGAGCGGGGTGAGTCCGCGCGCACGCAGCGTCGACACGACCTGGTCGCGGCCGGCTGCCTCAAGCTTGCCAGTGACCCGCTTTCCGGTGGCGTCGGCAGCTTCGTAACTGTACTCTTCGATCGCGGCCATCAGCTCAGCCATCCTTTGTTCTCGTTGCCCTCGACGGTGCCGAGCCACGACTCTTCGACGAGCCCCGAACGCACGTTGAGCCCCTCGATCACGGCCTTCGGGTCGGCGGCGCGCGATTGCGCGGTCTCGGCTGAGATCTGTCCCTGCTCGTACAGCTTGCGCAGATCCTGATCGAGCGTGTGCATGCCGAGAGAGCGACCGGCCTGCTGCATCGAGTAGATTTGGCTGATCTCGCCCTCGCGAATCAGGTTCGCGATCGCGGGCGTATTCACGAGCACCTCGGTCGCGATCACGCGACCGGGCGCGTTATTGCGCGGCAGCAGCGTCTGCGTGATGATGCCCTGCAGTGCGTCACCAATCTGCGACCGCACCTGCTGTTGCTGCTCGGGCGCAAACGCATCAACCATACGGTTGATCGACTTCGCGGCCGACTGCGTGTGCAGGGTCGACATCACGAGGTGCCCGGTCTCTGCGGCCGTGAGCGCGATCGAGATCGACTCCGGATCACGCAGCTCACCGATCAAGATGATGTCGGGGTCTTGACGCAGAACGCGGCGCATGGCTTCAGAGAACGACCGGGTGTCGCTGCCAATCTCGCGCTGGTGCACGAGAGCGGTCTTGCTTTGGTGGCGAAACTCGACGGGGTCTTCGATCGTCACGATATGGAGCGGCAGTTTGCGGTTCACTAGGTCGATCATCGCTGCGAGCGTGGTCGACTTACCCGATCCGGTGGGGCCGGTAACGAGCACGAGGCCGCGGGGGCGCGTGACGAGCTCGCCCGCGATCGCGGGCACGCCAAGCTCTTCGAACGGCTTTGTTTCGGCCGGAATGAACCGCATCGCGAGCGCCAGCTTGCCAAGCTGTCGAAACACGTTGACACGAAACCGTGCGACGCCCGGCACTTCGACCGAGAAGTCGTATTCGTCGGTGTCGGCGAGCTCTTGCAACTGTTTCGCCGTCATCATGCCCTCGAGCGCGCCACGAAACCACTCGGTTGAGGCGGGCGCTTCGCCGCCGGGGATCACGGTGAGGGAACCGTCAACGCGCATGAGGGCAGGGTGGTGCTCGGTGAGGTGAATATCAGACGCGCGCGCAGTCTGTGCGGCTACCGCGAGGTCACGCAGTGAAACGGTGACGCCGGGGTTGCCCGCCGCAAACGCAGGTTCGTCAAAATGTGGGCTTTCGAGGTCGTTGAGACTGTCGAGCCGGTCGAGGTCGTCGAGGCTCACCGGTTCTTGTGTGAACGAGGCCTGCGAGAACTGTGTCGGCACGGCAGGCAGCGGCGTCGTGTCGGGCGTCGCCGCGACTACCGGCACCTCTAGGGTGCGTTCGCGCTCACGCATCTCGCGCCTCGTGAGTCCGCGGTCATTGGTATCCCAGCTCATGATTTCTGCTCCGTCAGGTGAAACGTGGTCATGGTGATTAAGAGTTTGCCGACGAACGCTTCTTCAGCGGTACCGGTGTCGTCTGGCTGGTAGTCGGTGGCGGTGACGAGCAGCAGCGGCTTTGCGCGTCCCAGCGCGTCAAGAAATGCTACGGCCGCAGCCTGGTCGGGGGCCTTTACCTCTAGCACGATCTCTGACTGCTGCCGCGGGTCGCCCGGCGCCTCGGCCGGTGCGCCGGCACTGGCCTCGCCCGCTTCGCCCGCCGCAACGTCCTCGGCCGCTTCTACGGCCTCCGCGGCATCTGTGTCTGCTGCTGTGTCAGGTGCCGGATCAACTGGTGCTGCCCCCTCCTCGAGCGGATCGGTGCGCGGTGTGAACGGCACTGGTTTACCCACCGTTGTAAGCGTAGGGATGAGGCCGTGAGCGGTCATTGCCGCTCCGATCGCGTCGGCGATGGAGGCGCTGTCTACCGAGGCGGGCAGCTCTTCGCGCAATTTTGCGATGCTCGCCTCGATCTCCCCCTGAGCAGATTTCGCTGATTCCAGCTCAATGAGCCGCGCCTCGTAGGTGGCGTTGTTCTGCTGGGCCTCAGCAATTTCGGCTTGGGAACGCTGTACCCCCTCATACATGGGGAGGCCGATCGCGGCGATGCCGAGCCCAAAAATGCCTACGATCACCATGAGTCCGAGTAGCGAGAGCAACTTCGCATCAATTTTCATTGGACTGCTCCTCTTCTGTGGTCGCGCCGGTGGCGTTTGCGGCGGCGTCGGCCGCGGGCGCAGCGGGGGCTGGCGCTTCTGATTCAGCGATATCGGTCGACGCTTCAGACTCCGCAGCGTCTGCTTCCTCGACTTCTTCTTCAGACTCCGCAGCTTCCGCTGTCTCATCGGTGTCGGTTTTCTCTTCGGCCTCAACGCTTGTGTATACGGTCTGATCGAAGGTGACCTCGAGCGTGACCACAAACAGGCCGGTCGTCTCGTCTTCGGCCCCGCCGATCAACACAACGCTCGTGAGTGAGTCGATTGCGCCGATCGCTCGCAGCAGCCCCACGGGCGAAACGAAATTGCCGCTCACGTCGACCGTGCCGGTGAGCCCCACCGCGTCTGAGTCACCTGCAGGGGCGGCACCGCTTGCGAGCTGAAAGGCGCTCAGGGTGGCGCCCTCAGGAATCGTTGCTCGCATCGCGTCGATCACCGGCTGCCACTTTAGTTGAGTAGCCATCGCTTCGTCCCTGTACGATTCGAGGTCTTTCTCTGTCTTCAAGGTCAGCTGAATATCGGCCTCGGCCGAGACCCGTGAGATCAGCTCATCGGTCTGAGCCTGAACCTGCGCAAGCTGCAACGCGGTGACCGTCTGCCAGCCAAAGAGCATCAGGCACCCTGCCGCGACGATCACCAGGGCAGAGACGATGCGAAACCCCCACTGCTTGATCAGGCGAGACTGCTGTCGGGCACGCAGCACCGAGGGCGGCAACAGGTTGACACTCGGAGTGCCGCCCGCCAGAGCGGTGGCCTGCTTGGGTTCGCGCTTCAACTGCATGGGCATTAGAGGCCTCCCATCATCGCAAGCCCCACCGGGGTGAGCAGCTCGAGATCTTCTTGACCGTGGCGTGACCGCTCCTCCTGCTGGGTGAGGTGGTGACCGCCCACGCGGGTGACAGGCATGGGCAGCCGGTCTTGAAATGCGGGTTGCACACCGGGAATACCAGCGCCCACCCCGGTGATGAGCACTCGATCGATCGTGGTGCCCGTGCGGTCGACGTGAAACCGCATCGTGTTGAGGATCTGCGACACGAGATCGTCGATCTTCTGTGGCGCGATGGGCACCTGATCTCGCGCGGGGGCACCAAACAGCCTGGCCGTCGCGGCGTTGCGCTCGCCGCCGAGGTCCGCGCCGCCGAAGGCGGGCATCCCGCCCGAGTCAGCTAGAGCGGGCACAGGCTCATCTGCAGATACACCGCCCGCAGATACACCGCCCGCAGACACACCACCGTCGACGGCAAACTCGGGCGGCGGCACCGCTTCGGTGAGGTCAAGCGGCATGATGCGCACAAACTTGGGTACGCCCTGCTGTGCGATCACCACGTACCCGGTGTGCGGGCCGAGGTGCACAACGGCGACGGTCTCTTCAGACTCGGTGAGCGTGTCGATCGCGCGCAGCAGCCCAAACGGGGCGAGGTCGACCTGCTCGACAATGAGTTTCGCCTGCCCCACTGTTTCCACGAGCTCGGTCACGGTTTCAAGCACGGCTGCTACGAGCAGCCCGGTCACCTGCTCACCCTCCTGCGACACCGCATAAAAGTCGATCACCGCTTGGTCGACGGGCACCGGCAAAAGGTCTGCGACTTGAAACGGCAGTGCCTGCTTCAACAGATCCGGAGCCATTGCCTGCGTGCGATAGTCACGCACCAACACCCGCCGGCTACAGATGCCGAGCACCACACGCTTGCTCTTGAAACCCGTCTTGCGCCACAGCTCTTGCAGCGCCGCCACGACGGCGGTGCGGTCGAGCACCTCAGAGTCTTTGGCGGCACCGGCGGGCAGGCGCACTGATCCGTGGCTCATGATCTTGGGATTCTTGCCGAGGGTCACTTCTGCCGCGCGCACCTCCTCCTCGGTGACTTCGAGCCCCACAATGGTCCTTGCCATGTCGACTTGCCTTTCTGCGTAGGTGGTAGGCCCGGGTTAGCGGGCAAAGAATGTGTTCAAGTACCAGGTCACGAGGGGGTCGCCGAGGGTGAGCCCGATCCAGGCGCCCAAGAGCATCCAGGGGCCAAACGGCACGCGGGTTTTGCGGCCCGCGCGCCTGCGCGCGACGAGCGCCAGGCCGTAGACGCCCCCCGCGGCAAACGCCGCGAAGGTGCCCACGATCACGGCGGGCCACCCGACCCATCCGAGCGCGAGACCGAGCGCGAGCGCGAGTTTCACGTCGCCCAAGCCCATACCGCCGATGGACCAGAGCACGAGGTAGAACAGGGCGAGGCCCGCCGATGCGATGAGCGCGGTGAGAGCTGCGCCCCAGTCGCGGGTCGTGGCGGCCGACACCAGCACGCACAGCGCAAGTACCAGGGCCGTCGGGTAGACGATCGCATTGGGCAGGCGCTGCGTGTCGAAATCGATGAGCGCGAGCGCGATCGATGCGGCCGCGAGAAACAGGTACCCGGCGAGCATGGCGGGCGGCAGGGCGGGGGAGTAGAGGCCCCACCAGGCGACGGCCGCGAACGCGACCATCGTCGCGAACTCAACGAGCGGGTACCGCGCCGAGATCGGTGCGCGGCACCCCGCACACTTGCCTCGCAGCGCGATCCAAGAGGCGATCGGCACGTTCTGCCAGGGCCGGATCGGCGCTTCGCAGTGAGGGCACCTGCTCGCGGGCACGAGCGACTTGCCCGCCGGCACACGGTAGACGACAACGTTGAGAAAGGATCCGATGGCAAGACCGAACACTGCGGCGAGGCCGATCAGGAGGCCGGGGGATACGACGGTCGCGAGGGCGCCGGGGCCCGCGATGACGGCGGGGGCGGCGAAGGCGAGGGTCAGAGTGAGGACTGTCATGTTAGTTCAGGTCTCGCTCTTCGGTGAGCTCCCAGGCCGTCACGTTGCCGGTGGCAGTGTCAAAGACTTCGTTCCAGCCCGGAAATCCTGAGGCACGGTATTTGAATGATGGGAGCCCATCGAACTGATTGACAGCCATGCTTCCGTTCCACCTGCCGAGCCCGAGCAGGGTGAAGTTTGCTGAACAGTTCGTGTAGAGCATAGGGGTAATTGTCGCGTCGATCTCGGCCCCGTGGAGTGGAATACCAAAGTTGCTTGCGCCGCAGTTTTCATCGGGTGAAATGAACCAGAGTTTGTGTGGGGTGCCACCGCCGCCAGAAGAGAATCGTACGCCCTGCCAGTCGAACGATTTTGCGACGATCATCATGTCGGTTTTGAGGCTCATTTTGTAGGGGAAGATAGCGCCGGTGAGAGCTCGGCTTACCTTGATGCCGTTCGTGCAATGGCGTGCATCGATTACGGTTGGTTGGGTGTAGCTGGCCATTTTTCGCATAGCATGACCCGACGAGAGGTCACCCAAACCGAGCAGCCACGGCACGCTGGCTTGGCAGTCACCCGTCCATTTCTCGTAGTTGAAACCTCCGGGGGAGCTTCCCGGCGCCGTGCCAGCGGCTTTGGGGTAAAGGGCGTCGATGTCTGCGTTGCTCACGCCGCGCCAATGCGGTTGGTACGTGAGTTCGGGCACGGGGGGCGTGGGTTCACCCGAGTTTGAGATGCGTTCGCCGCGAATGGTGGCAAGAAAAGTGCTTACCGTGCCCTCTTCTGACACGGCGTCACCCTTCACATTGACGAGCAAAACAGCGTTGATGTTCTTCTTGGCTTTCACGCTGCCGCCCACGGTGGCAATTCCTAGGAACGTCACTTTGCCCTCGGCAGATACTATGTCACCATCAACGGTTGCGCCTGCGGCGATTGTGATGTCGCCTTTGGCATAGACGCTGCCTTTGACATTGACTCCGGCGATAAGGGAAATACTGCCGTTCTGAGAGATCAGATCACCTTTGGTGGAAACGGCGGCGGTGAGGTGAATGTTGCCCGAGGCAACGAGCGAGCCACGCATGTTGCAGGCGGCTGTAGCGGTGACGATGCCGTTCGCTACATAGACTGAGCCGTCGATCGTGCCGCCCAGTGCGCAGTTGAAGTTGCCGCTGCCGCCGTCTTCTGGAATCACCCAGAGGTCGGCCATGTCTTCTTCGTCGTCTGCGGTGATTCCACTGAATACGCCGGTGGTGAGGGTCTTCTTCGTGATGAGTGCGGGGGCCAGCACGTCGTGTTGCACGTCGTAACTGAAGACCGATCGACGGGTTACGGCGCCGCTATAGTCGTCACCAACAGGGGCGGCGACTTCGAGAATCGCTTCGCCTGCCGAACACGAGAAGCGGTAGTAGTAGTTCAGGCCCCCAGAAGTTACGGGGTACATTGCTTGTGGGTCTTCGGCTCCTGGCGCAAACTGTTTCGGTGCAGCGGTGGGGTCTATTGGATCGGGGTTCTCAGGCCAAAACCCTGGGGTGGTCGCGCAACCAGCAAAGACGCCCCGTTCGATGTTGCTGGTTTGGTCGGCGATGCCGGCGTCGACAATGGCTTCAGCTGCGGTATATTTCGCCGACTGGCTCAGCGTGCCGGTGGTGCTGGTGGTGAGGGCGGCGGCGGCGAGACCACCGATGGTGAGCACGAGCATAATCACGAGCACGGTGACGAGAGTCGAAGCGCCCTCGTCGCGCAGCGAACGGTGTAGCCGCCGACCTGTGTGTGACCTCATTGCTGCCTCTCTGCCGGTGTGCCGCGGTACCGCCCTGGCTGCGGTTGTGGCTGTGTTCAGTTGAGTTTCATGCACAGTGACATCACCAACTCCCAGCACACGGGTTCGTGACGCCCGCAGTGTTGATCCGGCCCTGAATGTTGGCGCCGCCGGTGACTACGACGGAGGTTTTGCCTTCTTCGCCCCCAATATCGAACGTGAAGTGGGCGCCGCGGGGCTGTACGCCACCGGAGCCTGTGCTGCTGACGACGTGCCGGCCGGTGCCGGCGTCGGTCTTCCACCGGCTCACCCTGCTGTTGCCGGGAATCGGGTCGTCAGCGTAGTTGCGGTAGGCGTTGTGATAGAAAATGGTGTCGCCGTCGGCCCGGTCTTCCCAGATCCAGACCTCGCAGATCAGCCCGTCGTCGGTCTCTTTGGTGAGGTTGAGCTGCGTCTGCGGGAGGCCTTGAGTGTTGGTGAAGGTGGGAAAGATGCGGGCAGAGACCGACTCGCGTATCGCCTTGTTGACCTGTGCCGCGGCAGCATTGGCCTGGCTCGTGGCGAGGGTGCGTTCGGTCGCGCCCTGTTGAGCGGCGAGCCCGTTGCCAAAGAGCGAGGCGAGCACGGTGAGCACGAGCGCCGAGATCAGCACGACCATGATCAGTTCGACGAGGCTCATGCCGGCGTCTGATTTGGGGTGATCTGCGGCAGACATTAGGCACCCGCCTTGGCTACCCGCACGCGACTCTTGAGCGTCGCGACGGTGTCGCTGTCTTTTTTGACAGTGATGGTGACGGGAACAGTGCGGGGGTAGCCGCTGGTGGGGCAGGACCCGACCGTGATGAACGCGGTAAGCCCCGTGCCGGTGTCTGTTATGCCCGCAGAGTTCTGCCTAGCTTGGAGCGCGTTGCAGCTGGTCGTGCTGGTGCCGGGGTCTGAAGGAAATGCGGCCTGAATGCTAGTGAGCTCGCTGCGCGCAAAGTTGGTGCCAGCGAGCGTGTTCTTGTTGACGACCGAGTGCTGGGTTACTCCGATGATGAGCGGCAGTACGGCGAGCGAGAGAATGCCCATGAGAAACAGGGAGATCACGATCTCGACCATGCTCATGCCGGCATCCCTCTTGTCATCCTGCGCACGGGTCTTCCTGCTTTTGTCATCCTGCGCGAGGGTGACCCTCTTGTCATCCTGCGCGAGGAACGAGTCGCAGGAGCCATCCCAAGCGACCTTGCGCCCACGGCGGCGGGAGTCGCAGGATCCACCCCGCATCACACGACGAACGAGACCCTGCATACGGCGTGTAACCAAGTACAGCATGCGGCTCATCCTCTCGAGGAGCGAAGGTTATGGGGTGGGGCACCCGGGCCCGGCGGTCGCGTCGGGTCCGCCGTCGGTGCGGGTCACGAGTACGCATATCGTGTCGACGGAGTCGGGTTGCCCCGACTCCCACTTCACCTCGAACGGTGGGTCGACGCTTGCGGCACTGGGGAGGGTCGCAGCGTTGCCGGCCGAGAGCTGTACAGCGGCGTCGGTGGCGACGTTCGCGGCGAGAGCCTTGCCTGTGCTCTGGCGAGCCTCTTCTTGAATTCCACTGAATATGGGAACAGCGGTTACGGCGAGAATGCCAAGAATCGCCACGACCACGATCAGTTCGACGAGCGAAAAACCCGTGTCTGCCGGTGTCATGTTGTCGGTCACGCTGCCGACCCTGGCTGGTTCGTGATTCATGACGCCCTCGAAATATGTGACGCTATCCAGTGATAAACAAAGTTGGTAGGGCTGAAAGTCCCGGGCCACGGGTTCCTGGCGGAGTCAGGAATCCGGGACCCGAGACTTGGCTCACGGTGCCTAAGGGGTGCAGCCAGGGCCCTTCTCTGCTGATTCCCCACCTTCGTGTGTTGCCTCGACGCAGATTTTGTCGATATCGGTAGGAGTGCCGCCGATAAAGGCGTAAGAGAAATCATCGTGATCAGCAGGTACTTCCGCGTCGTCTCCGCCAGCCATCGCAGCCGCAATTTGTGAAGCTGCATTTGCGGCAGCGGCATCCGTGGCGCTCTGGCGAGCAGTTGCCTGAATGCCGCTGAAGATCGGGATGGCGACCGCGGCGAGGATGCCGAGGATCACGACGACGACGATGAGCTCAACGAGCGAGAATCCCTGCTCGCCGTCTTCCTTGCGGGCCTTCGCGGCCTCAAGGTAGGACTTGATGGTGGTACGCATCTTATTCTTCCTAACTGGTGAGTACTCGCTCGCGCGAGGGCGAAATCTGAAACAAACGCGCCGCCAGAGGAAGCTCTGTAACACGCTTGCTGATTCACAAGTTTGGAGTGAGTGGGCGCAGCTCGGCGCACATAGGAGGTGGGTGAGGCGATAATCACCAAGCCCCATCACCCACCGTTATGCTTTCGTTACCGTCGGCTGGTTTGCGGCTCGCACCAGGTAAAACAAAAGTGGGCCCGGTTCAAAAGAACCGTGCCCACTTGAGTGAGTGCTGCTAGATTGCAGCCGCTGTGATTAGTCGCCGCGCAGAATCGCGAGGATGCGCAGGATCTCGACGTAGAGCCAGATCAGCGTCACCATGAGGCCGAAGGCCGCCGACCACGCCCACTTCTCGGGCACGCGGTTACGCACGCCGTTCTGAATCAGTTCGAAGTCCATCACGAGCGAGTACGCCGCGAGCAGCACGGCGAGACCACCGATGAGCACACCGAGCGGAATACCAAATACGGTTGCGCCGCGCATGCCCCACGGGTCGTCGGTCGCACCAAACATCATCATGCCGACGTTGATGAGCGAGAACACGAGGTACCCGACCATCGCGACCAAGAAAATCTTGGTTGCGCGGGGGCTGGTGCGCACCTTGCCGCTGCGAAACAGCAGCAGGGTTACACCGAACACCGAGAGGGTGCCGATGATCGCTTGCGACACGATGCCGGCCCACTGCGCCTCGAAGATGCCCGAGATGCCGCCAAGGAAGACACCCTGGAACACCGCGTACAGAATGATGAGCGGAACGCTCGGCTCCTTCTTGAAGGAGTTGACGAGGCCGAGCACGAGGCCAATGATTGCAGCGGGGATTGCGAGTGCCGGCAGGAACCAGCCGACCGCACCAAACGCGAGCACGATGAGAAACAGCGCCACGGTCTTCGAGATCGTGTTCTCGTACGTCATCGGGCGGTCTGACGGGGTGACCTGCGGCGGCTGCTGTGCGCCGAAGCCCTGATCGGTGGCCGGGGCGTCTACGCCGGGGCGCTGCGTCTCGGCTGCGGGCTGATCGTAGATGCGGCGCAGCTCATCGGCGGTAAGCGTCTTGCCGTTGAGTGCGGGGTTCTTACTAAGAGCCGGGTTGCTCATGCGTCGGGGATCCTTTCCTCGCGTATGTATGCGCCCAGCCTATCGAAGAGCGCCCAGGCTGCGGCTGTGATTTAGCCTGTGTAACTGCCCAATTGTGCTGAGTGATTGTGCCGCTGGCGAATGGTCAAGTATCCGCGTCTAGTCTGGTGGCATGCACAGCACGGCTCAGCGTACGCTCGTCATCGGTCACCGCGGCGCCCCGGGGTATCGCCCCGAGCACTCAGAGGCCTCATATCGGCTCGCATTTGAACTCGGAGCAGACGCGGTCGAGCCCGACATTGTGGTGTCGAAAGACGGGGTGCTCGTGGTGCGGCACGAAAATGAAATCTCTGGCACCACCGACATCGCGCACCGCCCCGAGCTCGCGCACCTGCGCACCACAAAGACTGTCGACGGTGAGAAGTTGACGGGCTGGTTCACCGAAGACCTGACCTGGGCCGAGCTGTCGACGCTGCGCTGCCGCGAACGGCTCTCGAAACTGCGCCCAGACAACACGGCATTCGATGGCCAGCAGCCCATCTTACGGCTGCGCGATGTGCTCGCGATCGTTGACGACGAGACGAAGAAGCGCGGCCGCACGCTCGTGCCCGTTATAGAAGTCAAGCACGCAGCCTTCTATCTCTCCGTCGGCGTCGATATTGGCGAGCTCCTCAAGGGCGAACTCGAGCAGGCCGGCTGGAGCGACAAGGGCGACGTGCTCGTTATCGAATCGTTTGAGCTGGGCGTGCTTGACCGGCTGAAGGCGGCGGGGGTACACGCCTCGTTCGTGTTCTTAACCGAGCGCCTTGGTGCGCCCGCAGATGAGCCGTTGCCCGGTGCCCCACACCGCAGCTACGCCTGGTACCGCAGCGACGAAGGGCTCGAGCTGCTGGCGGGCCGTGTCGACGGCATTAGCGTGGCCAAGAGCAGCCTCTTGAAACTGAATGCGTTGGGTCGAGCCACGGGCCCCACTGATCTGGTGGCGAGAGCACATGCGCGAGGGCTCAAAGTGTTCACTTGGACGCTGCGCCCCGAGAATCGTTTTCTTAACCCCCGGTTTCAAACCTCGCTGCACCCCGCCGAGTGGGGCAAGTGGCAGGCAGAGTTCGACATGATTCTCGCCACGGGCGTCGACGGCATCTTCGTAGACCACCCCGATCTCGGTGTCACGCTTCGTGACGCTCATTTAGCTAACTGACTCCTGGATCCTGCGAGTCGCAAGCTCCCGCAGGATGACGTGGGGGAGGTAGTTCCCGCAGGATGACGTGGGGAGGTAGTTCCCGCAGGATGACGGGGAAGATCCGCTACCGCCCGGCGCACTCACCCACGAGATTCGCCTCCATGAGAGCCCGCAAACTTGATCCGGAGGCGCCTCGATCGAGCAGATAGCCGAGCTTCGCGATCGCAGCCTCGACCGTTAAATCAGAGCCGTCGATCACGCCGGCCGCGGCGAGCTCGCGGCCCACCGCGTAGCGCGCCAGGTCGACGCCGCCGCCCGCGCACTGCGTGATCGCGACGACCGGCATGCGCGCGCCGATCTCGCGCAGGGTACCGAGCATGCCCGGCCGCGCCATGGGCGCGTTGCCGCTGCCGTAGCACTCGAGCACGAGCGCGTCGGGGTTACCAAGCGTTGCGCACCTGAGATCTTCGGCCGTCACACCGGGCACGAAGCGGTACGCGAGCACGCGCGCCGAACGCGGCCGCGTCTCGCCCTCGCCCGTGGGCACCCCGAGCGCGCCCTGTGCGAGCGGGCGCTCGGCGCGAAACGCCTCGAGCGCCTCGGTGTCGTGCTTCTCTGCCCGCACCGCCGGCAGCAGCTTGCCGCCAAACGCGATCGACACGGGCGCGGCCTGCGACGCACGCACCGACGCGCGAATCGCGAGCGACAGGTTATCGATCGCGTCAGTGCCTTCGGCGCCGTGCGCGAACTGGCTGCCCGTGACGACCACGGGGCAGCCGAGATCTGCGAGCTCAAACGCGAGCCTGGCCGCCGTGTACGCGAGGGTATCTGTGCCGTGCGCGATCACGACGCCCCGCGGCCGGTGCGTGCGCACGCGCGCCCTGATCGCGCGCGCAATGCGCGGCGCGGTATCGGCCTCAGCGTTCGCGCTGTCGATCGCCGGCAGCAGGTGATTCACGCGCGGCTCGACGCCCAGCGGCGCGCAAATGCCCTCGACGATCTGCTCGAGAATCTCTGGAAAATCCGGATCAGGCGCCAGCCCCGCATCGGTTGCCCGCATGCCGATCGTGCCGCCCGTGGCAAAAACGAGAACAGAGGGCTTGGAGGCGGTGGCAGACACGGTGGCGGGGGCAGCAGACATACCCTCTATTGTGACTGATCGCCCCTGGCATAGAAGCCATCGCCCGATGTCAGGGGTGAGGCCTAGACTGGAACGCACAATGAGCGACTTCGAACTTCTTGACCCCTCGGGCCTGCCAATCGGTGATGCTACGGGCGCGGGCGGCGCCGATCCGCTGCTTGACGGGCTCAACCCCGCTCAAGAGCGGGCAGTGGTGAGCCGGGGCCCCGCGCTGCTGATCGTGGCAGGAGCGGGCTCTGGCAAAACCCGTGTGCTCACACACCGCATCGCGCACCTGATTCGGGGGCGCGAGGCTTGGCCGAGCCAGATCCTCGCGATCACCTTTACCAACAAGGCCGCCGCCGAGATGCGCGAGCGCATCGGCGGGCTGCTCGGAGGCGCTGCCGAAGGCATGTGGGTGTCAACGTTCCACTCGGCGTGCGTGCGTATTCTGCGCCGCGAGGCCGAGCGTTTTGGCTACGTCTCTGGCTTTACGATCTACGATTCGGCCGACTCGCGCGCGCTGCTCAAGCGCATCATCAAAGAGACCGACGCGGCAAGCTACGGTTTCACCCCGGCAAACGCGGGCGGCAAAATCTCCAAGCTCAAGAACGAGCTGTCAGACGTCGACGCGTTTCGTGCGACCATGAACGAGGCGGATCCACGCGACCGCCTGTTCGCTGAGATCTTCACGATGTACGAGCAAGAGCTGCGGCGCGCCAACGCCTTCGACTTCGACGACCTCATCGGGCAGACCGTGCACCTGTTTCGCGCGCACCCCGACGTCGCCGCCGTCTACCAACGACGCTTTCGGCACATTCTCGTCGACGAGTACCAAGACACGAACCACGCCCAGTATTCGCTCATTCGCGAGCTCACCAGGCCGGTGTCGGCCGAGCAAGTGGAACACCTGATGCCGCCGGCGCGCGCCGGCGAGCTCGACGCCTCAGGGCAGGTGCCGCCGGCCAGCCTCACCGTCGTCGGCGACTCAGACCAGTCAATCTATGCGTTTCGCGGCGCCGACATTCGCAACATCGTCGAGTTCGAGCGCGACTTTGTGGGCGCAGAGGTTGTGAAGCTCGAACAGAACTACCGTTCGACACAAAACATTCTGTCGGCCGCGAACGCCGTGATCGGCAACAACTTCGACCGGCAAGAGAAGAACCTGTGGTCCGCCGAGGGCGACGGCGAAAAGATTGTCGGGTTTACGGGCTACTCGCAGCACGACGAGGCACGGTTCGTTGCCGAAGAGATCGAAGACCTGCACCGAGCGGGCCTCGCCTACGGCGACGTCGCAGTGTTCTACCGCACCAACTCACAAACGCGAGCCCTCGAAGAGCTGCTGATTCGTTCGGCGATTCCATACCGTGTGCTCGGTGGCACCAAATTCTATGAGCGTGCCGAGATTAAAGATGCGATGGCCTACCTCACGAGCATCGCAAACCCCTACGACCCGATCGCGTGGTCCAGGCTGCTCGGTGCCCCCAAGCGTGGCATCGGGCCGATGGCCGAGGCGCACCTTGCTATCTTCCAAGAGACTGAGGGGCTCTCGTTTCACGAAGCCATGCAGCGCGCCGCCGAAGTGCCGCAACTCGGCCCCAAGCTGCGCACCACCGTGCTTGAACTCGCAGACCTGTTGACCCGTGCCGCGAACATGGCGGCGGGCGGCGGGGCCACCGACGTATCGGGCGAGGAGGCGACCCCCGCGCCGGTGGGCGATGTCATCAAACTGATTCTCGATGAGACGGAGATGATCGAGAAGCTGCGCGCCAAGCGTGATCCGCAAGACGACGCACGAGCCGAGAACCTTGAAGAGCTCATTGCCGTGGCCCGCGAGTTCGATGTGAAACAACCCGGTGCAGGCCTCATCGCGTTTCTCACCGAGGTGAGCCTCGTGGCCGCCGCCGACGACCTCGACGACACGAGCGGAACCGTCTCACTCATGACGATGCACACCGCGAAGGGACTCGAGTTCAAAGCGGTGTTCATCACGGGCGTCGAAGAGGGGCTGCTGCCGCACCAGATGTCGATGGACGAGACGGGCGGCGTCAACGAAGAGCGGCGGCTCATGTACGTGGGCATCACGCGTGCGCGCGAGCGGCTGTATCTCACGCTCGCCTCCACACGCGCCACCTTCGGCGACATCGCCGCGGCGCTACCCTCACGGTTTCTGCAAGAGATTCCCGAGGGGCTCGTGCACTGGCGGCAGTCGCCCGGCGAGGTCACCAGCCGGGGCGGCACCCAGTCCCGGGCGCTCAACGCGCCGCGAAGCGGCGGTGCTAGCGGCGGGTTCTCCTCGCGCACCAGCAGAGAGTCGAACGTGACATTTGGTGGGGCCAGCAGCATGAGTGGCAGCGCCGCGGTCTCAGAACCCGCGAGCGGCAAGATGCAGTCGGCGCTCGAGCAGTGGCGCGAACGCAAGCGGCTCGCCAAAGCGGCACAGGCCGCGGGCGGTGGTTTTCCCAACACGATCGGCATCGACGCGCGCGACAACAGCGGTCTCGCGCTTGCGGCGGGCGACCGCATCAAGCACGAAGACTACGGTGAAGGGCGCGTCACGAGCGTCACCGGCGAGGGCAGCAAACGCGTCGCTCACGCTGTCTTTGACTCGGTGGGGGAGCGCAAGCTGCTCGTCAAGCTCGCCCCCATCACCAAGGTCGACTAACAAGATCGACTAATAAGGTCGACTGACAAGCGCGCCCGGCAGGCCCGCGAGCTACGTGCGCTCGCGGGCTTTGATCCGGATCAAAAACAGCTGAGGCCTTCACCCCGCGGGATGAAGGCCTCAGCCGGTTACCACCGGCGGTTGACGTTTGTGCTCGTGCGGTTGACGAACCCTAGCGGGCGGGGGCACCGCCCAGCAGGGTCTGAAAGTCGGCGACGACGTGATGGAACGCGTCCTCGTTGGTTTCAATGTCGCCCGCGCCTTTGACCCAGTCCATCATCTGCGCCGAAACGATCGAGTGCACGATCGTGGCGGCAAGCCAAGCCTCGCGCTCAATCGACTCGAGCTTGCGGTGTTCAGGGTGCAGATGCAGCCACGACAGCGTCGCCACAAACAGCGGGCCCGATGACTCGAGCATATTGATCTGTGACATGCGTGCCGCCTCGGGCTGTTCGGCAAACAGCTGCATGCGCAGGCGTGCGACCTCGGTGTTGACGCTGCGATGACCGATCGCCGCAAACAGCAGACGATAAATGCCCAGCGGCAGATTGTCGGGCGAGGTATCAAGGATCGCGAAGGCTTCGGGGCCTTCGGGAACAGTGATGGCGCGCCCGACAATGGCGTAGTCGCGCGCTGAGAAATAATTAAAGAAGGTGCTTCGTGAGATGTCGGCCATTTCGCAGATGGCCTCGACGGTGACGTGTTCGACACCGTTCTCAAGGGCTAGCTTTACCGCTGAAGATTCGATTGCGTTTTCAGTGGCGCGGCGCTTGCGTGCGCGCAGGCCCTCGGGCTTTGGGTCCTCGGGGGTGTTCAAGAGTGTCTTCTCCAGCCGAGCCACGAGTCGGGGTGAATGGTGCGCCAGTGGTAAGGCTTGTGAGCGAGGCTTCGCTATGGTGGCACGGCTGTCCATAACATTAGTAGTAAAGACTGAGAAGCGGCCCCCTGTTTTAGGTGCGCTTGTGATTTCGATCAGGTGTCATGAATCACCCCTTACAAATGCGGTGCTAGACTCGTTCATTGGTCGACTTATCTCGACATCGAGACATTTTCTGCCTCGTGTTTCCCAGCAATCACAAGCAAAGGACAGTACGTGGATCTGTACGAGTACCAGGCGCGAGACCTCTTTGAGCGATATGGAGTGCCGGTGCTTGCCGGCATCGTCGCCGATACTCCCGAAGAGGTGCGCGCAGCCGCCGAGAAGCTTGGCGGCGTCGTAGTAGTGAAGGCCCAGGTCAAGATCGGTGGCCGCGGTAAGGCTGGCGGCGTGAAGGTTGCCAAGAACCCTGACGAGGCGTTTGAAGCCGCGAAGTCAATCCTCGGGCTCGACATCAAGGGCCACGTGGTTAACCGCGTAATGGTGGCCGCGGGCGCGAACATCGCAGAGGAGTACTACTTCTCAGTGCTGCTCGACCGGGCAAACCGTTCATACCTCTCACTGTGCTCAGTTGAGGGCGGTATGGAGATCGAAGAGCTTGCAGTGGAGCGCCCCGACGCGCTCGCGCGCATCGAGGTCGACCCGATCACGGGCATCGACGCGGCTAAGGCTGAAGAGATTGCACGCGCGGCACGCTTCCCCGAGGAGCTCGTGGCCAAGGTAGTGCCCGTGTTCCAGAAGCTCTACGAAGTGTACGTAGGCGAAGACGCCACCCTCGTTGAGGTGAACCCGCTCGTGCTTACGGGCGAAGGTGAGATCGTGGCGCTCGACGGTAAGGTCTCGCTCGACGAGAACGCCGACTTCCGTCAGCCCGAGCACGCTTCGCTCGAGGACAAGGCAGCAGAGGACCCGCTCGAGGCCAAGGCTAAGGCGCAGGATCTCAACTACGTGAAGCTCGACGGCGAGGTGGGCGTCATCGGTAACGGTGCGGGCCTCGTGATGTCGACGCTCGACGTAGTCGCTTACGCGGGAGAGAACCACGGCGGCGTGAAGCCCGCCAACTTCCTCGACATCGGCGGCGGCGCTTCGGCTGAGGTTATGGCCGCAGGCCTTGACGTGATCCTCGGTGACCCGCAGGTCAAGTCGGTGTTCGTCAACGTCTTCGGTGGCATCACCGCGTGTGACGCTGTGGCGAACGGCATCGTGGGCGCGCTCGAGAAGCTCGGTGAGTCGGCAAACAAGCCGCTCGTGGTGCGACTCGACGGCAACAACGTTGAAGAGGGCCGCCGCATTCTGAACGAGGCTGCGCACCCGCTCGTAACCCAGGCCGCGACGATGGACGAGGGCGCCGATAAGGCCGCCGAGCTCGCCAACGCCCGATAGCCCGCGCACCTAGACTTTAAGGAACTTAAGAGAATGTCTATCTTCCTAAACAAGGATTCGAAGGTCATCGTCCAGGGCATCACCGGCGGCGAAGGCACTAAGCACACCGCACGCATGCTCGCGGCTGGCACCCAGGTTGTTGGTGGCGTGAACGCGCGCAAGGCGGGCACCACCGTGTCGCACGTCGACGCCGCGGGCAACGCCATTGAGCTGCCCGTCTTTGCGAGCGTTGAAGAGGCAATGGCGCAGACCGGTGCAGACGTGTCGGTCGCGTTCGTGCCGCCGGCGTTCACCAAGGACGCAGCAGTCGAAGCCATCGACGCTGGCATTGGTCTGCTCGTCATCATCACCGAGGGTGTGCCGGTCAAGGACTCGGCTGAGCTGTGGGCGCACGCCAAGGCGACCGGTGGCAACACCCGCATTATTGGCCCCAACTGCCCCGGCATCATCACGCCGGGTGAGGCGCTTGCGGGCATCACTCCCGCGACGATCACCGGCAAGGGCCCCATCGGCCTCGTGTCGAAGTCGGGCACGCTCACGTACCAGATGATGTACGAGCTGCGCGACCTTGGGTTCTCGACCGCTATCGGCATCGGTGGCGACCCCGTCATTGGTACGACGCACATCGACGCGCTCGCCGCGTTTGAGGCTGACCCCGAGACGAAGGCGATCGTGATGATTGGTGAGATCGGTGGCGACGCTGAGGAGCGCGCAGCCGAGTACATCAAGGCGAACGTGACGAAGCCGGTTGTGGGCTACGTTGCAGGCTTCACCGCCCCCGAGGGTAAGACCATGGGCCACGCTGGCGCCATCGTGTCGGGCTCGGCGGGCACCGCTCAGGCGAAGAAGGAGGCCCTCGAGGCCGCCGGTGTCAAGGTGGGCAAGACGCCCACCGAGACCGCAGAGCTGCTGCGTACGGCTTTCGCAGCGCTGTAGACACGAAGCATCTTATGCGCGCAAGCGCATAGCGAAGCGGCCGGGGGAGACCCCGGCCGCTTCGCTATGCGTTTGGGCAGGGGTGAAGTCAAAGTTAAAGTTAACAAAATTGGGCCTCATTTTGTCAAAGTTAACGCCCGCGCTCGTCGAGAGATCATCTTTTCATGCGCTGGGAACTGGCCCAAGATGTGCCTGCGAACGCAAGAACGAACGCGACCGTGAGCCAAGCACGCGTACGCACCGATCGCGTCACACACGGTAATGCAGCGGGTGGCACCCCGCGGGCCGCGGGATACTGGGCGTAACCCCACCTCGTCGTCCCAGGAGCCCTCCCATGTCACAGCCCGCAGCCCAGCGCCCCGCCCAGGCCCGCCCCGTCGGTGCCCACCTCGTCGGCAGCATCAACTTCGACAATGCAGAACAGACCATGCGTACTGCGGCAGAGCATCTCGGAGGGCACATCAAGCGCATCCCCGACGGCGAGGTGGGTGAGCGGTTTCACTGGATCGCGTTTCAGCCGGGGCGCATCGCCCAGACTCCGGGTATCGAACGCGTCGGCGACACCCCCATTCAGCTGCGCACACTCGACCTGCGCGCCGTGCGCCTCGCCGACGGGGTAGAAGCCGCAGATCTCAAGCTTGCGCCGCTCGGATACGCTGCGGCGGCGCTCGAATCGTGGCAAACTTTTGCGCGGTTGCAGGCCGACGGCGTGATTCCTAGCGACACCCGCTTCCAAGTGTCGCTCCCCACCCCGCTCGGGGTGGTCGGCAGCTTCGTGCGCGCCGAAGACCGAGCCGCGTTTGAGCCCGTATACGAGGCAGCCCTCGCGGCCGAGCTCGAGCAGATTCTTGCGGCGATACCACATGACAAGCTTGCGATTCAGTGGGATGCCGCGCTCGAATTCGCGATCCTCGAGGGCAGCGCCTATGCCGCCCGCGGTGGCCAGAAGTACGAGTGGTTTGACGATGTATGGGCGGGTACGAGTGAGCGACTCGCGCGTCAGATCGGCCGCGTACCCGCGACCGTCGAGGTGGGGGTGCACCTGTGCTACGGCGACGTTGCAGAGAAGCACTTCGTCGAGCCCGGCGACACCGCTTACCTGACGAGGTTCGCAAATCTCGTCGCTCAGCAGGCAGGGCGCACACTCACGTGGCTGCACCTGCCGGTGCCCATCGAGCGTGACGACGCCGCCTACTTCGCGCCGCTCGCAGACCTGGCGATCGACGACGCGACCGAGCTCTACCTCGGGCTTGTGCACCGCGAAGACGGTGTGGAGGGAGCCGAACGACGTATCGCAGCCGCCCGCCAGTACGTGGCGCGCGAGTTTGGCGTCGCGACCGAGTGCGGCTTTGGCCGCGCCCCCGAGGGGGTGACCGTGCCGCTGTTTGAAACGCACCGCGCGGTGAGCCGCGCACTCTAGTTGTGTGGGTTAGTAGCGTGTCCCGGCCCTCCGGCTCCGTCACCAAATAGTGCGCCGGTGGCCTCGTATCGCCCGTATGGTGGCTTCCAGCAAGAAGTCACCCCGGTCGGGTCGGCGTACAGCAGCACTTTCATCATCATCGCTGGGTCATACGGGGGTGCGCCCTTTCTGGTTCTCGTGCGACGCGTACACGAGAGGGAGGCCGAGTGGATGATCAACGATCTCGGAGATGAAACGGGCTTCTTCGTCTTCGCCGAGCCAGTCGCGGCAGCATCCAGGTGAAGCAATCCATCGTCTACACCATTTCCTGCGCTCGTCTTTTGCTATTTGATCAAGGGTTTGCTTGCCTTGTGGGGCGTGTGTGGGTGATGTGTCTTGGAGGTGGGTTGGTGGCTGGTGGTCTATATGCCGAAGGGCTGGCTGGTGTCCTTGGGCGCAGACTGCCCGGGCCATTCATTGCCCACGAGTCGGCATCGAAATGACGAGTCGTCACGATAAAAGCGTATTTATCGTGGCGGCTCGTCATTTCGGTGCGTAGTCATGCCTGCTCGCGGCTGTGGTCATATGGCGGGACGCATTACCGACCCACGCAGCTAGGAGGGGCTACACAAACGCGGGCTCGCAAGACGGCCAATCAGCTCAGTGGCTACCAGTGGTTACCAGCGGCGCAGAGTAAGCTTCTGAAGCAATGAGAGCGATAATAACGGCCGTGGTCGCGGCGATTGAAGGCTGCGCGGCGGCACTGGCGGGTATCGCGCTGATCGCCCTCCCTGCGCTCCTTCTGTGGGTGGTGACATTCGGTATAGCGGCCGAACCGAGCGACGTGGCCGCCGCCGTCGCGGGCACCTGGCTGCTCGCGCACCTGGTGCCTATGCAGTTCGAGCTCTCGCAGGAGACCATGCTTGGCATGGGGCTCGGGCAAGATGCGCTCACGTTCACGCTGTCGCTCGCCCCGCTCGCGATCACGCTTGTCTCGGTCGCCTTCGCGGTGCGGGCGGGCAGACGACTGAGTCGCCGCGGCCGCAGCGGTGCTGCCGGCATTGTAGGTGGCACCGCAGGGTTCGCCGCGGTCGCATGGGGTGTGGCTACCGTCGCGGGCGACTACAGCGCCTGGCCGAGCGCCGCCGCGGTCGCTGTGCCCGCGCTCGTCTACCTGGCGCCGGCAGCGGTCAGCTTCGCGATCGCGGCCGCGGTAGGGCACGAACACTGGTGGTCACTCTGCGTGCGCGGCATGCAGCGCGGGCTCGAATTTCTCGGCGTGCAAGGATCGGTGGCGGCGTTTCCTGCCCGCGCCGCGACTGTGGCGCGGCTCACCGCAGGAGCCCTCGCGGGCGTCATCACTGTCGCCGCCGTCGCCCTCGCCGTCGCACTTGCGGCGGGGTTTGCCGACGTGATCGCAATCGCACAGGCACTGCAACTCGACATGCTCGGCTCGCTGCTACTGTTTCTCGCGCAGCTCGCCCTGCTGCCCGTCGGCGTAATTTGGGCGCTCGCGTGGCTGAGCGGCGCGGGTTTCGTGGCGGGTGGCGCGTTCTCGCCATTTCATGACACCGCGGCGTCCCTCCCGTCGCTGCCCATACTGGGCGCGCTGCCCAGCAGCTGGGGGTCGTTCGGCGCGCTCGCGCCGGTGTTGCTCGTGCTCGCGAACCTGGCAGTCGGCGTGCTACTCGCTCAGAGCGCTGAGCTGCGCCGTGCCTCGTGGCCGATCGCTCTCGCGCTGCCAATGATCGCGGCGGCCTGCACAGGCCTCGCCGTGGCTGGTCTCGCCGCCCTCGGCTCCGGATCCCTGGGCCCGGGTCAACTCGCGGCGACGGGCCCAGCCCCCTGGGTGACGGGTGGGCTCGTCGCTGCCGAGGTGGCCGTGGGTCTCGTGCTCGGTGTTGCGGCGGTGCGACTCGATTATTCACGGGTGCGCGAAGTGCTGCCCGAACCGGTGGCGCGGTGGAGTGCGGCTCGCGCAGACAGGGCCGCGGGCTCAGCGAGCGCAGGGTTCGCCGGAGCGGGCTTCGCCGAGGCTGAAACCGTCGACCTGTCGGCGGTACGCGATGAGCGTAGCCTTCACGATGACTACGACACAGAGCCTGCGGGCGCTCCCGTTGTCGACCTGTTCGCCGAGGTACTGCACGAACCGGTCGGGGCACGTGCTGACGACGACGCCTACGGCACCGACTCTTACGGCACCGACTCTTTCGACACCGAGGCGCTCGACACCGAGGCGCTCGACAGCGACTCTTTCGACAGCGACTCTCTCGACACCGACGTGATCGCGTCTGACGCGCTCAATGCCGTACCCTCTGACGGGGAGCCACTCGATACGGGCGAAGTTCGCGCGGCGGCGGGGGATCCGGAGCAGGCGGCTGCGCCCGAGCGCGCCGAAGACACTGCGTTCGACATTGAGACGATGAAAGACACAGGCGAAGTGCCCGAGCCTGCCGCGCCGCGCGAAGGCCCGCGAGATGCCGGGCGACCGGGCGAGCGTGCGCGCAGCGCGCTCGAAGACGCCGAAGCTATCGAGCGCGCGTTTGCCTGGGACGCGAATGATTCGGGCGGCCTCGATGACCTACGTGGCGGCGGTGCTCGCGCTCGTGATGACAGTGGCAGCGATGACGCGGCGGCAGGATCTGAGAGTAAGCGCGGGCGCTTTCTGCGGCCGAATTGGCGCGGATCGAGGAAGTAGGGCTATGGTGGGGTCTGTAATCCACGGGAGTCCCTGCGCGAGGGGCTGAGAGGAAGCACGCGAGCTTCGACCGTTTAACCTGATCTGGTTCATGCCAGCGGAGGAAGGACGGCTCAATGAAGCCTGCAATCTCAACCACTCTCGGTGTACTCGCGGTCTCGGCTTTGGCGCTGACCGGCTGCGCGACTGACAGCGTAGGGCAGGCGGGCGCGCAGCCCGCAGCCGGCGGTGACAAGAGCGTCACGCTGGTGGTGCACAGCTCGTTTCCGAACGAGGAGTTCGCGGCCGCCGCGAGCAAAGCGACCGGCTACGACGTCGAGGTGATCGAAGCCGGTGACGGCGGTGAACTCACCAACAAACTCGTGCTCACGCAGGGTGCCCCGATCGCCGACGCATTCTTTGGCGTCGACACGATCTTCGCATCACGGCTCATCGACAGCGGTGCAGTCGAGGCGTACACACCCGCCGCGCTGCCTGCGGGCGCCGCCGACTTTGCGATCGAAGACTCGGGGCTTACCCCCGTCGACTTCGGCGCGACCTGCGTGAACATTGACACCGGCTGGTTTGCCGAGCAGGGTATCGCCGAGCCTGTCACGTACGAAGACCTCACGAAGCCTGCGTACCGTGATCAGACGGTGCTGCTCGATCCGACCGCATCGTCGACGGGCGCATCATTTCTCGTGGGCACGGTTGCCGCGTTTGGCGACGAGGGCTACGTGAAGTACTGGCAGGACCTGCTCGATAACGGTGCTCGCATCGAGCAGGGCTGGAGCGACGCTTACTACGGCCAGTTCACGCAGGGCGGCGAGTCGGGCAAGAAACCCATCGTTGTGTCGTACGCCTCGTCACCCGCGTTCACCGTGAACGAGGCGGGCGACGCCACGACCACGAAGGCGCTGCTTGATACCTGCACGCGACAGACCGAGTACGCTGGCGTGCTCGAGGGGGCAGCGAATCCCGAGGGAGCGCGGGCCGTCGTCGACTACCTCGTCTCACACGAGTTTCAGAGCACCATCGCCGACGCGATGTACATGAACCCCGTCGACGACACCGTCGAAATGCCCGAGGCGTGGGCCCAGTTCGCTCCTGAACCGACCGCCAAGCAGGCGCACGACCTGAGCGCCGCCGAGATCGAGCGCGGCCGTGAGGGCTGGCTGCGCACCCTTGGCGACGAGATCGGGTTGTAGCCCCTGCCGACTCGCAGCGCAGGCCGCGCGCACGCCGCACGCCGCACTTCTTACGCACGCCGCACACCCCGCGGCCAGGCCCTCTGGTGGAGCCTGGCGGCGGGGTTGCCGCTCGCGTTCTTGACGCTGTTTTTTGTGTGGCCCGTGCTGTCGCTCATCGCCACGGGATTTTTATCGGGCGGCAAGTTTGATGCGAGCGGGCTCGGCGAGGTCTTTGGCTCGCCCCGCACGTGGCGGGTCATCGGGCAGACCCTTGCACAGGCCGGGCTTACCACCGCCGCGTCAGTTGCGCTCGGGCTGCCAGCCGCCTACGTGCTGTATCGGCTCGAGTTTCGTGGCCGCGGTCTTGCGCGGGCGCTCATGACCGTGCCATTCGTGCTGCCGACCGTGGTGGTGGGTGTCGCGTTCACCGCGCTCGTGGGGCCGGGTGGGCCGCTCGAATGGACGGGCCTCGACCGTTCACTCACGGTGATCGTGGCGGCGATGACCTTCTTCAACGTGCCGGTGGTTGCCCGCACGGTGGGCGGCTTCTGGGCGAGGCTCGACGACAGCGCGTGGGCCGCCGCCCGCGTACTCGGGGCAGGCCGGGTGCGCGCCTGGACCAGCGTCACCCTGCCCGCGCTCGCCCCGGCGCTCGCGTCGGCGGCAGCGCTCGTGTTCTTATTCAGTGCGACATCGTTCGCGATCGTGCTCGTGCTGGGCGGCCGCGCGTTCTCGAACGTCGAAACCGAAATCTACCGCCTCACGGTGCAGTTTCTCGACCTGCGGGGCGCGGCCGTGCTTTCGCTCGCGCAGTTCGCCATCGTGGGAGCAGCGCTCGCGGTGTCGGCGTGGCTGCGGCGCCGGGGCGAACGCGCGACCCACATCGTACGAGAAGACGAGCGCGGCGCCCGCCCCACGCTCGCAGACCTCCCCGCGATCGCAGTGTTCGCGGCGACGCTCATGCTGCTGCACGCGCTCCCTATCGCGACGCTCGTGGCACGCTCACTGCGCGGGCCAGACGGCACATGGAGCCTCGCAAATTACGTGGCGCTCGTCATTCCGCCCCCCGATTCCCCGCTGCGTGGCAGCGTGTTTGATGCAGCGTGGCTATCACTCAGGATCGCGCTCATCGCGGCGCTCCTCGCGATGGTGCTCGGCACCCTCGTCTCGCTCGTGCTCTCACGCAGGCCGCGGTCGGCCGCTCTGCGCCGCGGCATTTCGCTCTTCGACGGGCTCGTCATGCTGCCGCTCGGAGTCTCGGCGGTGACGCTCGGCTTCGGGCTCCTCATCACGATGAACAAGCCGCTCGGCATCGGCTTCGACCTGCGCACATCGGTCGTGCTGATTCCTATCGCGCAGGCGCTCGTCGCGCTGCCGCTCGTGGTGCGCACCATGCTGCCGGTGCTGCGCGGCATCGACCCCGAGCTGCGCTATGCCGCCGCCGTGCTCGGCGCGGGCCCCGGCCGCGTGCTGCGCGCCATCGACCTGCCGCTCGTGGGCCGCAGCGCGGGCCTCGCCCTCGGCTTCGCGTTCGCCGCGTCGCTCGGAGAGTTCGGTGCGACCTCGTTTCTCGTGCGGCCCGGCGCCCAAACGCTGCCGGTCGTGATTGCCGAGCTGATCGGCCATCAGGCCCCAGGCAGCTACGGCGCGGGCCTCGCCGCCGCGGTCGTGCTCGCATCGATTACCGCGACCGCGATGGTGCTCGCCGAGCGGTTTCGCACCGACCAGCTGGCGGCGTTCTGATGGGCGGCACGACGCTGAGCGACGCGCTGCGCCGCGATGAGCTTCCTGGGCCGGCAGACTACGACGTGCTGCTCATCGACGGGCGATCCGGATCAGGGAAAACCTCGCTCGCCGAGCGTGCCGTGGCCGCGGCACGCCTGTGCGACCTCGACCCGCAGCTGCTGCACGTGGAAGACCTGTACCCCGGGTGGGACGGGCTCGCGGCAGGCTCGCGCTCGCTCGCCGGGGTGCTCGCCCAGCGTGCTTACCGCCGGTATGACTGGCTCGCGGGGGAGTTTGGCGAGCGCGTGGTGATCGGGCCCGAGCTGCCGCTCATCATCGAGGGGTGCGGCGCGCTCACGCGCGAGTCGCTCGCCGCGGCGCAGGCGTTTGCGGCGGGGCGTGCTCGTGCGACTGGGCAGCCCGACGACCAGAGTATCGTGGCGCCCGGCGCGCGCGTGCTCAGCGTGTGGCTCGAGTGCCCGGCAGATGAGCGGCAGGAGCGTGCGCTTGCCCGCGATGGAGACACGTATGCCCCGCACTGGAACCGGTGGGCCGAACAAGAAGACGCGCTCTACGCGCGCACGCGTCCGTGGCTCCTCGCTGACCGCATCGTGCGCAGCGCGAATCAGCCGGCGGAGCACTGAGAGTGCCCGCGCGGCGGGTAGACTAGTCGGGTGCTGAAACTTGCGGTTTTGATCTCTGGCGGCGGTAGCAACCTGAAGGCGCTCATCGACGCGACCGAGCAGCCCGGGTTTGGGGCGCGCATCGTGTGCGTTGGTGCCGACACCGACGCCCCGGGCCTCGCCCACGCAACCACGGCGGGCATTCCCACATTCATCGTGCGCCCGCGCGACTACGGCAGCCGCGAAGAGTGGGGGCAGGTGCTCGCCGCCGCGATCCAAGAACACGGTGTGGGCACGGGTCCCGAGCCGGGACTCGTCGTAAGTGCGGGGCTGATGCGGATCCTGCCGGGCGGTTTCGTACGCGAATTCTCGCCGAACCTGATCAACACCCACCCCGCCCTGCTGCCGCACTTCCCGGGCGCGCACGCAGTGCGCGACGCGCTCGCAGCGGGTGCCACCGAGACCGGTGTGACCGTGCACATTATCGACGAGGGCGTTGACACCGGGCCCGTGCTGCGCCAGGCGCGCGTAGAGATTGAGTCGGGCGAGGCCGAGCCCGAGCTGCACGAGCGCATTAAGCAGCTCGAGCGGCCGCTGCTTGTTGAGACCGTGCGCGAGATCGCTGAGGGCACCCTCGTGCTCGGTGCTTAACGCCATCGTGCGCGGTGCGCGCCGCGCACCCGCCAAGACCAACGATTTGTTCGACCCACTCGAGAAACCAAGGAGCCCCATGGCAGTCCAGAGCCACGATCCCAGCCTCTACGAACACCGCGACCAGGTGCAGGTGCGCCGCGCCCTGATCTCTGTCAGCGACAAAACCCGCATCGCCGAGCTCGCGACCGCGCTCGTCGAGGCCGGCGTCGAGATCGTGTCGACCGGGTCAACCGCCGCGACCATTCGCGACGCGGGCCAGCCCGTGACCGACGTGGCCGAGGTCACCGGCTTCGCCGAGGTGCTCGACGGCCGCGTCAAGACGCTGCACCCCGCCGTGCACTCGGGCCTGCTCGCAGACCTGCGCCTCGCCGCACACCGCGACGAGCTCGAGAAGCTCGGCATCAAGCCGTTTGAGCTCGTGGTGGTGAACCTCTACCCGTTCGAGGAGACGGTCGCGCAGGGCAAGCCCGCCGCCGACGTCGTCGAGAACATCGATATCGGTGGCCCGTCGATGGTGCGCGCGACCGCTAAGAACCACGCGAACGCCGCGATCGTGGTGTCGCCCGCGCGCTACGACGAGGTCATCGCGGCGGTGCAGTCGGGCGGCACCTCACTCGACCTGCGTCGTTCGCTCGCCACAGAGGCGTTCATTCACACCGCACAGTACGATGCGGCCGTCGCCAACTGGTTCCTCGATCAAGACGAGCAGGGCTGGGGCGCAGACGAGGCCGAGGGCGCCGACTCGATCGAGGCCGACGCCGAGGTGTCGTTCGACGTGCTCTTTGAGACGCCCGGCGAGGGTGCCTCGATCAGCGAGAAGACGGTGGGCTACGAGATCTTTGGCATGCGCGAAGACGTGCTGCGCTACGGCGAGAACAGCCACCAGCGTGCGGCGCTCTTTACCGAGCTCGAGGGCACGGGTATCGCGCAGGCGCAGTTGCTGCACGGCAAGGCCATGTCGTACAACAACTACGTGGACGCCGACGCGGCGCTGCGCGCAGCGTTCGACCACGAGCGCCCCGCCGTGGCGATCATCAAGCACGCGAACCCCTGCGGCATCGCTGTCGCACCCGAGGGAGCTGCCGACCCGATTGCGGCGGCGCACGAGCTGGCACACGCCTGCGACCCCGTTTCGGCGTTCGGTGGTGTGATCGCCGCGAACCGTGTTGTGACCGCCAAGATGGCTGAGACCGTGTCGGGCATCTTCACCGAGGTGATCGTGGCCCCCGGCTTCGAGCCCGCCGCCCTCGAGATCCTCACGCAGAAGAAGAACGTGCGGCTCCTGGCGCTGCCCGTCGACTTTGCACCCAACCCGATCGAGCTGCGCCAGATCTCGGGCGGGTTCTTGCTGCAGGACTCAGACCGCACGTTTGCGCCCGCCGCCGAGTGGACCCTCGCCACGGGGGAGCCGGCAGACGCTGCGACGCTCGCCGACCTCGAGTTCGCGTGGCGCGCCTGCCGCGCAGTGAAGTCGAACGCGATTCTGCTCGCGACTGACGGCGCCTCGGTGGGTGTGGGTATGGGCCAGGTCAACCGTGTTGACTCGTGCCGCCTCGCGGTCGATCGCGCGGGTGACCGTGCGCGCGGTGCGGTGGCAGCCTCAGACGCGTTCTTCCCGTTCGCCGACGGCCTGCAGGTGCTGCTCGACGCCGGTGTGCGCGCGGTTGTGCAGCCCGGTGGCTCGGTGCGTGATGCCGAGGTCGTTGAAGCGGCGAAGGCAGCCGGCATCACCATGTACTTCACGGGTGAGCGCCACTTCTTCCACTAAGCGAGGGTGAGCGGCTGGCGACGGGCAGGTACCGTCGCCAGCCGCTTTTTCGTGTCACCCGCGTGCTGCGCCTGCCGCGCGCCGTGTGCCCGCGCAGCGCAGTGCGAGTAGCAACGCAACGGCGGCTGCCCCCGATGCTACGTCGATCGCGACGTCGCGCACTTCGCCCGAGCGTCCCGGCACGAACAGCTGGTGCACCTCATCAGAGATCGCGTACGCGGTCACAAACACGAGGCTCAATACCGCCACTGTCGGTAGTGAGAGCGCCGATCGAGGCCGTGTAAGCGCAACACTGCGCAGGGTCTCGAAAGCGAGCAGCCCCAACACGAACTATGCGGCCGCGTGAGCGCCTTTGCGCACGAGCAGCGTAATCGTGTCGAGCTGCAACGATGCTCCCGCGCCTTGTACGTAACCCGCGATAGCGTCGCTCGGCACGTCAGAAGCGTCGCCCGGCTGCGCCGAAAGCGCGAAAATGAGCCCCATCCACGCCGCGAGCAGCGTCAAGAACAGCGTCACGCGAAGCCACATGCGTAACCTCCCTCGTGCTGTGCTGTCACCGCGTTGCAGAGCGCGGCGTGCACCGCGCTGTCTACCCTAAAGTTCATCGGCCGCCCTCATCGTAACAACCGACGGCGACAGCTGCTGTGCAGGGGGCAACAGCTACGATAGACACTATGGAAATTGTTAAGGGCATTCTTGTCGTTCTGCACATCGTCGGCTTTGGTGTGGTCTTCGGCGGCGCACTCGCCCAGCTGCCCCGTGTGAAGGAGGGCGCCGCGAAGGTTACTGCCGGCATTCTGCACGGCTCGTCGCTGCTGTTCGCGACCGGTCTGCTGCTCGTCGGCATGACATACGCCCTGGGCGGTCAGCCAAACAACGCCAAGATCGGTGTCAAGCTCATTGTTCTACTCGCGATCATCGCGATCGTGCTCATCAACCGCAAGAAGCCGCAGGTGTCGGGCGGCGTCATCGGCGCGCTCGCGGGCCTGTCGGCTGTGAACGTCGCTATCGCAGTGCTCTGGAGCTAATAGCTGCAGCATGAATACAAGAGGGGCCCGGATCATTTGATCCGGGCCCCTCTTTGTACAGGGCAGCACTTGCGTGCTGCCCTGAGATGCCGCGCGCTAGTCGGCCGTGCGCTTGAGCGTGCCGATCTCTTTGCCCGCCTCATCGCTGATGGTGATCGTGTCGCCTGAGACTTTGCCAGTGGTGGCCTGACCGAGCCAGGTGTCGACGCCCTCACAGAACATCATGGTCGAGGCAAGCTGGCCAAACTTTACGACGCCAGCGTCTTCGGTGTAGCTGCCCATAAGCCGATTGCAGCCGTCGGTGCCGGTGACATTGCCGTCTTCTGCGAACTCGAGTGAGGGTTCTTTCTCTTGCGCCGTGTTGCCCCACGACCCCACCACTGAAGCGTCGCCGGAGGCCGAGCAACCGGTGAGAGCGAGTGCGGCGACAGCGGCCGCGGCGGCAATGATGCGCAAACGTGAGGGTGTCATGCGCTCAGCGTAACAGTGCGGGCGATGCCGAAGGAAACATTAACAGGAGATCCATAACGACCCCATCATCCTGCGCTCGTTCGCAGAATCGAGTGTGGATCCTGCGACTCGTTCCTCGCGCAGGATGACGTGGTTGGGGTAGCTCGCGCAGGATGACGTGGTTGGGGTAGCTCGCGCAGGATGATGTGGTTGGGGTAGCTCGCGCAGGATGACGTGTACGAAGCCGCGCGGTGGCCTACTCCCAGCGTTCGCCCCAGCCCTGGGAACCCCCAGCCGCGTCGATCTGCTGCGGCACGCCGCCCGGATTGTCATCGCGCAGCTCAGCGGGCAAGAACGCCTGCGGTGCGTTTTGAAAAGCGACCGGGCGCAAGAACCTGCCAATGGCGGCAGTGCCCACAGAGGTGCTTGCGTCGTTCGTCGTCGCGGGCCACGGACCGCCGTGCTGCTGCGCGGGCGTCACCGCCACGCCCGTTGGCCAACCGTTGAACAGCACCCGCCCCACCTGGCGGCTCATGGCGGTGACGAGCTCTTGCAGCTCGGCTGCGTTTGAGGTGGTGCCGGTTGCCTCCTGGCTGCTCAAGTGCAGCGTACCCGTGAGGTTTCCCTCATAAAACTCGGGCATGAGGGCCGCGAGGTCGGTGCCGTCTGGCGTCTCGACCAGAATCGAGAGCGGCCCAAACGATTCTTCAACGAGCGCGGCGTGGCCGGCCCTAAAGTCTGCGAGCGAGACTGCGACGACGGTGGGGGTAGCCCAACCCTCACCCGCCTCGTCAAACCGCATGCTGCCCTCGAGGATCGTGGTGACGCCGGGGGATGTGAGCACCTCACCGCGGCGGGTACCAAAACCGGTTGCGATGCGTGGGTCAAGTAGGCGGTGCTCGGCGGGAACACCCGCCGCCGATTTGATGGCAGCGGGCAGAGCCGACGCGGCCGGGGCGAACACGAATCCAGGCTTCGTGCACAGCTGGCCCGCAGAGCCCGAGACGCTCGTGAGGTAACCCGCCGCGATCTCGCCCGCGCGCTCAGCGATCGCGTCGGCCGTGATGAATACGGGGTTCACGCTACCGAGCTCGCCGTAGAACGGAATAGGGGCGGGGCGACTCGCGGCGATGTCGGCGAGTAGCCTGCCGACCCGAATCGACCCGGTGAATGAGCCCGCCTTGATGCGGGAATCTTTGAGTACCTGAATGCCCGCGTCGCGGCCGTGGATCAGATGAAAAATGCCCTTGGGCATGCCCGCGGATTCGAGGGCGGCCGCAGCGACCTTGGCGGTCGCGTCTGAGAGCTCGGGGTGACCCGAGTGCGCTTTGACGATGAGTGGGCAGCCCGCGGCGAGAATGGCCGCTGAGTCTCCGCCCATCACCGAGAACGCGAAGGGAAAGTTTGAGGCAGAGAAGTTGATGACGGGGCCAAGCGGCACGTGAGTGCGGCGCACGTCGGGGCGCGGGCCGAGCACGAACTCGGGGTCTGCGTGGTCGATGCGGGCGTCGAGGTAGCTACCGCCGGTGATGGCCTCGGCCATGAGGCGCAGCTGCACTGCGGTGCGTGTGACCTCGCCAGTGAGACGGGGCGAGGTGAGCCCCGTCTCACGCATTGCAATCTCGACCAGCTCGGGTTTGTATTTCTCGAGGGCGCCTGCCACGGCTACGAGGGCGCGGGCCCTATCTGTGGCTGCGGTGGCCGCAAACGCCGGTGCCGCTGCAGCCGCGCTCGCTACGATGACTTCGAGTTCTGGTGTGAGTGTCGACGACTGTGTCATGGTTCCATCTTGCCACGCGCTACCGCCCGAGTGTGCGCGTGATGAACTCGGCTGCGCGCACGAGCTGCGCTTCGCCCGAGGCGATCTTGCCGGCCGACGTGAAGATGCCGTGCGCGTGACCGGGCAGGTGTGTGAGTTCGACGTGGGTGCCGTGTTCGGCGAGCAGCCGCGCGTATTCGAGCCCCTCTTCGGCGAGCGGGTCGAGCCCGAGCGTGATGATCCACGCTGGCGGCTGCGCGGCAGCGCCCGGCTCTCGCACAGCGAGCAGCGGCGACACACGATGGTCGAAGCCGTCCTCGGGGCGCGCGAGAAACTCACGCGCAAACCAGCGCATCGTGTCGGCGGTGAGGGGAAACCCCTCTTCAACGCGGGCATACCCGGCCGACTCCGCCGACACATCGAGTACGGGGTAAAGCAGCACCTGCGCGGCAACGGTGGTGCCGGGCACCCGCAACGAGGGCTCGAAGGCGAGCGCGGTTGCGATGCCGCCGCCCGCGCTGTCACCCACCGTGACGATGCGCCGAGCGTCCCAGCAGCGGGCAGCGGCTTCGTCACGCAGCCACTCGACTGCGCGGCGTGAGTCGAGGTGTGCTGCTGGGAACCGGTGCTCTGGCCCCAACCGATAGTCGATCGCCACGACGGGCAACCCCGTGAGGGTTGCGAGCCTACGGCAGACCGGATCATGGGTTTCAAGGGAACCAATGATCCAGCCGCCACCGTGCGCAAACAACAGCACGGCGTCGTCTGCTGAGCGAGCACCCGCGGGGCGCGGGTCGTAAACCCGCACCCCGAAGCGCTCGGCGCCCTCCCCAATCGAGACGTCTTCGACGAGTGTCACCTCGTCGCGCGGCAGACCGTTTGCGGCGCTCGAGCGTTCATAGCCCTCACGCGACGCGGCCATTGACGCGGCGTCTTGAAACGATTGCGAGCCCGCGGCGCGAAACGCAGCAACCATTTCGCGCTGATCCGGAGCGACAGCCTCGAGAGGAAGGGCGGTCATGAGCCTAGGCCTCCACGAGCTCGAGCGACTTGACGACGTAGTCGTCTGCGTTGAACTCGCGCGCCCAGTCGCGGTACTCCTCGACGGTGCCCGACCAGTTGTTGATGACCTTGCCCTTCGAGTTCTTGTACCAGCTCGAGCACTCGCTCGAGAACGCCGAACCGCGCATCTCGGCCTGCAGCTGCTCGTTGAATGCGTCGAGGCGGTCGCGGCGCACATCGACCGACACCTTCTCGAGGTCAGCGGTCTTCGCAAGCACGTCCTGGACGTATGCCTGCTGAATCTCGAGCATCGTGACGACCGAGTTGTGGTTCAGGTTGGTGTTGGGGCCGTACATGAGGAACATGTTGGGGAACCCGTCGACCGCCATACCCACGTAGGCCTCGGCGTCTTCGGTGCCCCAGCGCTCAGCGAGCGTGACGCCGTCGCGGCCGATGATGTTGAGGTTGCCCTGGAAGTTCTGCGAGTAGAACCCGGTCGCGTAGATGATCACGTCTGCCTCGTGCTCCACGCCGTCGGCGGTCACGATACCGTTCTCGGTGAAGTGCGACACACCTTCGGTGACCAGAGTGACGTTGTCGCGCAAGAACGTGGGGTAGTAGGCCGAGGTGCGCAGAATGCGCTTGCAGCCAAACTCGTAGGTGGGGGTGAGCTTCTCGCGCAGCTCGGGGTCTTCGATCACCGAGTGCAGGTAATCGATCGATTCCTTGGCACCCTCGGCCTGGCCGCCCGTGTTGGAGCGGGTGCGCTCGAAGCCAGCCTCACGCAGCTCGTGGATCGCGCGACGCGACTCCTCGAACGTCTCGGGGTGCTGCTCGAACGTGTCGAGCTGCTCCTTTGTGAACTCGATCTGCTCGCGGGGCAAGATGTAGTTGGCCGAACGCTGGAACACCTCGAGCTGGCCAGCCTCTTCTGCGACGAACGGCACGTACTGCACGGCCGAAGCGGCCGAACCGATCGAGATGACCTTCTTACCCTTGAGGTCGACGTCGTGACGCCAGTTAGCCGAGTGGAACTGCACACCCTTGAACTTGTCGCGGCCCTCCCACGCGGGGATCTTGACCTCGCTGAGCTGGCCCCAGGCGGGAATGAAGAAGTCAGAGGTGTACTGCTCGCCGTTCGCGAGCGAGATCAGCCAGTGTGCCTCTTCTTCGACCCAGCGGGCCTCGACGATTTCGGCGTTGTAGTGCATGTGCTTCTCGATGCCAAACGCATCACGCAGCTGCTGCTGGTAGCCGAGCATCTCGTCTTGCCCCGCGAACATCTTCGACACGCGCAGGTGCGGAAAGAAGGTGTAGTTGTAGACGTGCGCCTGGGTGTCGCACGCGGCTCCCGGGTAGGTGTTGTCGCGCCACACGCCGCCCACGGCGTCTGCCTTCTCGAACACGGCAAAGTTATCAACGCCAGCGCGTACGAGCTGCGCTGCCATGCCGAGGCCGCCGAAGCCGGAGCCGAGAACCGCGACGCGGAAGTGCTGGGGAGTAGTCATGATGTGTCCTTATTGCTTGGGGTGAATGTTGTGAATGCTGTGAAGTTTTGGGTTAGGCGCTTGCCGCGGCGGCTGCCTCTAGTGCCGGATCCGCCTGCGCCTGTGGCATGCGAATGATCTGGCGCAGCACGGTGCCGGCTGCGAGCGCGTCCATACCCTCGTTGATGTCTTCGAGGGCGATTTCGCCGCTGATGAGGCGCTCGAGCGGGAGCTTGCCTTCGCGCCAGAGCTGCTCGAACTTGGGGATGTCGCGGCTGGGCACTGCCGAACCGAGGTAGGAGCCGATGACCTGCTGGGCGCGCGCGGTGAGCTTCAGCGGTTCGATCTCGCTCATGGCACCGGGGGCGGGGAGCCCCACCGTGACGAGGGTGCCACCAAAACCGATGAGCTGGTACGCAGTCTCGAACGCGCGAGGGTGGCCCACCGCCTCGATCACGACGTCAGCGGTGATGCCCTGCTCGATGGCCTGCTGCGGGGTGAGTGCGGCGGTGACGCCCCACTCGCGCGCAAGGTCAAGCTTGGCGTCGTTCGCGTCGATCGCGTACACCTCACGCGGGCCGATGCCGAGGGCGGTGAGAAGCGCAGCCATGCCAACGCCACCGAGGCCCACCACCGCGATCATCTGCTGCGGTGCGAGCTTCGCCGCGTTGAGCACCGCCCCGCCGCCCGTGAGCACGGCACAGCCGAGCACCGCGGCAATGTCGGCGGGCACATCTGCGCCAACGGGCACTACCGAACGCCGGTCGACCACCGCGTACTCGGCGAAGCCCGAGCAACCGAGGTGGTGCTTCACTTCTTCGGTGGCACCTGACTCAGTTTCGCGGCTGAGATGCTGGCTACCCGTGAGCAGCGTGCCGGCCTCGTTGGTGCGGCTGCCCTCTGCGCAGGGGAGCCGGCCGTCAGTTTCGCACTGTGCGCACTCGCCGCAGCGGGGCAGAAAGGTGAGGACGACGCGCTGGCCGAGCTCAAGGTCGGTGACGCCGTCGCCCAGCTGCTCAATGATGCCGGCGGCCTCGTGGCCGAGCAGCATCGGTACGGGGCGGGGGCGTGAACCGTTTACGACCGAGAGGTCTGAGTGGCAAATGCTCGCGGCCTCGATGCGTACGAGTAGCTCGTGGGCGCCGGGGGCGTCGAGGGTGAGGGTGTCAACGCTTAAGGGGCGGCTTGCAGCGTAAGGCGCCTCGGCGCCCAGCGTGTTCAGCACAGCGCCGCGAATGCTGCGCGCCCGGGTGGTGTTGCTCATGTCATCTCCGTCGAAGGTGAAGCGTGGTGAAACTGTGACCAGTGGCCCGCGTAGCTGTGGGGGCCTTGACTACGAGCATGCCCGGGCTCGCTCGCGAGTCGTGTGGAGAGTTCTATACATTTCAAAAATCAACATAGACTTCTTTACATGCAGAACCTCGGTGTGCCCGCCCAAAGCCACGAAGAACTCGTGGAGTGGGCGCGCAAGCAGCAGCGCCTCACCAGCTCAATCTCTGAGTTTGCGATCGCGATCACCTCGATTCGCGACAGCTCGGCGGCGCTGCAGCAGCTCGTAGCGCGTGCGCGCACACTGCTGGATGTCGACATGGCCTACATCAGCTTGAACGGCACCGATGGCTCGGGGCTCACCACCATTGTTGAGACCTCGGGGGTGTGGACAGAGGCATACCGCACCCTGCAAATGCCGCTCGGCGCCGGGGTGCTGGGCCGCGTCGCGCAGGCGGGCGAGCCCGCGCAAACCTCCGACTACGCCGCCGATGAAGCGCTCACCCGCGACGAACGGGTCGACCGCATCGTCGCGGCAGAGGGGGTGCAGGCGATTCTCGGGGCGCCGATGCGATCTGGCGGCGAAATCATTGGTGCGCTGCTCGTGGCCAACCGGTTTGCGCGCGAGTTCTCGGCCGAGCAGGTCTATATCGCGCAGACACTCGCCAACCTGGCCGCCGTCGCGATTGACAACATGACTCGGGTATCGGAGCTCGAGGCGGGGGGCGACAAGCTACGTGCTGAGCTCGCCGCGACGGGGGCCGAGCTTGCAACCGAGCGCCGCGTGACGGGCGCAGACGAAGCACTGATGGACGCGATCGCTGGTGGCGGCGGGCTCGCGGCGCTGCGCGACGGCATGACCCGCGCGCTCGGGCGCAGCGTGCAGCTTGTCGACCTGACCGTGCGCTTTGACATGCGTGCGGCCGCGGCCGACATCGGTGACGCTGAGCGGCCGCTCATCGCGCTGTCGGCGCGCACTGGCACCCCGCAAGCTCACGCCCGCGAAGATGGCACGCAGCACGCGATCATGGCGGCGACGCGCGGCACCGACCTGGTCGGCGCGGTGATGGCCCCTGGCCCGCTTTCGGCGAGTGATGACCTCGTGCTGCGACGTTGCGCCCGGGTGCTGGGCGTGTTTTTGAGCGCGCAGGATCGAGAACGCGGCGACCTAGCCCGGCGCAGGCGCGAGCTCATCGAGCAGGTGTTGGCGCCGGCATCCGGAGGCCTCGGGTTCGCGGTTATCACACAGCTGCGTGAACTGGGCATCGTGGCTGGTAAGCCGTTTCGCGTGCTCGTCATCGACGGCTCAGAGTCGACCTTGCGCGAGTACGCGCACAAGCTCGAGGTCGATTTTGGGCCGTCACTGCTGCACGCAAAACTCGGTGAGCAGTTGATTGGCGTGGTGCCCGAGGCGGCGTTCGAACGTATTCAGGCCGAGATGGAGCAGCGTGGCGCGCGCCGCTGGGGGGCCATGCTCGTCGCGCACTCGCCGGCGCTGCACATGTTCGAGGTCGTGCCAGATGAGTTTGCTCTGGTCGAGCGGGTGCTCGATGCCGCGCGCAGGTCGGGCTTCCAAGAAACGCTCGTGTCGCTCAAAACCTACGGCGCGATCGGCGCATTTCTCACCAAAGTGACGCTCGAACCCACGAGACTCGGTATCGCCGAGGTGCTCGGACCCGTGCTCGATTACGATCGCGATCATGGCACGGGGCTTGCCGAGACTGCGGCAGCGTTTCTCGATGCGGGGCACTCGGTGCCGCAGGCCGCGCTCGATCTGCACGTGCACGAGAACACGGTGCGCCAGCGGCTCGACCGCATCTCGAAGCTGCTGGGGGAGGGGTGGGCGTACGGTCAGCGCGGTCTTGACTGCCACATCATGCTCGCCGCGCACCGCCTGATCGGCCGCTAACTGCACGTGGATTACGGCGGGTGGATCCTGCGACTCGTTCCTCGCGCAGGATGACAGGAGAGGGGTCGTGCGCCCTTCCGCTAGTCTGCGGGAGCACGCCCCCTTTCGTCATTCTGCGGGAGCGCAGCACCCCTTATCGTCATTCTGCGGGAGCGAAGCGACTCGCAGAATCCAGCAAAGCAGACACGCTCACCGGACCGTGCTGGGCGCACGAGTCAGCAGCGAGACTAACCCACCACGTCGAACTGCTTGAGACGTTTGCGGTCGGCCTTCGAAGCCGAGTGCTGCAGCGACAGCAGCTCGGCGTAGATGCCACCCGAAGCGGCAAGCGCGGCGGGTGAACCGATCTCGTCGATGCGCCCGTCCTTGAGCGTGATGATGCGGTCGACGCCTGCGATCGTCGACAACCGGTGGGCAATGATAAAGCTGGTGCGGCCCTGCATCAGATCGTCGAGCCCCTGCTGCACGAGCCGCTCAGACTTCGTATCGAGTGCGCTGGTGGCCTCGTCGAGCACCAAAATGGGCGCGTCCTTGAGCATGGCACGAGCGACGGCGATGCGCTGCTTCTGCCCGCCCGAGAGCTTCATGCCACGCTCACCGATGACGGTGTCGTAGCCCTCGGGCAGTTTCTCCACGAACTCGGCGACGGCGGCGCGCTGCGCAACCGCTTCGATCTCGGCTCGGCTCGCAGATGGATTACCGTACGCAATGTTCTCGGCGATCGAGCCTGAGAACAGCGACGGGTCTTGAAACACGACGCCGATGCTGCGGCGCAGCGATGCAAGGTCGGGCCCGCCACCCCGCACAGAGATCGCCCCGTCACCGGCCGCATAAAATCCGAGAAGTAGGCTGACCAGCGTCGATTTGCCGCCGCCAGACTCACCCACGAAGGCAATGCGTTCGCCCGGGTGCGCGTCGAAGGTGATGTCGCGCAGCACCGGCTCGTGGTCTTCGTAGCCAAATGTGACACTGTCGAATGAAACCGTGGGGCGCAAGGCTTCGGTCGCCGCACCGGGGGTCGCTGCGCGGCCATGATCCGGATCGCGGGGCAGAGAACCAGCCCCGACGAGCGCCGCGGCATCGAGATCCATGACCTCGAAGTACGAGCGTGAGCCTGCGCTCGCGCGCTGGGCGGAGTCGACCACCCAGCTCAGGTTTTGTACCGGCTGCTTGGCCATCGCCATCAACTGGATCAGCATCACCATCTCGCCGGGCGTGAAGTAGCCCAGCACGGTGCGCACGAAAATGATGATGTACAGGGCGAAGAAGATGAGGTTCAGCACGCCACGGCGGATCCCGTCCATCATGTGCCAGTGGCGCGACTGCTCGGCCGTGAGAGCGATTGTCTTATCGAATCGGTCGCTAAAGTCGCCCAGTTCGCTCGCCTCGCGCGCGAACGATTTTACGACTCGCATCTGACCTACGACCTCGGTGAATCGGCCAGAGGCAACGTCGACGTGCTCGTTCTTTTGGTGTTCGAGCCGCTGCCACTTGCGGCTCGTGAGCGCGGTGAGCCACAGGTAGACGGGGTAAGCGATAGCGAGAAGCACCGCGAGCGGCCAGTAGTGCCATGCGCTGATCGCGAGCACCGCGACCGTCGTCATGAGCATCGTCACGAACATGTTCGAGAACGACTTCATGAAGTTCGTGATCTCGGTGATCGAGCGATTGAGGCGCGCAACAATTGTGCCGCTGAGCTCGTTATCGAAGTAGCGCTGCGGCAGCGCGAGCAGCTGCTCGTAGTAGCGGGTCGACAAAATCGTGCGCATCTTCGCACTCATCACGTCGCCCCAGTAGCCGCCAATGTTGCTGACGAACGTCTCAACGAGGCTCGCGGCGAGAAGCGCGAGTGCTAATAGCACGACGCTCCGGATCGCGCCGTCTGGCACCGCCTCACCGCTTGCTACCGCGCCTGCCGCGTCCACGACCACGTCGGTGGCCGCCCCCGTGATGAATGGCACCGCGATGCCCGCGCCGGTGATGACGGCGGCGGCGAGCATGATGCCGATGTAGTACGGCGTGAGCTGGCGGGTGAAGCGCAAAATGCGCGTGAGTGTCGACACGTTAGGGGCTACCTCTGCGGTGGTGGGTGGCGCAGCCTAAACGGTCTTGGGCTGCTGCTGCGTGATGCAGTGAATGCCGCCGCCGCGGGCGAACAGCGGGCGCGCGTCGATGCCAATCACCTCGCGGCCGGGGTAGACGTCGCGCAGAATGCTGAGCGCCTTGTCGTCGGCCGGATCGTCATACGAGCACGCGAGTACGGCACCGTTGATCACGACGTGGTTGATGTAGCTGTAATCAACGAAGCCCTCGTCGTCGCGCAGCGTCTCGGGGGCGGGCAGGTCGAGGATCTCGAAGCCGGCCGAGTTGACGGTGCGGTACTCCTCGGCCACGGCGCGGTTGGTTTTCGCGATGACGTGGTCGGGGTGTGACTGCGAGTTTTGGCTGTGCATAAGGAGCACGTCGGGCGTGGTGAACGCGGCAAGAATATCTGAGTGGCCGCGGGTGCCAAACGTGTCGTGGTCACGGGTGAGGCCGCGGGGCAACCACAGAGCGCTGGTCGTGCCGATGGTGCGTGCGAGCTCGGTTTCGACCTGCTCCTTCGTCCAGCCGGGGTTGCGGCCCGGGTCGAGCTGCACGGTCTCGGTCAGTACGACGCGGCCGGTGCCGTCGACCTGAATGCCGCCGCCCTCATTGACCATCTCTGAGTTGATGAGCTCGGCGCCCGCCGCCTCTGCGACAATCTTGCCGATGTGCTGGTCGTGATCCCACTGCGCCCAGTCCTGTGCACCCCAGCCGTTGAACACGTAGTTCACGGCGCCCAGGCGGCCGTCGTCACCGATCACGAAGCTCGGGCCGATATCGCGCATCCACGCATCGTTGAGGGGAGCCACGAGTGTATTGATCTGAGCCGAGAGGAATTTCGCGGCGATCGCTTCGTCGCCGGGGCTCACGACCACCGTCACGGGCTGGTGCTCACTTGCAGCGTTGGCAACGGCTGCCCAGGTGGTGCGGGCTTCGAGGGCTTCGGCCTCGGTGTCGCCGAGCGTGTAGCCGGTGGTGGGCCAGGCGAGCCACAGGCGCTCCTGCTCGGTGCCTTCGATGGGCATGCGCCACGTCGTCATGAGTGCTCCTCGATGGGTCGGTGCGGTGGGCCAGGCGCCCCGCAAAAGTTGAAATTATTTTCAGTCTACCCTGCGGGGAGGTGCGAAGCCCAGCATGTTCCTGATGAAACGCCGCAGGGGGCTGCTTCACCGACGAAGAATCGGTGAAGCAGCCCCCTGCTGGTCGGTAACTGAACTACGCGTCGAAGTTCAGCGCGCGCTTGATGAGCTCCTCTTGCTCGGCCGCGTGAACCTTCGCTGATCCGGTCGACGGAGCGGCCGAAGCCGCCCGCGATACGAGCGAAATGCGATCGTTCGCCAGGTGCTTTGACAGCTCGAGCGAAATGAACGGCCACGCACCCTGGTTCTCGGGCTCCTCTTGCACCCACACGAGACTTGCGTTCGTGTACGGTGCGAGGGTGCGCACGAGCTGTGCCCCCGGTACCGGGTAGTACTGCTCGACACGCACGATCGCGATGCGCGGGTCGGGGTTCTTATCAAGAGCGTTGCGCAGATCGTAGTAGACCTTGCCCGATACGAGCAGCACGCGCTCCACCGCTGAGTGCTCGGTGACCACGCGGTCGTCGATCACGGGCTGGAAGGTGCCGGTCGTGAAGTCTTCGACGTTCGAGGTCGCACCGCGCAGGCGCAGCATCGACTTCGGCGTGAAGACAACGAGCGGCTTGCGCGGCCGCGCGTACGCCTGGCGGCGCAGCAGGTGGAAGTAGCTCGCGGGCGTTGACGGCTGCGCGACAATCATGTTGTCTTCGGCGCACAGCTGCAGGTAACGCTCGATGCGGGCCGACGAGTGGTCAGGGCCCTGGCCCTCGTAACCGTGCGGCAGCAGCATGACGACAGAGGACTGCTGGCCCCACTTCTGCTCAGCGGCTGCAACGTACTCGTCGATGACGGCCTGCGCGGTGTTCGCAAAGTCACCGAACTGTGCCTCCCATAGCACGAGGGCATCTTCGCGCTGCAGCGAGTATCCATACTCGTACGCGAGGGCCGCGTACTCAGACAGCAGCGAGTCGTAGATCCAGAACCGTGCCTGCTCCTCGGCGAGGTTCAGCAGCGGGATCCACTCCTGACCGTTCGCGCGGTCGTGGAACACGGCGTGACGCTGCGCGAACGTGCCGCGCCGCGCGTCTTGCCCCGCGAAGCGCACGGCCGTGCCCTCCATGAGTAGCGAACCGAGCGCGAGCAGCTCACCAAAGCCCCAGTCAATGCCGCCCTCGCGGCTCATGTGGGTGCGCTTGTCGAGCAGCTGCTGCAGCTTGCGGTGCACCGTGAAACCCTCGGGCTTGTTCTGGTGCGCATCGCCCACGCGCTCGACTACGCTGCGGTCAACCGCGGTTTCAAGGGGAGCCGGGCCGGGGCCGCCCACCTCGCCCACCTCTGCGATGCCGCTCTGATCGATGATCGGGATCGATCCGGTCTGAGCCGCATGCGTCTCTTGGAACGCGAGTTCGAGACGGTCGTGGAAGTCCTTCTTGGTGTTCTCGTACTCTTCTTCAGTGAGATCGCCACGGCCCACGAGCGCGCTCGTGTAGAGACGACGGGTCGAACGCTTCGCCTCAATCAGATCGGTCATGAGGGGCTGCGTCATCGACGGGTCGTCGCCCTCGTTGTGGCCGCGACGGCGGTAGCAGATCAGGTCGATGATCACATCGACGTGGAACCGCTGACGGAACTCGTACGCGAGCTTCGCGACGCGCACAACCGACTCGGGGTCGTCACCGTTCACGTGGAAGATGGGTGACTGCACAACCTTGCCCACGTCTGAGGCGTAGATCGCCGAGCGCGAGTCGGTGGGCAGCGTCGTGAAGCCCACCTGGTTGTTGATGATGATGTGAATCGTGCCACCGGTGCGGTAGCCGCGCAGCTGCGACATCTGCAGCGTCTCGTACACGACACCCTGGCCGGCCATCGCAGCGTCGCCGTGAATCAAAATCGGCAGAGTAGTGAATGAGCCGATTGGCTTCAGGTCTTGCTTCGCGCGCACAATACCCTCGAGTACACCGTTGACGGTCTCGAGGTGTGAGGGGTTCGCCGCGAGGTGAATGGGCACCTGCGTGCCGTTGGGTGCGGTGAACACACCCGACGTACCGAGGTGGTACTTCACATCGCCCGAACCGCCCTTGTTCGCCGTTTGGGCGCCCTCAAACTCGCGGAAGATCTGGCCGTACGTCTTGCCCGCAATGTTCGAGAGCACGTTGAGGCGACCACGGTGGGCCATGCCGACGTCAACGCTGTCGACCCCGTCTTCAGCGGCGTCGATGAGCATCGCGTCGAGCAGCGGAATAACCGACTCGCCACCCTCGAGGCTGAAGCGCTTCTGGCCCACGTACTTCGTCTGCAGGAACGTCTCAAATGCTTCGGCCTCGTTGAGCTTCGACAGAATGCGCATCTGCTCATCACGGCTCGGCTTTGCGTAGGGAACCTCGAGCTGCGCACGCAGCCACAGGCGCTGAGCCGGATCCTGGATGTGCATGTACTCGATGCCGATCTTGCGGCAGTACGAATCACGCAGCACACCGAGAATGTCGCGCAGGAGCATGGAGCGCTTGCCACCAATGCCACCCGTCACGAACTCGCGGTCGAGGTCCCAGAAGGTAAGCCCGTGAGACTCGATCTCGAGGTCGGGGTGTGTGCGCTGCACGTACTCGAGCGGATCGGTGTCGGCCATCAGGTGACCGCGCACGCGGAACGAGTTGATCAGGTCTTGCACGCGTGCCGACTTGTCGATCGCGCCCGACACGTCAACGTGAATATCAGAGGCCCACTGCACGGGCTTGTACGGGATGCGCAGCGCGGCAAAGATGTCTTCGTAGAAGTTGTAGCCACCGATGAGGCGCTGGTGCACCATCTTCAAAAACTCGCCAGAGCCCGCACCCTGAATGACACGGTGATCATAGGTGCTGGTGAGCGTGATCGTTTTCGAAATGCCCAGGTCGGTGAGCGTCTCGGGCGAAGCGCCCTGAAACTCTGCCGGGTACTCGAGCGCACCCGCACCGATGATGCAGCCCTGCCCCTGCATGAGGCGGGGCACCGAGTGCACCGTGCCAATGCCACCGGGGTTCGTGAGCGACACGGTGGCGCCCGCGAAGTCGTCGGCGGTGAGCTTGCCTGCGCGGGCACGCTTCACGAGGTCTTCGTACGCGGCTAGAAACTCGTTGAAGTCGAGCGTCTCGGCGCGCTTAATCGCGGGGACCATGAGGGCGCGCGTGCCGTCGGGCTTGGGGATATCGATCGCGATGCCGAGACCCACGTGGGCGGGGGCGACGACCGACGGCTTACCGTCGACCTCGGCATACATGACGTTCTGGCTGGGAAACTCCTTCAGTGACTGAATGAGTGCCCACCCGATGAGGTGCGTAAACGACACCTTGCCGCCGCGACTGCGGCGCAGGTTGTTGTTGATCACGATACGGTTATCGATCATCAGCTTCGCGGGAATCGTGCGCACGCTGGTCGCGGTGGGCACCTGAATGCTCATGTCCATGTTCTTGGACAGTGTGCGTGCCATGCCGCGCAGCGGCGTCACAACGTCTTGCGGTTCTGACTCTGTCGACTCCTTGGCCGACATTGCTGAGCGCGCGGTGTCTTTCGCGCGCGGCGCATCGGCCGGAATCGGTGCCACACGCGGCGCGGCGTTTGTGGTGCGCGCCGGCTGTGCGGGGGTAGTGATGGGGGTGGTCACCGGGATCGACGCTGTCGCGGGTGCACCGGGCGTGCTGCGCTGGGCAGCAGCCTGGGCTGCACCGTAACGCTCAAGCACCGGCCACCACGACTGGTCAACCGAATTCTTGTCGACCTGGAACTTCTTCCACATGTCGTCGACCAGCCACGCATTTGCGCCAAAATCTCCTGCGGGACCAGCCTCTGCGGTGGTCTCCGTGCGCTCCGCCAAAGCGACGTCCTCTCATTTTGTGATTCTCACAGCAAGATGTAGCCCCGGGTCTCGGCGCCACAGCCGTACACGTCAAGCCTACGCCTTTTTTGTTTGACGTGAAGCAAAACGCTGGGCCGAATCGTCAGAGAGAAATGATAAAGTTGTCTGCGCTATGGACCGAGACTCTCGAAGAAGCTCCGACCCCCCGAGTACCTGCCGCGCACTCGCGCGGCACCACACTCATAATCACTCGCCCGAGGGGGGCATCGCGTGAGCGATTGGCTACTCCTCGCCGTAGGATTAATTCTCACCGCGGGCACGGGCATCTTCGTGGCAGCGGAGTTCTCGCTGGTCGCGCTCGACCGGCAAGACCTTGAGCGTCGACGAGCGGGCGGCGAGCGCGGCCTCGACCGCGTGATTCGCGGTCTCTCTCGCACCTCGACGCACCTATCGAGTGCGCAACTGGGTATCACGCTCACCACGCTTCTCGCGGGTTACACGCTCGAGCCGTCAATCAGCTCGTTCCTCGACGCGCCGCTGGGCGCTCTCGGAGTGCCCGCCGAGCTGCGTCGTACGATCAGTGCACCCATCGCGGTCGCGCTTGCCACGGTGATCTCGATGATCGCGGGCGAGCTGGTGCCCAAGAACTTCGCGCTGGCAAAACCCCTGCCCACGGCGCGGTTTGTGATGCCCGCGCAGGCGGCATTTACGACCGCGTTCAAGCCTGCGGTGCTCGCCCTCAACGGGAGCGCGAACGGTATCTTGCGCAGCATCGGCATCGAGCCCAAAGAGGAAATCTCGGGCGCGCGTTCGGCAGAAGAGCTTTCGTCGCTCGTGCGGCATTCGGCGAGCGCTGGGCTCCTCGAAGAAGACACGGCAACGCTGCTCGGGCGCACACTGCGCTTTGCTGAGCTCACCGCGGCCGACGTCATGACACCCCGGCTCAAGATCGAGAGCCTGCAGCGCCTACAAACCGCCGGTGACGTCCTTGAACTCTCAGGCCGCACCGGGTTCTCGCGGTTTCCCGTGATCGACGACGACCGCGACGACGTCGTGGGGGTCGTGCATGTGAAGCAGGCCGTGGCAGTGCCGCGTGCGAAACGCGCCGACGTGCCGGTGGCCGCTCTTGCAGAGGATGCGTTGCGCGTCCCCGAGACGATCCGGCTCGATCAGCTGCTTGAGGACCTGCGAGGCCAGGGATTTCAGCTGGCGATCGTGGTCGATGAGTATGGCGGTACAGCGGGCATTGTGACGCTCGAAGACCTGGTCGAGGAGATCGTGGGTGAGGTCGCCGACGAGCACGATCGTGCCGCGGCGGGGGTCTTGGGTACGGCCGAGCAGATGACGTTTCCGGCAGACCTGCGCCCCGATGAGCTCGCTGAGCAGACGGGAATCGACGTGCCCGAGGGCGATGAATACGACACGGTGGCTGGTTTCGTGCTGAGCGAGCTGGGCCGCATGCCCGAGGTGGGCGACGAAGTGCGCCTCGCGGGCGGCGGCACGCTGCGGGTCGAACGCCTCGAGGGGCGCCGGATCTCGCGGCTCAAGTTCACGAGTGACCCGCTGCCGAATCGCCCTCCCGCGAACGACACAGACGACACTGACGACACTGGCGACACTGACGAAGCAGCGCGAGGGGAGGGCTCATGAGCGACTGGATGGGCATCATGTGGCTTGTCGTGCTGCTGATCGCGAACGCGTTCTTCGTGGGCGCCGAGTTCGCGGTGATCTCGGCGAGGCGCTCGCAGATCGAGCCCAAGGCCGAGGCCGGCTCGAAGCGCGCCAAGACTGCGCTCTACGCGATGGAGCACGCGACCCTCATGTTGGCGACGAGCCAGCTGGGGATCACCGTCTGCTCGCTCATGATTCTGAACGTGTCTGAGCCCGCGATTCACCACCTGTTGGTCGGCCCACTGTCATGGACGGGCCTATCAGTCGAGGCCGTGTCGATCGCTGCGTTCGTGATCACGCTGCTGCTCGTGTCGTACCTGCATGTCGTGTTTGGCGAGATGGTGCCGAAGAACGCGGCATTCTCGATGCCGGATCAGGCCGTGCTGCTCCTCGCCCCACCGCTCGTGGCAGTCTCGCGTGTGCTGCGGCATGTTATCGCGGCGCTGAACGCCACCGCGAACGGGGTGCTGCGGCTGTTTGGCGTAGAACCGAAGTCTGAGACCAACAGCACGTTTACGCTCGAGGAAGTGGCGAGTATCGTGAGCCACTCGACGCGCGAAGGGGTGCTCGAGGATCGTAGTGGTGCGCTGACCGCGGCGTTCGAATTTACGACGAAGCGGGCGAGCGACCTGCTCGTGCCGCAGGGCAAACTGGTGGTGCTGCCCGCAGGGTCGACACCCGCCGATGTTGAAGCCGCGGTGGCTCGTCACGGGTTCTCGCGCTACTTGCTCGCCGATGAGGCCGGAGGGCTGCGCGGCTACGTGCACATTAAAGACCTCGTGCGACTGGGCGACCATCGGGTCTGCGAACCGATTCCGGGCAAGCGTGTGCGCGAGATGCTCTCGATGCATGCTGACACCGAGCTCGAAGATGTGCTGTCACGCATGCAGGCGCGGGGGATTCACCTCGCTCGCATTCATGACGCGCAGGGGCAAGAGCTCGGCGTCGTGTTTCTCGAGGACGTCATCGAGCTGCTCGTGGGAGAGGTGCACGACGCCACGAAACGCAACCGCTTCGAGTGAGTTAGTCACGCACGTCGAACGTGATGCGGGCCGCAACTTCAGTGTGCTCGTTGTCGATTGCGAGCACACTGACCGGTGCCTGTACGGTGACCGCGAGTTCGGCACCCTCGTCGTCGAGTGAAATGACGTTGAACTGCACGGAGGTGTCGGGGCGTTCAACTCCGCCGTAGGTGAGCGTGCCCACAGCGGTGAGCGACCCGTCTTTGCTCTGTACACGTCGCAGCACGGTGGGCTCGGTGAGTTGAAAGGAAGCGGTGGCATGGTCGCCGAGCTCGCCGCCGAACCTGGTTTCAAACCAGGCGTCGGTGATGACCCCGTCACCCACAACGAAGTAGCCAGAAGGGCTGATCGCTGCTGGCAGCGCGATGCTCGGCGATGACTGCGCAGAGGAGATCTCGATATCGGTCGCCTCATAGATGCGCTCAGACGGCGGCGCCAGCACATCTGAGTCTTGTGCCGCGCTCAGCCTGGTTGCGTGCGCTGACGTGTCAATCGCCTGTGTGCAGCCCGTAAGGCCACACGAGAGCGCGACCCCCGCCAGCAAGATCGCTTGTGCGGTTTGACCCATGCGGTGTTGTAGTTTGAGACTCACCCTGGGGCCCTTTCGTGTCGATCCCACCCTGCCGCGTTCGAGCCTAGACGGGCAAGGTGGGAGGGATCCGAATGATCGGTGTGAGCGCCCTCAGGCGTGGCGTCATGCGTCGCGTAGGGCATCGACAGGTTCGATGCGCGCGGCTTTGAGCGCCGGGTATGTGCCAGCGGCGAGGCCGACGAGTGCGCCGACGCCCACACCGAGGGGTGCCGCCCACGGTGCGATGACCGGAGTCCACTGCTGTACGAGGCACACGCCTAGTATTGCGAAGATGCCGACGACGACACCCATGAGCCCGCCGAGCACCCCGCTCGTGAGGGACTCGAGCATAAACTGCCGGGCAATGTCTCTCGTGCGCGCCCCGAGTGCACGGCGCAGCCCAATTTCGCCGCGCCGCTCTGACACCGACAGCAGTGTCACGTTAGCAATGCCAATACCGCCCGCGAGCAGTGCCACGATACCGACGGCTAAAAAGAGCACGTTGACGTCTGCCTCAACGCCTGCCTGCAGGTCATTGCCCGACTTCGGCGCCAGCACCTTGAACCCTTCTGGGTCATTGGGGTTGAGTGCGATGGGAGCTTGACGTGCGACGACTGATCCGGCACCGATCGCGATGCGTATGTCGAGACTGTCTGGGCGAGTGAGACCGAGCTCTGTGCGGGCCGTGTCCACGGGCACTATGACAGCATCGAGCAAACCCGAGCGCGTACCCACCTTGTCGATGATGCCAATCACGGTGTAAGCGCGCTCGTCGATGAAAATCGCGGGAGAGCCGGTGACACGGTTGATGCCGAGTCGCTTCGCCGCCTCCTTGCCGAGTACGACGACGCGGTCGGCGCGCTGGTTATGGCCGTCGTCAAAGAATCGACCGGTCTGGACCCGGCCGTCAACGACGCTCAGTAGTTCAGGGGACGCCGCCACGATGGGTGGTGCGGCCTGCGCCGCCGCCGACGGGTCTTGCACGCGCACCGCCGTGACGGCGAGGCTGCCGGGCACCTGCGCATACAGCGCCGAGTGCTCAACCCCCGCAAGCGTCGACACGCGTTCGACTGAGTCCCAAGGTATGCGCGCGGTGGCTCGTTCTTTACCACCAGCGCCGTTGGTCGAGCCCGGTTCAACGGTCACGCGCGTTGCCGCGAGCGCGTCAAACTGCTGCGCGATCTGCCCGGCTGCCGTCTGCGCAAATCCGATCGTGGCGACGAGCGCGGCAATGCCGAGCACCGTGCCAATCATGGTGATCAGCAGACGTGAGGGCCGCGCGCCTATCCCCTCGAAGGCCTCGCGAATGAGGTCGCGCGGAGTGATCCGGTGCCGCGTCATGCCAACTCCGTGAGTGTACCGTCGTGCATGCGCACGCGGCGGCGGGCGGCCGCCGCAACCGACTCGTCGTGGGTGATCATGACGATCGTGAGGCCGTCTTCGCCGAGCTGGGCGAAGAGCTCCATGATGGAATCGGAGTTCTTGCGATCGAGGTTGCCTGTCGGTTCGTCGGCGAGCAGGAGCCTGGGGGACCCGCTCACGGCGCGAGCTATCGCGACGCGCTGGCGCTCACCGCCCGAGAGATGCTTGGGCGAAAAATCGACGCGGTGGGCGAGTCCCACGCGCGCGAGGGCCTGCCGCGCGCGACGTTCTCGCTCGTCGCGCGGTACACCCTCGTATGTTCCGGCGAGCATCACATTCTCGAGCACGCTGCGGGTCGGCATGAGGTGGAACGATTGAAATACGAAGCCGATGGCGGTAGCGCGCAGCGCCGCCCGGTCGTCTTCGCTGAGCGCACCGACGTCGACGCCCTCGAACAAAAACGTGCCCGTGCTTGGACGGTCGAGCAGGCCGAGGGTGTTGAGCATCGTTGACTTGCCCGAGCCCGACGGGCCCACGATCGCGAGGTAGTCGCCGCGTTCGATCGTGAGGTCAATGCCGCGCAGCGCGTTGACCGCGGGGGGACCTGGAAAATACCGGGTCACATCGTCGAGCGACACGATCGGCCCCGCATTCGTAGCGTCGCCGATGGGATCGTCGAGCTCGCTCACTTGCCGACCACAACCTTTGCGCCGGGTTTGATGCGGGCGTCGCCGCTCGTGACCTCGACGAACCCGTCGGCGGCGAGACCGGCCTTGACGTTCACGAGCTCGGTGACGGCGTCGGGGCCGCTTTTGAGGTCGACGAGCAATTCGACGCGGTCTTCGCCGCCCGAACCGGCAGACAGAGCCGCGATGGGAACCGACAGCACCTCGCCCTCGGTTGACGCGACGGGAATCCGCAGTCGCACGTTTGTGCCGCGCACGGCCTCAATCTGCTCAGGCGTAAGCGTTTGTGGTGTGAGATGTACCTCGTAGCGTGCGCTGCTGTCAGTGCCCGAACCGCTTGAACTTCCAGCACCGCCGGATCCCTGCCCTTCGCCCCCCTCATCGCCCTGGCCGCCCTTCTTCTTGGGCGTGACGATTTTCTGTACTGTCGCGGTCAGCTCGTCGCCGCCCGGGCCAGGAAAAAACGCTTCGGTACCGTCTGTGAGCAGCTCTGCATCTTGCTTCGATACGGTGCCGATGATGGTGAGCTGCGCGCCCGACACACTCATCGGGCTGCCCGAGAGGATGTCGCCGCGCTCGACTGACACAGCATCAACGCGACGGGGCAGACTCTCAAGGAAGAGCACCTCACTTGAGGGTAGCGTCGGCTGAGCGGCCTGTTGCGCTTGGGCGAGCTCGTTCTGTGCGTCTTCGAGCAGCGTGTATGCAGAATGCACCTCGGCCTGTTCGCCGATGAGGGAAGACGATTTGTCTGCGCGCGCCTGCTCGAGGTTCGCCTGTGCTTGAGCGATACTCACGTTTGCATCGCGCACGGCACGCTCGGCGGCGCGCAGCGCGTCTTGGGCGGCCTCGCCACCGGTGGCAGCTGAGTAACCGATTTGTTCGTAGAGTGCGCCGAGGCCTGCGGCGGTGTCCCACTCAAAGGTGTCATTGCTGGTATCGCCCGACGCATACCCCATGCCCGCGAGCGCGGTCTTAAGCTGCGTGACGTCTGGGCCGCGCATGCCGATTGAGAGCGATCGGTAGGCCGGCAGCCCGCCCGGCATCACGATCACGGGACGCCCGGCGACCTCGAGCGCAATGTTGCCGGTGTTGAACTCGGTGCCCACCGTTGGTACGTGGCCCGTGATCACGGGGCGATCGTCACCCCCGGCGGTGTCGATCGTCACATCGACTGCGTCGGCGTAGGTCACTTCGCCTCGCGAGACGACCGTGTTCTCGATCGTGCGGAGCTCAACAGGAGTAGTGATGGGGCCGGGCTCGGGAGGCTTCGACTTCGCGGCTAACTCGGCGGGGGAGACGATGAACTGCATCGCGGCGATACCGACCAGGAGCGATGCGACCGCAACCGAGGCGACGAGCGTGACAAGCCTGGTGCCAGACCAGCCGCGACGCTCGGGTGTGGGCCTGTCGGGAGCCTCAACCGTGTCAGACGTGTCAGACGTCTCAGGAGTTTCGCTGGAGTCCTCTGTCACAGGATCTAGTCCTTCTTGCTCTTGACGCCGTACTGGGCGACCATCGCCTCAAGGGTGGCCTTGTGCTCGTCGACAAACTTCTGTTCAGCGTCGAACATGATCTTCATCTGAGCGTCATCGTAGTTAGATTTCTTCTTGCACTTTGTATCTGCGAGTGCGACTTCGATTTCGCGCTCCTGGAACTTCTTGTTCTCTTCTTTGCTGGGTTCCTTGTACTCGCCGTCATCGCCGATCATTGACATAGCGTTTAGCTCGTCATAGAGCGTCTGCTGGGCAGCGTTGGGGCTCGTGAACTCGCTGAGGCCAGCCTCAGCCATGCAGTCGGCCCAGGTGCGGTTCAGCTTTGCGATGTCTTCGTTTGGATTCTGCTCGTCGTAGAGCGTGTTCCACATCTCTTCCATCGCTTTAAACATGTCGGCGAATTGGGGGTCTTCGCTCGCGGCCTGATACGGGTCGGTGTCTTGCTGTAATTCGTGCTGGGCTGCGCCGTAGCAGCCGGAGGTCTCCCAGTTGTACTCGTACTGGTAGTCTTCGTCCTCCATCGCGGCCATTTCTTCCTCGGTGGGTGAAGGGCCGCTGAGCGCCTCGTAGTACGCGGTTTGCTCAGATTCGCTGAGTGAGTTCACATAGTCGGCATTGGGATCGACCCACTCTTCTTCTGACATGGTCTCTTCAGAGCCCATCCACGGTGAATCGATGATGCCGTAGCCGTATTGCTTTGCGAATTCCTCGGTGCCCCACTCTGGGCCTTCAGGCTCTTCATCAGGCGAGTAAACTGTGCCGCCATTATTGGTGTCAGGGGTGTACTCGAACCCCTCTTTCGCCATGCAGGCAGCGATCAGATCTTGTTCCTCGATGTTCTGCTTATCGAGCTGCTCCTGTGTAATCTCTTCGCCGTCCCATAGGGCGTTCGTGTATTTCGACAGCGGGCCCTGGCCCGGCTCGGTTTTGTTTGAGTCAGCGCCGCTGCAAGCGGTAAGCATGAGTGCTGCGGCGGCAAGCGCGGCAGGAAGTATGAGACGCACGGGGCGCGTAACGCGTGAAATCTTAGGCATCAGGCTCTCGTTCGTTTGGGGCCGCTAGCGCTTCGATGCGGCAGCGCTTGTCGGTGAATGGGTACAACTGTAGTAGCTGACACGCCCTGGTTGCGTAGCCACACGGCTTAGCCGTCTGCGCTGCCACGCGCAGCACTCTCGCTGCCGTACTGGGCGACCATGGCATCGAGCATCGTCTTGTGCTCGTCGACGAATTCTTGCTCAAGCGCAAACAAGATCTGTGTGAGCGAGTCGTTGTATTTGACGGCTTTCTTGCACTCGGCGTCAGCGAGAGACACTTCGAACTCGCGTTCCTGAAACTTCTCTTTGTCTGCCTTGAGTGGCCCCTGGTATCGGCCGTCTGCTGTCGCTGGCCGTTCAATGCTGCGGTACTCGGCTTCGAGTGCCTGTAAGGCGACATTTGGTGAGGCGTAGTCTTCTTGCCCCGCCTCAGTCATGCACTCAGCCCAGGTGCGGTTGAGCTCCGCGACGTCTTCATGCGGCTTCTCATCGTCGTAGACACCGGCCCAAATTGTTTGCATCTGGGTGAAGAGGTCGGCATACTGCGGATCTTCGCTTGCGGCCACATACGGGTCATAATCTTGGCCCGTTTCATGCCGCGCGAAACCGTCGCAGCCCGAGGTTTTCCAGTCGTACCCCGCCTCGGCGTTGCCGTCTCCTTCTTCGAGCGCGGCCAACTCTTCGTCGGTGAGCTCTGGGCCAGTGAGCGCTTCCCAGTATGCGGCACGTTCGGTGTCGGAGAGCGAATCGACGTAGGCGGTATTCGGGTCGACGAACTCCTCGGGTTCAGGGCGCTCCGCCATCACCTGAACGAAGGGGTTGTCGGCGATACCGTAGCCGTATTGTTTGACAAACTCGTCTGTGCCCCAGTCGGGCGCTTCGACTTCGCTTTCAGCGTTAGTTTCGACACCCGTGTTGATGACAGGTGTGTACTCAAACCCTTCGTTCGTCATGCACTGCGCAATGAGCTCCTCATGCTCAGTCTGCTGCTTCACGATCTGCTCTTGTGTGAGCTCTTCGCCGTCCCAGAGTCCGTTGGTGTAGGTGGCAAGAGGGCTCTCGTCATAACTGGTGGGTGCAGGTGTGTCACCGCTGCACGCCGTAAGCAGGAGCGCTGTGGCCGCGAGCGCGGCGGGCAACAGTAAACGTGCGGGGCGCGTCGCGCTTGAAAAGCCAGACATCGGGCTCTCTTCCGTGTAAGCCGAGTACGTGTTGAAGCGGTCGAATTCTGCAAGCTTCAACACAACTGTAGCGGACTGGCGATGCCACCGCGGCAGGCCTGACGAGGTACGGTCTCAGCTGTTCAGCAGGCGCAAGAGCTCTGTACCGACGCGTTCAAACTCGATGAGAAACGCATCGTGCCCAAACGGTGAATCGATGCGTGTGGCTTGGGGCCCGTCGAGGCTGCCGGGGGTGTGATGCGCGATCTCGTCCTGGCCGTCGAGCGTGAACAGGCGGTCGCTTGGAATGCCGAGTACCAGTGTGGGGAGCTCGAGTGTCGACAGCGCTGCGCGCACGCCGCCGCGGCCGCGGCCCACATCGTGCGAGTTCATGGCCTGCACGAGGGTCAGGTAGCTGTTGGCGTCGAATCGGCGTGTGAACTTGTTGCCGTGAAAATCGAGATATGACTCGACAGCGAAGCGGCCGCCACTGCCGAGCGGGCTTACCGCCGACTGCCAGGCACGACCAAAACGCTCGTCGAGCTCAGTGTTCGAGCGGTAGTTGAGCAGCGCGAGCCTGCGCGCGGTAGCGAGGCCGTGGTGCGGACCCACCCCGTCAGGGGCGTCGTAGTAGTCGCCACCGTGGTAGGCAGGGTCGCTACGTATTGCTTCGAGCTGCACGAGGTTCAAGCCGATCTGGTCGGCGGTCGTTACGGGAGGCGCCGCGATGACGGCGAGCCGCCCGGCGCGGCCGGGCTGAGTGAGGGCCCACTCGAGCGCGTGCATGCCGCCCATTGAGCCACCGATGACGGTGTGAAACCGATCAATGCCGAGGGCGTCTGCGAAACGTGCGGCCGCAGCCACCTGGTCACGAATAGTGAGGAACGGAAACCGGCCACCCCACTCGCGATGCTCGGGGTCGAGGGATCCGGGGCCTGTCGAGCCCTGGCAGCCACCGAGCACATTGGGGGCCACGACGCAGTATTTTTCGGTGTCGAGTGGGCGGCCCGGGCCGACGATCTCAGACCACCAGCCGTCGGTGGGGTGGCCGGGGCCCGCGGGCCCCATCAGGTGGCTGTCGCCCGTGAGCGCGTGGAACACGAGAATCGCGTTGTCGCGTGCGTCGTTGAGCTCGCCGAAGGTTTCGTACGCGATGCGCACGTTGGGTAGCTCTTCGCCCGCCTCGGTCGTGAGTGAGCCGATCGCAGCGAACTGCCGCTGGCCCACCGGGTCGCCGTCGCGCCACCCGCCCGAGATGGGGGGTCGGCCCATGAGGGCGCGCAGCTGGGCGTCAGTGATGAAGTCGGTGGGAAACGAGTCCTCGGGGGTCTGCCAGTCCATGATGATCCATTCTGCCGGGTCTGCGTGCGTGGTGCGGAGCGTGCGTGCGTGTGCGCGTGCGCGAGTACACGCCAGGGGTATGACGCGATATGCCCCAAACGCGCCTTCGCAGCGGAGCGAAGGCGCGTTCGGGGCGATCTGCGGCGCGAGGTTATGCGTTGGCGTTGGCCTCGGCGACAACCTTGCGTGCGGCGGCGAAGCCCTTCTCGAGGTCGGCCTTGATGTCATCGATGTGCTCGAGGCCCACCGAGAGTCGCACGAGCCCCGGGGTGACGCCGGCGGTGAGCTGCTGCTCGGGGGTGAGCTGCGAGTGTGTGGTCGAAGCGGGGTGAATGATGAGGCTGCGCACGTCGCCGATGTTGGCGACGTGGCTGAACAGCTCAACGTTCTCAACGGCCGCGCGGCCGGCTTCGACGCCGCCCTTGAGCTCGAACGAGACGACAGCGCCTACGCCCTTCGGGGCATACTTGTTCGCGGCGGCGTACCACGGGCTCGTCGGCAGACCCGAGTAGTACACGGTGGCAACGTCGGGATGGCCGTCGAGCCACTCAGCGATTTCTTGCGTGTTCTGCACGTGGCGCTCCATGCGCAGTGACAGGGTCTCGATACCCTGCAGCAGTAGCCACACGTTGATGGGGGCGATCGATGCGCCGAGGTCGCGCAGCAGCTGCACGCGCGCCTTGATGATGTAAGCGATGCCGTCACCCACCGCGCCGGTGTAGCTCACGCCGTTGTATGACTCGTCGGGCTCGGTGAGACCGGGGAACCGGTCGACGTGCTCTGACCAGGCAAACTTGCCGCCGTCGACGATGACGCCGCCCATGGTTGTGCCGTGGCCGCCCAAGAACTTGGTGGCCGAGTGCAGCACGATGTCTGCGCCATGCTCGATGGGGCGCACCAGGTAGGGGCTCGCAACGGTGTTGTCAACGATGAGGGGCAGGCCGTTTTCGTGAGCCACGTCTGCGACGGCGCGAATATCGAGCACGTTCGAGCGCGGGTTTGCGATGCTCTCGGCGAAGAACAGCTTCGTGTTGGGGCGAACGGCGCGCTGCCATGCGGCGGGATCGTCTTGATCCTCCACGAACGTGACCTCAATGCCGAGCTTCGCGAGCGTGTACTTGAAGAGGTTGTAGGTACCGCCGTAGATCGATGACGATGACACAATGTGGTCGCCCGCGCCCGCAATGTTGAGCACCGCAAACGTCGAAGCTGACTGGCCGCTCGCGAGCAGCAGGGCTGCCGTGCCCCCCTCGAGCGCGGCGATACGCTGCTCAGCAACGTCTTGCGTCGGGTTGTTGAGGCGCGTGTAGATGGGCCCAAACTCGGTGAGTGCGAAGCGGCCCGCTGCCTGCGCAGTGTCTTCAAACACAAACGCGGTCGTCTGGTGAATCGGCAGCGCACGCGAGCCCGTGGTCGGGTCTGCGACCTGGCCGGCGTGAATCTGCTGGGTCTCAAAGCCCCAAGCGGTGTTATCAGTCATCGTGAAACTCCTCGGTGAGTGGAAGTAGAGGGTGCCGCCGCGACGGAGTTCGCGAGGGTGCTGCCAAGAGACTACGAAATGGATGCATGCGTGGCAATGTTTGCTGACACGAGGCGTAACCTACCGCAGATGCGCCACAGGGGTCGCTCGTTTCGTGGCGTCACGGGCTGATCTGCCACCGGTTTCAGGCAGAATATGTTCATGACTGATCCGGATCATGGCCTCGCGGCGCTTGAGAGGCTCCAGGCCGCGGGCCGTATTGCCCCAGACTGGGCCGATGCGCTTCGCCCGGTGGCGGACGACCTCGACACGGTGCTCGCATTCGTCGACGCAGAGCGGGCGGCGGGCCACGAGGTGCTGCCGCCCGCCGAGTGCGTCTTGCGGGCGTTCGAGCGGCCGCTCGCGCTGGCTCGTGTGCTCGTCGTCGGGCAAGACCCGTACCCCACCCCCGGTCACGCGATGGGGTACGCGTTCTCGGCGGCCCGCGACGTACGTCCGCTACCGCGTAGCCTCGTCAACATGTATCGCGAGCTGCACGACGATCTCGGGGCCTCGCCTGCCACTCACCCCGACCTGAGCTCTTGGGCCGCGCAGGGAGTGCTGCTGCTCAACCGCGTGTTGACGGTGAGGACGGGGGAGGCGGGGTCACACCGACGTAAGGGGTGGGAGCGCGTTACCGACTGCGCGATCGCCGCGCTCGCAGCACGTGGCGGGCCGCTCGTCGCAATTTTGTGGGGCAACGACGCGCGGGCGCTCGCGCCCCGCCTCGCCGGTGTGCCCGTGATTGAGAGTGCGCACCCGTCGCCGCTGTCGGCTAGGCGCGGGTTCTTTGGGTCGAAACCGTTTAGCCGCGCGAACGCCGAGCTGGTGGCGCAGGGCGCCCCTCCGATTGATTGGCGCCTGGGCTGAGCTCAATCCAACGGATTACCCGGTTGCAACACCAAGCGGCCGCAACAGATGGGAACCTCCGTACGGTTCAGAGGCTTATAAAGCGTACGGAGTGTCCCTTCTGTGGCGCGGTTACGGGGTGAGGTCTGCCGGTTTACGTCCACGCACGAAGAACCAGTAGCAGGCGGCAATGAGAACGACCCAACCGGCGCCCACGTAGATCGCCGGGCGGGTGTCGGGCACGATCGCGATGAGTGCGAGCACCACGATCACGAACGCGATCGTGATGTACGACGCGGCAGGCCACCAGGGCACAGGGAACGCGCTCGGCGCGAGCCCGGCGCGAGCCACCTCGCGTTTCATGCGCACGTGGGCGATCAAGATGACAAGCCACACCAGCACGGTCGCGAACGTCGCGAGCGCGGCGATTAAGAAGAAAACTTGATCCGGAAATAGCGCGTTGATTACGACGCCGACGAGCAGCGCAGCGACCATCGCCACGACCGGCATATAGGGCACGCCGCCGCGGCTCGTGCGCGTGAACGAACGAGGGGCCTGCCCCTTGAGCGCGAGGCCGTGCAGCATGCGGCCCGCGCCGAAGATGTCGGCGTTGATGGCAGACAGAGCGGCCGTGATGATCACGAAGTTGAGCACGTGGGCGGCGGCGGGAATGCCGAGCGCGTCGAACACCGACACGAAGGGGCTCGAGTTGCCGTCGATCGCGTTCCACGGTTGCAGACACATGATGACGCCCAGCGTGAGTACGTAGAACAACAGAATGCGCAGCGGCACCGAGTTGATCGCGCGCGGAATCACGCGGCCGGGGTCTTTGGCTTCGCCGGCGGTGATGCCGATCACCTCGATGCCGCCGAACGCAAACATGACGATTGTGAACGAGGCGACGAATCCCCACACGCCGTTGGGCATGAACCCGCCGTGGTTAAACAGGTTTGAGAGGCCCGCCGCGCCCGCGCTTTGCGTACCGAAACCAAACACGATGACGGCGATGCCGCCCGCGATCATGAGCACGATCGCCGAGATCTTGATGAGCGAGAACCAGAATTCGAGCTCGCCAAACGCCTTCACGCTAATCAGGTTGAGCGCCGCGATAAAGAACACGGCTGCGAGCACCCAGATCCAGCGGTCGACGTCTGGAAACCAGAACCCCATGTAGATGCCAAACGCGGTGACGTCTGCGAGCGCGACGACGAACATCTCGAACGTGTACGTCCAGCCCACCAGAAAGCCCGAGAACGGGCCAATGTACTTCGAGGCGTAGGCAGAGAACGAGCCCGAGACGGGGTTGCGCACGGCCAGCTCGCCGAGTGCGCGCATCACCATAAAGACCGCCGCGCCGCCAATGATGTACGCGAGCAGCACCGAGGGCCCAGCGGTCTGAATCGCGCCCGCCGACCCCATGAAGAGGCCCGTGCCGATCGCTGACCCGAGCGCCATGAACCTGATGTGGCGGGCCGAAAGCCCCCGCTTGAGCGCGGTCTGCTGCGGTGCGGCGGCGTGCGGTGCTGCGGCGGGCGAGCCGTCCGTCGAATTCATGGTGTGTTCCCTCTCGGCGGGGTCTCCCGCACCGAAACACTCTAACCCGGGCGGCTCCGTGAGACGCAATCGAGGGTGCCGCCCGCGACTCGCGTGCTGGCCGTGCGTGGCTTGCGGGCGTCTCGCGGGCGGCCTGATCCGGGCTAGTGCCGCCCGAGCCGGGTAGCGAGGCTCGCCGCGGTTACTTGCCGAGCCGGGTAGCGAGGCCGGCAGCGGCCTCAAGCACGCAGAGCGCAGCAAGGCGCACGGTGCGCTGGTCGCTCGTGTCGGCTGTCGCATCGACCTCGGCGATATCGATGCCGCGCACCCGCGGGTCGGTGGCGAGGAGCCTTGCCGCGAGCCGCAGCTCGTGCGCCTGAATACCACCGGGAATTGATGCGGGGCAGCCGGGGGCCACCGAGCGATCGCACACATCGACGTCGAGGTCGACGTGCAGTGGGCCGCCGCCTGAGCCTGCAATGTGTAGCGCTTCTTCGACAACCTCGTGCATGGTGCGCGTGTGTAGTTCGTCGCGGTGAATGACCGTGATGCCGTATTCCTTGGCGCGGCGGCGGTACTCGGCTGAGTTTGCGAAGTCGGCGATGCCGATCTGCACGATGCGGCGCGGGTTGAGCCCGGCCTCGATGAGCCTGCGCACGGGGGAGCCGTTCGAGCGGCCGTCGCGTAGATCGTGGTGGGCGTCGAGCGTAATGAGGCCTGCGTTCTCGAGGTCTGCACCGCAGACGCCGAGCGCGGCCGGCACGGTGAGCGAGTTGTCGCCGCCGAGCGCGACAACCAGCTCGGCGCGCTGCGACAGCGTCGCGACCAGTTCGCGAGCGGCAGCTTCGCCCGCCTCAGAGTCGGGGTTTGAGACGTCGCCGGCGTCGACGATGGTGAGCGCCTCGTCGAGCACAATCTCGTTCTCGCGGCGGCGTCGGCCGGGAAACCCCGGGGCGACGACGTGGCTCGAGTAGCGACGCAGGGCCTCGCGCACCGCGGCGGGTGTCTCGTGGGCATTCGTGGGTGAGAGCGATGTGAGCGAGGTGGGAATCCCCACGAGTGCGAGATCGATGTGCGTGTCGTCTGCGGGCAGCGGCCCCCACTCGCCTGTGCGGGGCCAGGCCGGGTCTACCGACAGGTTAGAGGTGACGTGCGCTTCGTTGCGGGGCTCTTCGTTGCGAAACCCTGTGTCGTGGATCATGCTTCGACCGTAACAAAGACGGTGCCCCTCGCGCGCCCCGCTTGACCAATCATCTGGGATCCCAGACAGGGGAGTGTGTGGCGGGGTACCACCCGGCGCGCAGGTGCGGTGTGATCGAAGCATGAACGCATATGCCACCGTCACCCTCGGTGACGCACCCCTCACCATCGCCGACGTCGTCGCCGTCGCACGCCACGACGCCCCCATCGCTGTATCGAGTGCGGCGCTCGAGCGTGTTGCCACCAGCCGCCAGATCGTCGAAGATCTCGCAAACGACTCGCAGCCGCACTACGGTATCTCGACCGGGTTTGGGGCCCTCGCTAAGGTGCAGATTCCCGTAGAAAAGCGGCAGCAGCTGCAGCGCAGCCTCATCAGGTCGCACGCCGCAGGCACGGGTGCCGAGGTCGAACGGGAGGTTGTGCGTGCCCTTATGCTACTTCGCCTCGCAACGCTTGCCACCGGCCGCACGGGTGTGCGCCCGGCCGTGGTTGAGACCTACGCGGCGATCATCAACGCCGGCATCACCCCTGTTGTGCACGAGTACGGTTCGCTCGGCTGCTCGGGCGACCTGAGCCCACTGGCCCACTGTGCACTCACGCTCATGGGTGAGGGGCAGGTGCGGCTCGCCGGGGCGGCGGCCGATGCGGCCCCGACCGACGCAGCAGACGCGCTCGCCGCCGCGGGCATCACCCCGCTCGTGCTCGCAGAGAAAGAGGGTCTCGCTCTCATCAACGGCACCGACGGCATGTTGGGCATGCTGTGCCTGGCGCTGGCAGATCTCGCCGAGCTCTTCGCCGTCGCTGATGTGGCCGCCGCCGCCTCCGTCGAAGGGCTCACCGGCACCGACGCGGTCTTCGCCGCCGACCTGCACGCGCTGCGCCCGCACCCGGGCCAGGCTGCCGCCGCCGCCAACATGCGCGCCGTGCTCGAGGGCTCGCATCTGATTCAGCGCCCCCGCGAGGGCGAGTTCACGCGTGTACAAGACGCCTACTCGCTCCGCTGCGCACCGCAGGTGCACGGCGCCGCCCGCGACACCGCCGCCCACGCTGCGACCGTAGCGGGGTACGAACTCGCGTCAGCCATCGATAACCCGGTCGTGCTCGCCGATGGCCGGGTCGAATCGAACGGCAACTTTCACGGCGCGCCCGTCGCCTATGTGCTCGACTTTCTCGCCGTGGCCGTCGCCGACCTCGCCTCGATTAGCGAGCGCCGCACCGACCGCTTTCTCGATGTCGCGCGCAACCACGGGCTGCCGCCGTTTCTCGCCGCAGACGCGGGGCTCGACTCAGGGCTCATGATCGCGCAGTACACTGCCGCCGGTATCGTGAGCGAGCTCAAGCGACTCGCCGCGCCAGCCTCGGTCGATTCGATCCCGTCGTCGGCGATGCAAGAGGACCACGTGTCGATGGGTTGGCATGCCGGGCGCAAGCTACGCCGCGCGATCGACGGGCTCTCACGTGTGCTCGCTATCGAGCTGCTCACGTCGACTCGCTCGCTCGATTTTCGGGCGCAGGCGCAAGACGCAGCCGAGCATCAGCCGTCGCCCGCAACGCTCGCGGTGCACGAGCTGTTTCGCACGCGCATCGCGGCCCCCGACACCGACTCGTTCCTGTCGCCCACCATCACGGCGGCGCACGAGTTCGTCGTGAGCGGGGCGGTGCGTGCGAGCGTCGAAGCTGCGCTCGGCGCAAAGCTCGCTTAGGCACGACGCTCGCGTACCCGCGACGCTAAGCAGTAGGCCCGGGCTCACCTCTTATCCCGGGCCCACCGCGGCTCGGGCCCACCGCGGCTCGGGCCCAACCGATCCGGCGCGCGATAGGGTGCACTCATGACCGAACCCAAGGTACCGGCGGCCGACCAGACGCTGCGCATCTTGAGCCTGCTCGCGCGTTCGCGTGGGCCGATGGCGGCCAGCATGATCGCCACCCAGCTCGAGCTGCCGCGGTCGACGGTGTATCACCTGCTCGCGACGCTACAGCAGCACGGGTTCGTGATGCACCTGCCCGAGGATAAACGCTACGGGCTCGGCATTGCCGCGGTCGAGCTCTCGAGTGCGTACGAGCGCCAGGAGCCGCTCGGTAGGCTCGGTCGCCCGCTCGTCGCGCAGCTCGTCGACCGGCTGGGCGAGAGCTGCCACCTCGCCGTGCCGCACGGCCGCGACGTGCTCTACGTCATCGAGGAGCGCGCGCCCGGGTCGCGGCCCCTCGTCACCGACGTCGACGTGCGGCTGCCCATGCAGCTCACGGCGAGCGGACGCGCAATTCTCGCATCGCTGCCTAAAGCCCAGGTGCGGGCGCTGTTTCCGTCGCAGGAGGCGTTCGTGCATCGGCACACGCTGCCCGACGGTGAGCACATCGACCGCTACTCCAAGCTGCGTACCGTGCTCGACGATACCCGCACGCGCGGGTATGCGCTCGAGCGGGGGTCGGTCACTGAGGGGCTCGTGTCGATCGGCGTGCCGGTGCTTGACCACCGAGGGTGGCCGGTGGCTGCGATCGCGGTGACGTTCGGTGAAGAGCGCATCGCTCCGGATCAATTCGCAGGCGTCGCCCTCGCCGTGCGGCAGGCGGCGCAGACCCTCTCCACCCGTATTCACGGTCGCGCGTAGGGGCTGCGCCGCGGCCACCCTCACCTTGCCGCGTTTTTTGCACGCTGTGGGGCCACGGGTGGTGGTTATGAGCGCTCTTAACCAGCACTCATGGCCCCGCAAGGTGTGAGCTGCCTCCGGGAGCGCAAAAATCATGTCGTCCACAGGGGCAAAAAGCCAGCGCGAACTTAGCATTATTGGTGCGTCCTGTGGATAAGCCATTTCGGGCGACATTAGTGAACACACTGGGATGTATGTCCCGTATCCCCACACCCCTTGCAGTCTTACCTGGCACAGTGCACACCATCTCTGAATGGGGCAGAATTGGCGTCACTCGCAACATGCTGCGCCACACGAGATTCGTTCGAGTAGGCCAAGGGGTGTACCGGTTGCTGCACGAACCTGAACTCTTGTATGACGAAGGCAAGATGCGCTTTCTCGCGCAGGGGGTGCACCCCGCGATGCGATCGAGTGATGTATTCAGTCACACGACTGCGCTGCTGCTTCGAAAGGTTCCGATCAGGGCTCCCCTCGAACTACACATTACCTCTCCTCACCATAGAAATCGCACCCGCCTCAAGAATGTGACAGGGCATCGTAAGCGAGCGGAGTATCGCACCGTGTCTGACCACACGGGCCTACCGTGTATGCCTGAACTAGACGCGATACTCCAATCAGCATCACTGCTTGAGTTCTGCGAACTAGTGGTTGCCTTTGACCACTTGTTAAAGCTGAGCGGTCCGTCGTGGCAGCGGTATGCGATCGCAACTCGAGAGGAAATAATGGCTGCCATCTGTGCAGGGAAAGTGCTGCAGGCTAGGCGATTGCGCGCGGCCTTGATGGTGGCGCGCGTTGGCGCAGAGTCGCGCATGGAATCATTGTTGCACTTCGAGCTTGCACGCCTAGGGATTGACGACTTAGAGATACAGTCTGCTGTGTTTGATGCGCAGGGAAAATGGGTCGGACGGTTTGACCAAGTTGATCATGTGAAGAAGCTCATCTTGGAGTACGACGGTGAGCAGCATCGTACCGACCGCGGTCAGTACCTGCGCGATGAAGCGAAGCTACAGGGAGCACGCGAGGCGGGGTATGAAATAGTGCGTCTGCACTATGAGGATTTTTTCGCAGAGAATCTCAAAGTAACGCGCTCGTTCTTGTGCGAAAAAACGGGACGGAGCCCACAACCGCTCCCTCGCGAGTTGGCCCGCCTGTTCGCAGAGTCGCCCGCGCCGTCGCTGTAGTTTTGCGCCATCGTTGTATTCGAAAAGCGACGCTGCCGCGGTGTGTTGGGGCCACAACTGGGGGTAATGGGCTCTCAAAACACCGGGTTGTGGCCCCAAACGCGAGGCAGTGTGGCCTGATACGACCTACGACCTATGTGGCCTAAACAAACACGAGCGCGCTACACCTCGCGCACTCCGCGGCGCCACACCGCCGTCGTGAGCGGCATGCCCGGGCGGTACGCGAGGTGGGTCACCGAGGGGGCCTCGAGTAGCTGCAGATCGGCGCGCGCCCCCACGCGCACGACTCCGACCGCAGGCTGCGCTACGCCCCGCGGATCGCGCCAGCCCTCCTCGTGCATGCCGAGTGCGAGCGCGCCGCCGAAGGTTGCCGCCCGCACCGCCTCTTGAATTGTGAGACCCATCTGCAGCACCGCGGTAGCGACGCAAAACGCCATGGAGCTCGTGTACGAGGTGCCCGGGTTGCAGTTTGACGCGATCGCAATCTGCGCGCCCGCGTCGACGAGCTTGCGTGCGGGAGCAAGTGGCATGCGGGTCGATAGGTCACACGCGGGCAGTACGGTCGCCACGGTGCCACGCACCGCCCCGGTGCCGAGTGCCGCTGCCCTGCCGGATCCCGCCCAAGACGCCGCGAGCGCTTCGATGTCTTCGTCGCTCAAGAACGCAACGTGGTCGACGCTGAGCGCGCCGTGCGCGACGGCGAGCTGTACCCCGGGGCCAGGTCCCAGTTGGTTGCCGTGCACTCGTGTGGCGAGCCCGGCGCGGGTGGCGGCCTCGAGCACGCTGCGAGATGCAGCTTCATCGAAGGCACCTGTCTCGCAGAACACGTCGACGGCGCTCACGTACGGGGCAACAGCTTCGAGCATGGGCCCCGTGACGAGGTCTAGGTATGCGCCGGGGTCAGAACCAGCTGGTACGAGGTGCGCGCCTAAGAAGGTGACAGCGTCAACGTGACGGCCCGCGATTTGTGCTGAGCGTACCTCGTCGGCCACCGTCAACCCGTAGCCCGTCTTTGTCTCGAGGGTCGTCGTGCCGCCACGACGGGCCTCGTCGACGAGGCGCTCAAGGTTGTGCTCAAGCGCGGCGTCAGAGGCCTCGCGCGTCGCGTTCACGGTGACGTTGATGCCGCCCGCGGCGTATGCCTCACCCGACATGCGCGCCTCGAACTCGGCGGTGCGGTCGCCCGCAAACACCATGTGGGTGTGCGAGTCCACCCAGCCGGGCAGCACCGCACGCCCCGCCGCGTCGAAGCGTTCGTCGGCGGCCGGCGCCACAGCTGCCGCGCCTACCCAAGCGATGCGGTCGCCCTCGATGACGACCGAAGCGTCGGTGAGGCGCGCCGGGGCGCCTGGCTCGCAAGCGTCAGCGTTCGTGGTGAGTTCGCCAATGTTGTCGATCAGTATTGAGGGCAATGGAGGTTCGCTTTCGGGGGTGGATTCTGCGACTCGCAAGCTCGCGCAGAATGACGGTGGCTGGGGTGCTCGCGCAGAATGACGGTGGCTGGGGTGCTCGCGCAGAATGACGGTGGGGGCGCAGCGGTAGGGGCGGGGTGCGGGCGCGGTTCTGGGCGCTTTTGCGGCCGAGGCGTGTGCGATGATTTTTGCGCACACGCCGAGGACGCAATGTTGCGCCCAGAACCGCGCCCGCACCCCGCCCAACTCGCAGCTTTACTCGTGGCGAATCGTCGGCGTCATGGGCACGCGCACCCCGCGCTCGGCCGCAACGTCTACTGCGCGCTGGTAGCCCGCGTCGACGTGGCGAATCACGCCCATGCCGGGATCATTCGTGAGCAGCCGCTCGAGCTTCTCGGCCGCAAGCGGTGTGCCGTCGGCCACCGACACCTGGCCCGAGTGGATCGAACGGCCAATGCCCACGCCGCCACCGTGGTGCAGCGACACCCAGGTCGCACCCGACGACGCTGCCGTCAGCGCATTGAGTAGCGGCCAGTCTGCGATCGCGTCTGAGCCGTCGGCCATCGCTTCGGTTTCACGGTATGGCGATGCGACCGATCCGGAGTCGAGGTGATCGCGACCAATCACGATCGGGGCCGAGATTTTGCCCTCGGCGACGAGTTCGTTGAAGCGCAGCGCGGCGCGCTGGCGCTCGCCGTAGCCGAGCCAGCAGATGCGGGCGGGCAGGCCCTCGAATTCGACGCGTTCTTGCGCCGCGCGAATCCAGCGGCGCAGGTGCTCGTTCTCGGGGAACAGCTCGAGGATTGCCTCGTCGGTGACGCGAATGTCTTCGGGGTCGCCCGACAGCGCAGCCCAACGGAACGGCCCGAGGCCCTCGCAGAACAGCGGGCGAATGTAGGCCGGTACGAAGCCGGGAAACTCGAAGGCGCGGTCGTAGCCACCCTTGCGTGCCTCATCGCGAATCGAGTTGCCGTAGTCGAACACCTCGGCGCCCGCGTCTTGAAACTCGACCATGGCCTTGACATGCGCGGCCATGGCCGCCTGCGCGTCGAGCGTGAACTGCTCGGGGTCTGCTGCCGCGCGTGCTGCCCACTCTTCGACCGTGTATCCGATGGGCAGGTACGAGAGCGGGTCGTGGGCACTCGTCTGGTCGGTGACGATGTCGATCGTGATCTCGCCGGCGCGGTGGCGGCGCAGAATCTCGGGGAACACCTCGGCGGCGTTGCCGACGAGCCCAACTGACCAGCCGCGCTTTTCGTCTTTCGCCTGCTGCACCTTCGCGAGCGCTTCGTCGAGATCGGTGACGACCTCGTCGAGGTAGCGCTTGCCTACGCGGCGCTGCATGCGTGACTCGTCAACGTCGACGATGAGGCACGCGCCGTCGTTGAGGGTGACGGCGAGCGGCTGCGCGCCGCCCATGCCGCCGCAGCCGCCGGTGAGGGTGAGGGTGCCGGCGAGGCTGCCACCAAAGCGTTTAGCGCCGATCGCCGCGAAGGTTTCGAACGTGCCCTGCAGAATGCCCTGGGTGCCAATGTAAATCCACGAACCGGCGGTCATCTGGCCGTACATCATGAGGCCCTCTGCCTCGAGCTTGCGAAACTCGGGCCACGTCGCCCAGTCGCCCACGAGGTTGGAGTTTGCGATGAGCACGCGCGGTGCCCAGACGTTCGTGCGAAAGACGCCCACGGGCTTGCCCGACTGCACGAGCAGGGTCTCGTCGTCCTCAAGGTCGCGCAGGGTGTCGACGATCGCGTCGTACGCCTCCCAGCTGCGGGCCGCGCGGCCGGTGCCGCCGTAGACGACGAGGTCGTCGGGGCGCTCAGCGACCTCGGGGTCGAGGTTGTTCATGAGCATGCGCAGCGGGGCTTCGGTCTGCCAACTCTTCGCTGAGATCTCGGTGCCGCGGGGGGCTTTGACGGGACGTGCGCCGGGGAGTGCCATGGTGTGGGCCCTTTCGAAACAGTGCGGCGGCGGTGCCGCGGTGCTTCTATCTCACCGCGTCACCGCCGCCTGTTCAATGCGCCCGGAAGCTCCTCTGTCTGGGATTCCGGATCCAGGGGGTGCGACCTATTCTGCCTGCAGATCTACCAGCTCGGTGTCGTAAGCTCCGGGCTCGGTGCCGTGGCCGATCTGGCGGTAGAGTGCGGGCTTGCGCGCCTTTAACACCAGCCCCCAGACGATGCCGACGATGCCGGCGGCAAAGATCATGCCGGGCAATATGTAGGTCGTCGCGTCGGGCTGTTCTTGATCGAGCATGAGCTGGAAGTTCGCGAGGATCATGATGAACACCCACAGCAGTGCCAGCCCTGAAATGACAGGGGCGATCACCCGCGTCCAGAGCCCCAGGCCGCGCTGGTTCTTCATGAAGAACCCGATCACCGCGGCGGCGATTGCCGCCATGAGCAGCACAAGTCCTGCCGCGCCTGTGTTGGTGAGCCAAGTGAACATGGTGAGCACGGGGTACAGGATCGCGTTTTCGCCGAGTGCGGCGGCGCCGCCAAACGCGTCACCAGCGAGTGCGAAGCCAGCGACCGCCACGAGGGCGATCACGGTCTGAGCGAGCGAGCCAGCCCACGGGGCACCGGCGGCCGATGTACGCGCGAACCCGCGGGGCAGCACGCCCTCACGGCCGAGCGAGTAGAAGTAGCGTGCGACCGCGTTGTGAAACGACTGCAGTGCCGCGAACAGGCTCGTAATGAACAGCAGGGTCATAGTGTCAGCGAACAGCATGCTCGTGTGGTCGGTCATAAACACAAACATCAGATCGGGGCCGTGGGTGCGTGACGCTTCAACGATCTCCGACGGGCCAATGCCCACAGAAAAGGCCCACGCACTGAACGCGTAGAACAGACCGATAATTGCCACGGCGGCGTACGTGGCGCGGGCGACCGTGCGCTTGGGGTCTTTCGCCTCCTCGCCATAAATGGCTGCGCCCTCAAAGCCCATAAATGCGGCCACGCCAAACACGAGAACGATGCCGAGGGCAGGGCCGAACAACTCGGACGGGTTGAGTGTTGCCGTAGAGACGCCCTCAGGCGCTACCGAGAACGAAACGACATCGAAGATGATCACCACGAGAAATTCGAGTGCGACGAGGGCACCGAGCACCTTAGCCGAAAGATCGACGCGGTTGACGCCGAGCACGCCGACTACAACGATGCACAGTAATACCCAGATCCACCAGGGGGAAGCGAAGCCCAGCTTGGCCTCCAAGAAGAGCGAAAGCTGAAAACCAAACAGGCCGTAGATGCCCACCTGCATCGCGTTGTACGACACGAGCGCAATGAGCGAGGCGCCCACCCCGAGGGGCCTCCCGAGGCCCTGCGCGATGTAAGCGTAAAACGCTCCAGCATTGGTGACGAACCGGCTCATGGCGGTGTAGCCAACCGCAAACACGGTCAAGATGACGGCGATCAAAAGAAAGCCGAGGGGCACACCGAGCGATCCGGTGACGGCAAAAGAGGTCGTGACACCGCCGGCGACCACTGTAAGTGGTGCAGAAGCAGCGATAATCATGAGGGTGATGGCCGGGGCGCCGAGAGTACGCCTACTAAGACCGGGTTGTTGTGGAGGGGCCTGCTCACTCATGGGGGAGTCCTTTCTGAGGCTTCATTGCCGTGCGCGAATGGGTCGCCGAAGTTGACCGTGCGCACTTGTTCATTTGAGCGTAAGCCGAGGAATGCCCGGGGTGCTTGGTTCTGCGCGCACGAGCGGTGATTTTGAGTGCAGTAAGCGAGCTGCCAAGGGGCCAGTGCATGAATAATCGTTGTCACGCCAAGTGTTCAGGTAAATCGGGGGTAGACTAGTATGATGACCTCTTCTGAGAATGCCACATCAGGCGAATCCGCTGTCCCTTCAGAAACCGAGGGTGAGCGCATTACATTCGCCGACCTCGGTCTCTCTGCTGAAGTTCTTCAGGCCGTTACCGACGTGGGCTACGAGACCCCGTCGGCAATTCAGGCCGCCACCATCCCTGTATTGCTTGAAGGCCGTGACGTTGTCGGCCTCGCACAGACTGGAACCGGTAAGACCGCAGCGTTCGCGCTGCCCGTCCTCTCGCGCATGACGCCCGGTGCTGGTGTGCCGCAGGCGCTTGTGCTTGCCCCGACTCGTGAGCTCGCACTGCAGGTGTGTGAAGCGTTTGAGAGCTACGCGACACACCTGCCGCAGGTCAACCTGCTGCCCGTATACGGTGGCCAGGCCTACGGCCAGCAGCTGTCGGCTCTGCGCCGCGGCGTTGATGTTGTTGTCGGCACCCCCGGCCGCATCATGGACCACCTGAAGCGTGGCTCACTCGATCTCACCCAGATCAAGTACCTCGTGCTTGACGAGGCAGACGAGATGCTCAAGATGGGCTTCGCAGAAGACGTCGAGACGATCCTCGCTGATACTCCCGACGACAAGCAGGTCGCACTGTTCTCGGCCACCATGCCGTCACAGATTCGCCGCATCTCGCAGCAGTATCTGAAGGACCCGCAAGAGATCAAGATTGCTGGCAAGACGCAGACCAGCCAGAACATCACGCAGCGCTACATCGTCGTGTCGTACACGCAAAAGCTCGATGCGCTTACCCGCGTGCTCGAGGTTGAGGACTTCGACGGTCTGATCGTGTTCACCCGCACCCGTGGTGACTCCGAGCAGGTCGCAGAGAAACTGCGCGCGCGTGGCTACTCGGCCGCCGCTATTAACGGTGATGTGCAGCAGGCTCAGCGCGAGCGCACCGTGCAGGCCCTGAAGGACGGCAAGCTCGACATTCTGGTCGCCACCGACGTCGCTGCACGCGGCCTCGACGTGGAGCGCATCAGCCACGTTGTGAACTACGACCTGCCGATCGACGTCGAGTCGTACGTGCACCGTATCGGCCGCACCGGCCGCGCGGGCCGCACGGGCGACGCGATCAGCTTCGTCACCCCGCGTGAGCGCCGTCTGCTGAAGCAGATTGAAAAGACCACGAAGCAGACCCTCACTCAGATGCCGCTGCCCGGCATTGAAGAGGTCAACGCGACGCGTCTGTCGCGCTTCGACGACGAGATCACGGCGGCCCTCGGCCGCACGGGCCGTATCGAGCGGTTCCGCGAGATCATTCAGCACTACGTGAAGCACCACGACGTTCCCGAGATTGATGTGGCTGCTGCGCTCGCAGTTGTCGCACAGGGTGCGACACCGCTGCTGCTGTCGGCTGAAGACGATCGCAAGTTTGATCGCGACCGCAAGCAGGCCGCGAACTTCTTGGACGACAGCAGGGACCGTCCTGAGCGTGAGAAGCGCGAGCGCGGCCCGCGCCGCGACGACCTCAAGAGCTACCGCATCGAGGTGGGCCGCCGCGACCGCGTGCAGCCCGGTCAGATTATTGGCGCTATCGCCAACGAGGGTGGCCTCACCCGCGACGACTTCGGCCGCATTCAGGTGCGCGACGACTTCTCGCTTGTTGAGCTGCCCGCGGATCTCTCAGCAGAGACTCGTGCAAAGCTCCAGGACACGCGCATCAGCGGCAAGGCCATTGAGCTGAAGGAAGACCGTGGCGGCGGGGGGTCGCGCGGCGGCTATGACCGCGGCGGCGATCGTGGCGGCTCGCGCAGCGGCGGCTACGGCAACGACCGCGGTGGCCGTGGCGGCGACAGGGGCGGTTACAACAACGATCGCGGTTCGCGTGGTGGTTACGGTAACGACCGTGGCGATCGCGGTGGGTACAGCAACGACCGTGGCGACCGTGGCGACCGGGGCGGTTACAACAACGATCGTGGTTCGCGTGGTGGTTACGGTAACGATCGTAACGACCGTGGCGATCGTGGTGGCTACAACAACGATCGTGGCTCACGTGGCGGTTACGGCAATGATCGTGGCGACCGCGGCGGTTACGGCAACGACCGTAACGATCGCGGCGGCCGTGACTTTGGTGGCGACCGCGCAGACGGCAAGCGCAAGCCGCGCTGGTAACCCTACGGGGTACCAGCGCGCGTAGCGCGATACTCAGATGACGATGCGGTGGTGCGCCCTCGGCCAAAGTGTCGACGGGCGCATCACTGCGTTAGGGCTCGACGCGGCGGCGAGCGAAATATCGCGCACAGAGTTCGCGCCCGCAGACCTCGACGAGTTTGTGCGCACCACCGAGGCCAGGCACAGTCCGCGCTGGGTCTGGAATGACACTGCCCGCTGGCTGCCGGGCCTCTTACGGCGCGGGCTGCGCGTCGCGCGCTGCCACGACCTCCGGCTCGCGCACGCCATTCTCGTGCGCTCCGAGCTCGTGCCCGACGCCCGCGCACTGCGCGCTGCAGCGGCGTGGGACGTGGGGCCCGAGGACCCCGATCCGGAGCCGAAACAAGCGACACTTTTTGAGCTCGAAACGCCCCGAATAACGGCGGTGCCGCAGGGTATTTCTGAGACGGTGGCCGAGTTCGAACGGCAGCGGGCCGCCCTCGCCGCGTCGCCCGGGCAGCTGGCGCTGCTCGTGGCGGCCGAGTCGGCGGGCGCGCTCGTCGCGGCCGAGCTGCGTGCGGCCGGGGTGCCGTGGGACGTAACCGAGCATGAACGTATTTTGCAAGAGGCCCTGGGGCCGCGCGTGCCCGCGGGGGCGCGGCCCGAGAAGATGGCGGTACTCGCGGCGCGGATCGGACGCCTGCTGGGCGACCCGGGCGTCAACATCGATTCGCCGCCGAAGCTGCTGCAAGCGCTGCGCGATGCAGGCCTCGACGTGCACTCGACGTCGCAGTGGGAGATCGCAGACGTAGAGCACGCGGCGATCGAGCCGCTGCTGCGGTACAAAAAGCTGTCGCGGCTCTACACCGCGAACGGCTGGAACTGGATCGACGAGTGGGTGCGTGACGGGCGTTACCGGCCGGTGTATATTCCAGGCGGTGTCGTGACCGGCCGCTGGGCGTCGAACGGCGGCGGCGCGTTACAGCTGCCGCGGCTACTGCGGCCCGTGCTGCGTGCAGACCCCGGTTGGGTCTTGGTGTCGGCTGATGTGGCGCAGCTCGAGCCGCGGGTGCTCGCGGCGATGGCGGGCGACCGCGCGATGGCGCGAGCGGGCGCTGGCACCGACCTGTACGCAGGCATCGTCACGAGCGGTGCGGTCGCCACCCGGCAGGAGGCCAAGATCGCTGTGCTCGGCGCGATGTACGGTGCCACCACGGGTGATAGCGGTCGGCTCGTGCCTCGCCTGCGCAAGAGCTTTCCGGCCGCAATGCGGCTCGTCGACGCTGCGGCTGAGACGGGGGAGCGCGGCGGGGTCGTGTCGACGTGGCTCGGGCGCTCATCGCCCCGGCCGGATCCCGCGTGGTTCGAACTACAGGCGCGCGCGAACGCCCCTGCCGCGACGGCCGCGGACGAGCGCAATGCCCGTAGGGTCGCCCGAGACTTCGGGCGCTTTACGCGTAATTTCGTGGTGCAGGGCACCGCGGCCGAGTGGGCGCTCGCGTGGATCGCCGACCTGCGGCTGCGGCTGGGCGAGCTGCCCGCTCTCGATGAGCAGCCCGCGGCGGTGGGCGCGGTGGGCGCGGCGGGTGCGGCCTCCGCGGCCTCCGCGGCCTCCGTGGCGCGGGCCTCGGGGCCCGCATTCGCGCACAGGCCGCACCTGGTGTTCTTCTTGCACGACGAGATCATTGTGCACACCCCTATCGCGCTCGCAGACCGAGTCGTCGCGGCGGTCACGGCCGCAGCAGGCTCGGCGGGGAAACTGCTGTTTGGTGATTCGCCGGTCGATTTTCCGCTCGACGTGCGGGTGGCCGAGCGCGCCGCAAAAGACTAGCCGCAAGGGACGTCGTAACCTCCCGGCAACAAGCGTCGCGCTAAGCTGAGGGTTGCCGAAAAGCATTTCGAAGAAGAAGCGCAGCGTCGCCACCCCTTCTTCGCTGTTGAGCCATGAGTGCTTCGTACGCGCCACCGCGCGGCAGATCACTCAGGTGTGCCCAGACTTCTCAGAGTCAAGCCCCGCAACAGGAGACCCACGTGAATCTCACGCTTAACCGCACCCTCGGTGTGCCCGGCATCGTTTTTATGGTGATCGCGGCGGCCGCGCCCATCACCGTTGTCGCTGCCAACTTTCCCATCATCATTGGTATTTCGGGCTCGGTGGGGGTGCCCACGATGGTGCTCGCCGCCACCGCTATTCTGCTGTTGTTCGCAGTGGGTTATACGTGGATGTCACCGCGGGTACCCGACGCCGGCGCGTTTTACTCGTATGTGCATCGCGGGCTGGGCAGGCGTCTGGGGCTGGGCACCGCCGCCATCGCGCTGTTCAGTTATGTGCTGCTTACGGTCTCGATGACCTGCTACCTCGGCGTGCAAACCGGCAACCTGATCAATCTGTGGCTCGGTGTCACCCCACCCTGGTGGTTGATCTCGGGCATCATGCTGCTCATTGTGGGCGTGCTGGGCTACCGCGACATTGAGCTCTCTGCGAAGGTGCTGGGCGCGGTGCTCGTGCTCGAGGTCGTGGCGGTGCTGGCGATCGATCTCGGCGTGCTGTTCAACGGCGGCAGCCTTTCGGCGGCTCCGCTCAACCCAGCCCAGGCGCTTGTCGGGGCCCCGGGGCTCGGGCTCCTCTTCGCGTTTCTGGGGTTCTTTGGCTTCGAGGCTACGGCCGTGTTTCGCAATGAGGCCAAGGATCCGGATCGAACGGTACCGCGCGCGACGTACATCGCCGTGATCACGATCGGCGCCCTGTACTTTGTGTCGTCGTGGCTCGTGATCTCGGGGCTCGGGGCAGGCGAAGCCGTTGCGCTCTCGAACGAGGCGCCCGACAGTGTCGTGATCGACCTCGCAGGAGCCGTTGTCGCACCCATTGTGGCCGACCTGGTGCAGGTGCTCGTGGTCACCAGCATGTTTGCCTGCATGCTGTCGTTTCACAACATCGTGACCCGTTACCTCTTTACCCTCGGCCAGCGCGGTGTGCTGCCGGGAGCGCTTGCCGAGGTGCACGCAGCCCACCGGGCGCCTTCGCGTGCCTCGCTCTGGGTGAGCATTGTGACCTCGGCGGTGGTGCTCGTCTCGGCGCTGGGTCAGCTCGATCCGGTCACCCAGATCTACACCTGGTACTCGGGGGCGGGTGCCGTGGGAGTGATCTTCATGATGGCCCTCACGAGCGCCGCGGTGCTCGCCTTTGGCGGGCGACGGGGCGTGGCGGGCGGTGCGGCGCCGCGTGCGGTGCTCGTGGCGAGCGTGCTGGGCGGATTGGGGCTGTGTGCGGTGCTTGCGATCTCGGTGTGGAACCTGCCTGTGCTGGTGGGCGGGGTGCTCGAATCTCTGATCTGGGGCGGCGCGCTCGTGGTCGTGTTTGTGGCCGGTGTCATGCATCCTGAGCGCGAGGCCGAGCTCGATGCACGCCTACGAGAGGAAGCGGCAACGCTCGGCCGGTAGGCTTGACACATGGCAATAGGCGCGACGATTCACACCTTTGATGTGCAGCTGGCAGACGTGGATCGTGGGGTGTACGAGGACTTCTCACTGCGCGTGGCACGGCATCCCTCTGAAACCGACGCGTACATGGTGACGCGCCTGCTCGCGTACTGCCTCGAGTACGAAGAAGGCATCACATTTGCGGCGGGCGGGGTGTCTTCAACCGACGAGCCGGCGGTGCTCGTGCGCGATCTGACCGGCCACATCACCGCGTGGATTGAGATCGGTGCGCCCGACGCCGCGCGGCTGCACTTCGGCAGCAAACTGGCCGACAGGGTGGCGGTGTATACGCACCGCGACCCTGCGAAGCTGCTCGCGTCGTGGGCGGGTAAGACCATTCACCGCTCAGAAGAGATCACCCTTCGTTCATTTGACTCGGGCTTCATTGACCTGGTGGTGGCCGAAGTAGGCCGACGCAACACGCTTTCGGTGTCGCGCACTGAGGGACAGCTCTATCTTGAACTGGGCGGCACATCGCTTTCGAGCGAGGTGCGCGAACACCCGGGGGCCGCTTCCTAGTACCGGGTGTCCGCCGCATGCGTAGCCAGCGAGCGCTCTCAAGACTGTTACCGAGCGGAACCGAAGGCTGCGCGCACCTCATCGTGGGGCAGCGCGTAGCTGAGGTGGCCAGCTCGTCCCTCCATGTCGCGGGCCGCAACGAGCGCGTTTACCACGGCCTCCTCTGTCGCTTCGACGACGGCCTCGAAGAAGGCATCGATCGAGCCCCACGCGACGTGCGCAAGCGATTCGATCCGGATCCCATTGCCGGCCATCTTCGAGCCGAGCGCGCCCTCGTTCGCGGTTGAGAACGCGAGAAAAATGTCGCCCGAGAAATGGCTGCCGGTCGTGCCGGTGCGGGCGAGGCCGAGCGGCACGCGGCGGGCGAGCGCCTCGCACTGCGCGGGCAGCAGCGGGGCATCGGTGGCAACCACCACGATCACGCTGCCCGCACCGCCCGCCGCCTGCAGGCCCGCGCTGGCTTCGCGCTCAAACCAACCGCTCGTCTCCATGGGGTTGGGGGCGGCCGTGGTGCGGCCGAGCGGCTGGCCCGCGATGCGCAGCTCCTTGCGTGAGCCAAAGTTGGCCTGCATCAGCACGCCCACCGTCCACGCATCGTCGCCCGACCGTACGACGCGTGATGCGGTGCCGGTCCCACCCTTGAACCCGTAACAGTTCATGCCGGTGCCGCCGCCAACATTGCCCTCAGTGACGGGGCCAGAGCGTGCGTTATTGAGTGCCTGCGCGGCGTGCTCCGGTGTGACCGAGGGGGCGTTGATCGAGTTCAGATAGCCGTCCCACGTCTCACCGACGACGGGCAGCATCCAAGCGGCGGCGCTTGTCGGGTGGTGCTCGGCCATCCAGCGGTCGACGCCCGAGTGCACGGCACCCACGGCGTGCGAGTTGGTGATCGCGATGGGGGTCTGCAGCTGGCCTGACTCCTCGATCCAGCTGCGGCCCGTCAGCTCGCCGTTGCCGTTGAGTACCGCAATGCCCGCGGCGCATGGTTCGCCCGCACGCCCGCGACCGCGGGGCAGGATCGCCGTGACGCCGGTGCGCGTGACGGGGACGTCGGGCTCGTCACCGATGATCGTAACGAACCCAACCTCCAGGCCGGCAACGTCGGTGATGGCGTTGTGCGGGCCCGGTGTGCCGTCGAACGGCACACCCAGGTCGCGGGCGCGCGTACCTACGACAGGGGTGGTGTCGGCGGTGCTAGAGAGCTCATCATTGAACAATGTTTAATCCTTTCGTTGGTGCTTATGCTACTCAGGTCAACGCCTAGTTGCATAGGTTGGACTGTTGTTCAAACAAGATGCGTAATTGGCTACGGCACCCCATAAGCTGGGGGCATGAACGTGACCGCGCGACGCCGCCTCGAACGACGTGAAGACATTATTCGGGCGTTCTGGCGCGTCGCGCGGTCGCGGCCGAAGCGGGGAGTGAATGTGCGCGCGGTCGCGGCAGAAGCCGACATGAGTCCGGCAAACGTGCTGCACTATTTTGCGACGCTCGATGAACTGCAGATGACGGCGATTGCGGGCGCGATGAACGAGTTCAGTGAACAGCGGCAGCAGATTCTCGATCGCCCCGAAAGCGCAGCGGCCCGCGTCACAGCGATGATTGACGCTGGTGTGCCCGACGACATCAGCGACGAGCTGCGTCACGTATACGAGAGCGTCGCGATTCTGGCCGAGCACCCGCAATACCGCCCCGCTCACCGCGCGCTTACTGAGCGGCAGATCATGCTCTACCGCACACTCATCGAGATCGGCGCTGGCACGGGGGAGTTCGTGCTCGGCTCGCCACCAGCGATCATCGCGCGCAACCTGGTCGCGCTCGAGGACGCCTATGACCTGTATCCGCTCGTCGGCGACACGACTCCCCGTGAGGTGTGCCGTGCCTCGGTGCGCAGCTACGCGGAGCTCGCCCTGGGCATCGAACTTCCGACCGCCGCCCCCGTGTAGAAAATATGCGCGTGCAATTCCGCTTTACGCTCGTTCATAAGCGGAACTAGTCCCGCATATTTTGCGCGGGCGGCCCAGAGGGCGCGAAAAATCCCCGGAGTGCGAAGCACCCCGGGGATTGATCCGGATCACAAACAGCCAGAGGCTGCCGCGAGCCTAGAGCGTGTTGCCGAGCTTGAAGCCCTTCTCGCCCTCTTCGTCACGCGTGTATGAGAAGCCGTCGGCGCCGATCGTGACAGCCATTTCGGAGTCGTGCTCGCGAGCGATGACGGGCTGGGGGTTGCCGTCGAGGTCGAGTACGAGCGAGCCGTCCGTGTACCACGAGGGTACGACGGGGTTGCCCCACCAGTCGCGGCGCTGGTTGTCGTGCACGTCCCAGGTGACGACCGGGTTGTCGGGGTCGCCCGTGTAGTAGTCCTGGGTGTAGACCTCGACGCGGTGGCCATCGGGGTCGCGCAGGTACAGGTAGAACGCGTTCGAGACGCCGTGGCGGCCAGGTCCCCGCTCGATGCTGTCAGACTTGCGCAGCGCGCCGAGCTTGTCGCAGATCGCGAGAATGTTGTGCTTCTCGTGGGTCGCGAAGCAGACGTGGTGCATGCGGGGGCCGTCGCCGCCCGTCATGGCCGTGTCGTGCACGGTGGGCTTGCGGCGCATCCACGCGGCGTAGACCGTGCCATCGTTGTCCTGAATGTCCTCAGTGACGCGGAAGCCCAGGTTCTGCATGTAGCCGACAGCGCGGGGCACGTCGGGCGTAATCTGGTTGAAGTGGTCGAGGCGCACGAGCTCGCCGGGAATGTGCAGGTCGTAGCGCCACGACATGCGCTCGGTGTGCTCGGTCTGGTAGAAGAACTCGTACGGGAAGCCGAGCGGGTCGACAACGCGCACCGAGTCACCGATGCCCTTCACGAAGCCGTTCGGGTTGCGGCGCACTTCGCAGCCGAGCTCCTCGAAGAAGGCGACAGCCTTGTCGAGGTCCTCGGGGGTGCGCACGCGGTATGAGAACGCAGCCACCGCGGCGACCGGGCCCTTGCGCAGCACGAGGTTGTGGTGAATGAACTCCTCGGTCGAGCGGAGGTAGATTGCCTCGTCGTCCTCGGTGGTCACGTACAGGCCGAGCACGTCGACGTAGAACTCGCGCGACGCAGCGAGGTCGGTGACGATGAGCTCCATGTAGGCGCAGCGGAGGATGTCGGGTGCCTCGCTGGTAGCCGTGGGGATCGGGTTAGGAGCCTCGATAGGGGCCTCCTTTGTGACCCAGAAACCCGCAGACTGCTTGTCTTCTTCGTTGAGCTTTGACATGGTGTTCGCTTCCTTGCGTTCTAACTTGGGGGGATCGAGAAAAGTGTTAGACGGTCTTGTTAGACGGTCTTGCCTGCGGCTTCGACGCCCGCGCCGAAGCGGGGGCTGTGGGCCTCATTCAGGGTGATCTGGATCGACTGTGCGGTCGTGTAGAAATCGACCGAGCGGTAGCCACCCTCGCGGCCGAGGCCCGAAGCCTTCACGCCGCCGAACGGGGTTCGCAGGTCGCGCACGTTGTTCGAGTTGAGCCACACCATGCCCGACTCGATGCCGTGAGCGAAGTTGTGTGCGCGCTTGAGGTTGGTGGTCCACACGTAGGCCGCGAGGCCGTACTTCGTGTCGTTTGCGAGCTTCAGTGCTTCTTCGTCTGAGTCGAACGGGGTGATCGAAACGACGGGGCCGAAGATCTCTTCCTGGAAGATACGCGCGTCAGACTTCACGTCTGCGAACACGGTGGGAGCCACGTAGTTGCCCTCGGGGAAGCCCTCGGGGCGACCGCCGCCGGCGACGAGGCGACCCTCGCTCTTGCCGATCTCGACGTAGCTCATGACCTTCTCGAAGTGGCTCTCGTGCACGAGTGCGCCGACCTCGGTAGCCGGGTCGCTGGGCAGGCCGACGACAATGTTCTTGGCACGCTCTGCGTAGCGGGCGACAAAGTCGTCGTAGATCGAACGCTCGACGAGCACGCGGCTGCCCGCGGTGCAGCGCTCACCGTTCAGGCTGAAGACGCTGAATACGGTCGCGTCGAGCGCTTCTTCAATGTCGGCGTCAGCGAAGACCACCGAGGGGCTCTTGCCGCCGAGTTCGAGCGAAAGGCCCTTGAGGTAGGGGGCAGCATTCGTTGAGATCATGGCACCCGTTGAGCTGTCGCCCGTGAACGAGATGAGCGGCACATCGGGGTGCTTCACGAGCGCATCGCCAGCGACGCCGCCCGAGCCGAGGATCAGGTTGAACACGCCCTCGGGCACGCCAGCCTCACGGAAGATCTCAGGCCACAGCACGGCCGACAGCGGGGTGTAGCTCGCGGGCTTCAGCACGACGGTGTTGCCCGTCGCAATGGCGGGAGCAAGCTTCCATGACTCCTGCATGAAGGGAACGTTCCAGGGAGTGATGAGGCCCGCGACGCCCTTGGGCTTGCGGTTCACGTAGTTGATCTGGCGGCCGGGCACCTTGGTGACGTTGTCGTGCTCGGCAACGATGAGGTCGGCAAAGAAGCGGAAGTTCTCGGCTGCGCGGCGCGCCTGACCCTTGGCCTGCGTGATCGGCAGACCCGAGTCCCAGCTCTCAAGCAGCGCGAGCTGCTCGTCGCGCGACTCGACGATGTCTGCCACGCGGTGCAGAATGCGTGAGCGCTCGCGCGGCAGCATCGTGGGCCAGGGGCCCTCGTCAAACGCGCGCTTGGCAGCAGCGACCGCACGGTCTACGTCTACCTTGCCGGCGGCTGCGGCCTTGATGTAGACCTCGTTCGTGACGGGGTCGACCACGTCGAACTGGGCGCCATCAGCGGCATCGACGAACTCGCCGTCGATGAACAGCTGCAGCTTCTCGGGAAGGCCCTCGGGCTTTACGTGAGTCATGATTACTCCTTCGTTGGGTAACTTTTGTTCGGTGAAATTGATAAGTCTTGAGCGGGTAGCTGGGTGCGCAGTGACTATGCGGGGCGCAACTGCTGGTGATCGTGTGCGTCTTGGTGGGCGAGCACCGCGTTGAGCGTGGCCGTGCGGTGCTCGCGCGCCGTGAGCTCAATCTCAACCGGATCCGCACCGGCCTCGATCAGGTCGAGGAGCTTGTCGTGCTCGCGCACCGACTCGCTCGCTCGCCCCGGCACGAAACTGAACGACGAGTTGCGCAGTACGTTCATGCGGTTCCAGCCCCTGTGCACCAGCTCAAGAATGTGCGGGTTGGGGCAGGTCTCGAACAGCACACTGTGAAAATCGAGGTTCAGTGCGGTGAAAGCTTGGGGATCAAACATGGTGAGTGACTCGCGCATGGTCTGGTTGATCTCGCGCGCACGGCGAATCTGATCGGGCGTAATGTGGGGCGCGGCAAGCCCTGTCGCTGAGCCTTCAACGACCGCGAGGGTCTGCATGGTGTGCAGATACTCCGTCTCCTTGATGAGCGAGACCTGCGCGCCCACATTGCGCTCGAATGTAACAAACTGCTCGGCTTCCAAGCGCCGGATCGCCTCGCGCACCGGCACGACCGACATCTCGAGTTCTGCCGCAATGGGGGCCAGTACGAGCCGGTAGCCCGGCACGTACTGGCCGCTGTCAATGCGACCCCGGATCAGGCGGTACGCCCGCTCTGACTTGGACTCCGCAGCCATGATTTAGGCCTGGTCTGCCTGTGCCGCGAGCTCAGCGTCGTAGCGCGCACGCCACTTCGCGTTCATGGGGAAGAGACCGTCTACCGCCGCGCCCTCGGCGACGCGAGCGGCCACCCATTCGTCCTGCTTCTCTTGTGCGGCGGCCTCTGCCGCAACCTCTGCGAGCAAGAACGGTGGAATCACGATGACGCCGTCACGGTCGCCCATGATCACGTCGCCGGGCTGCACCGCAGCGCCGCCGCAGGCGATCGTGACGTCGGTCTCCCACGGCACGTGCTTGCGGCCGAGCACACTCGGGTGCGCGCCCTGCGAAAAGACGGGAATGTCGAACTCCTGCACGGCTGCGTAGTCGCGCACACCTCCGTCGGTAACGACACCCGCCGCGCCGCGCACCTGGGCGCGCAGTGCCAGCACGTCACCGACGGTGCCGGTGCCGCGTTCGCCGCGAGCCTCGACCACGAGTACCTCGCCCGGGTTGACCGTGTCGAACGCGCGCTTTTGGGCGTTGAACCCGGGAGCGTGTGACTTGAACAGATCGGGGCGGAACGGGATCATGCGCAGGGTCTTGGCCGTGCCAAGGATGCGGTCACCCTCGTGGTTCGGGTGCACACCGTCGATGAAGATATCGACGTATCCGCGCTTGCGCAGCGATGCCGAGACAGTTGCGACGGCGACGTTCGCGAGCAGTGCGCGAACCTCATCGTTCAGGGGATGGGGGGCAGCATCGAGCGGGGTTGCGCGGCCGGCCTCGACGGCTGCCGCGTGCTCGTCTTCGCTGCCCCAGGCTTCGATGCGCTGCAGGTCGGTGGCCTTGGGGGTGTTACCAAAGGCGCCGAACTCGTTGGTGCCCTGCGTGACGGTGGTTACCAGGCGGCCTGTGGTGGGTGCACCCGCCGCGTTCGGGGCGTCAACCTCAATCTCGACGACGTCGCCGGGGTTGACGACAGACGAGCCTGCAGGGGTGCCGGTGAGGATCACGTCACCCTTCTCGAGCGTGAAGTGCTGAGACAGGTCTGCGACGAGCTGGCCGAAGCTGAACTTGAGCGTCTCGGTCGTGTCCTCCTGTGCCAGCGCACCGTTGACCCAGGTGCGCACGCGCCACTCGCCCTCACCAATTCCCTCTGTTGAGATGGCCTTGGGGCCGATGGGGGTGAAGCCGTCGCCGCCCTTGTTGCGTACGTTCGAACCCTTGTCGGCTGCGCGCAGATCGTAGATGCCAAAGTCGTTGGCGGCGGTGACGCTTGCTACGTGCTTCCAGCCGTCTTCGGGGGAAACCCAGCGGGCGGGTTCACCGATGACGAGTGCGATCTCGCCCTCGAAAGCGAGCAGCTCGGTGCCGGCGGGGCGCTCGATGCTGCCACCGGTGGCAGCGAGCGAAGATGCTGGCTTGAAGAAGTAGGAGGGAAACTCGGGGGCCCGGCCGCGCTGTTGCATGCGCGAGGGGTAATTGAGATGGACGGCAATGATTTTGCCCGGAGTGTCGATTCCGTAAGTCATAGCTACCTCACTTCGTTGTTGTATTTCAAATGATATACGATCTGGTGGCGTTTGTCACGCGCAGTTTTCGGGGCGCCGCGCGGGCGCGGTCCGTTTCAATCTCGTCACTCTGCGTGAGCTCACCCCATGTCACCCTGCGCGAGCTCACCCCATGTCACACTGCGCGAGCTCGCCCCATGTCACCCTGCGCGACCTCACCCATGTCACCCTGCGCGAGCTCACCCATGTCACCCTGCGCGAGCTTGCGAGTCGCAGGGTCCAGTCGTGTGGATACTGCGACTCGCTTCGCTCCCGCAGCATGACAGGGGAGGAGGCTCGCGCAGCATGACGGGGGAGGTCGCTCGCGCAGCATGACGGGGGAGGTCGCTCGCGCAGCATGACAAGGAGAGGCTGCGCGAGCTGGTTCCTATCTGTCACCCTGCGCGAGCTCACCCCATGTCACCCTGCGCGAGCTTGCGAGTCGCAGGGTCCAAACATCCTGGTGCTTCCCTCGCGTCTCCGAAATACTGTCGCTATGACCGCGTACGTATACATCCTCGCCAGTAAACGGAATGGGACTTTGTATGTGGGTGTGACCTCTGATCTCATGCGCCGTCTCAACGAGCACCGAAGCGGACAGGTGCCTGGCTTCACCGAAAAGTACGGCGTCACGCGCCTCGTTTGGTACAACGAAGGCCCGAGCGTTCTTGATGCGATTGTCGTGGAGAAGAAGATCAAGAACCGCGGCCGGCAATGGAAGGTCAACTTGATTGAGCGTGAGAACCCCGACTGGAATGATCTTGCTGCCGATTGGGAATAGGGGCGTGGATACTGCGACTCGCTTCGCTCGCGCAGCATGACGGGGGAAGGTCGCTCGCGCAGCATGACGGGGGAGGTCGCTCGCGCAGCATGACGGGGGAGATCGCTCCCGCAGCATGACAGGGGAGGAGGCTCGCGCGCGGCTAGTAGCTTGCGCGGGGGGCGGCTGATCCGGAGCCAGAGGCCGTGAAGCGGTCGACCAGAGCCTCGGTTTGGCGCGCGAGGATCGCGACATCGGCGCCGATGGCGACGAACGACGCGCCGGCGGCGATGTAGCGCTCGGCGTCGGCCGGCACGAAGGCGTTGACGCCCACGGGCTTGCCTGCCGCGCGGCCCGCCTCGATCGCGCGCAGCACGCTCGCGACCACGTCGGGGTGGTTCTGCTGGCCGAGCAGCCCCATCGAAGCCGCGAGGTCAGAAGGGCCGACGAAGATCGCGTCGACACCGTCGGTGGCGACGATTTCTTCGACATTGCGTACAGCTTCGGCCGACTCGATCTGCACGGTCAGGCTGATCGTGTCGCGGGCGCGACCGAGGTAGCCCTCGACGCGGTTCCAGCGGGCCGAGCGGGCGAGCGCCGAACCCACGCCGCGCACTCCGCCACCCTGGCCGTCGGGGTAGCTGACCGCGCGCACGATCTCGCGCGCCTGCGCCGCCGTGTCGACCATGGGAATGAGCAGGTTCTGTGCGCCGAGATCAAGAAACTGCTTGATCGTGACGGTGTCGCCGAACGGCGGGCGCACGACCGGCGCGACCGGGTACGCGGACATCGCGTGCAGCTGAGCGAGCACCGACTCGAGCCCGTTGGGGGAGTGCTCTGCGTCAAGCAGCACCCAATCGCAGCCGCTGCCGGCCACGATCTCGGCGGTGACGGCGCTGCCGGCACAGGCCCACAGCCCGATGAGCGGGCGATCGCTCTTGTCGAGACGCGCGCGCAGGGTGTCGGGGAGGGTTAGATGAACCGGCACGTGACGCTCCCGAGTTCGTTGTAGTCGGCGTGCACTGTGTCGCCGCGCTCGACCCACATGGGCTTCGTGAACGAGCCCGCGAGAATGATCTCGCCCGCATCGAGGGACTGGCCGTGCTGTGCGAGCTTGTTTGCGAGCCACGCGACACCGAGCGCCGGGTGGCCGAGCACCGCGCCCGCGACACCCGAGTCTTCGATGCCCTCGTTGCGGTAGAGCAGCGCCTTCGCCCAGGTGAGGTCGATGTCGTCAACTTTGACCGGGCGGCCACCGATCACCATGGCGCCCATGGCGGCGTTGTCACTGATCGTGTCGACGATCGTGCGGCCCTCGAGCTCGAGGTGCGAGTTGAGTACCTCAAGCGCGGGCACCACGTATGCGGTCGCGTCGAGCACATCGAACAGTGTCACGTTGGGGCCGGTGAGGGGCTTCGAGAGCACAAACGCGAGCTCAACCTCGATGCGCACGTTCGAGAAGCGATCGAATTCGAGCACCGAGCCCGACTCGTAGACCATGTCGTCGTGAATCACGCCGTAGTCGGGCTCTGAGATGCCTGTGGCCACCTGCATGACCTTGGAGGTGAGGCCGATCTTGTGGCCGACGAGGCGCGCGCCCTGGGCGATGCGACGATCTGACCATTCCTTCTGAATGGCGTAGGAGTCTTCGATCTGCATGCCGGGGTAGCGGCTGGTGAGTTTGGGCAGGATCGTGCGATCCTTGTCTGCCTGCACTAGTTCGTCGGCGATCGCTGCGATCTGGGATTGGTTGAGCACGTGTTCTCCACTTCAATGGGGGCGTGATGCGATCGTATGCGATCCGCAAGAGACTTGCCAGCCGGTCTGTTTCTAATTTGTTACACAAAATGGAGTTGTGCTTATTGTCAACGTGCGTAGAATGAAAACCGACGACACGTTGAAGTGACGTACAACCCGCGGGTGAACAACGGACAGTTCACGTTGCATGGTGGCACTGACAACAACGAGGTCTTCACCCAAAACCCATGTCCCGGAATCGAGAGAAGTAGACATGAAGAAAACACTTACGAGCGTCGCGGCCCTCGCCGCAGCAGCGCTCGCTCTGACCGCCTGCTCTGGCGGTGGCGGGGATGCAGCCAGCGGCAGCGATGAGGCCGCCGGCGGAGTCAAGCCCCTCAGCATCGGCAACTTCCTCGACGTCACGTCGTGGGATCCGTCGCTCGCTGACGTCGGGTTCGATGGCCCGTACCTCTCGGCGATCTACGATCCGCTGCTCGCGATCGACGAGAACGGCCAGCCACTGCCCGCCCTCGCCACCGAGTGGGAGGTCTCAGACGACTTCAAGACCATCACCATGGATCTTCGCAGCGACGCGAAGTTCTCTGACGGTGCTGCGTTCGATGCCGACGCCGCGGTGAAGAGCCTCGAGTACCTGCAGGCGGGTGCACGCTCGCAGGAGGCGTACCGCAACGTCGATAGCTTCGAGGCCGTCGACGAAGACACCATCGCGATCAACCTCACGCAGCGCGACGACACGATCCTGTACTACATGGGCCTCGGCCGTAGCTACATGATGTCGCCCGACGCAATCGATGCGGGCACGCTGGCAGAGACGCCGGTCGGCTCGGGCCCCTACACCCTCGGCGACGACTCGATCCCCGGCGCCGAGTACCACTTCGCTAAGGTTGCTGACCACTGGGCAAGCGACGACTTCCCATTCGACCCGCTCACGGTGAGCCCGCTGTCTGACGCGACGGCAATGCTCAACGGCATGGAGAGCAACCAGTTCAACCTCATCTACGCTGACAAGACGGCCATGGACATGGCTCCGGATCAAGGTTGGAATGTTGCAACCGGGCTCTCGATGTGGGTTGGTCTCGAGTTCAGTGACCGCATCGGTGCCACCGAAATGGGCAAGCCGCTCGGCGACCTGAAGGTGCGCCAGGCGCTCAACTACGCGTTTAACGGCCCCGAGATGGTCGAGACGATCGCTCAGGGCGTCGGCGAGGCCACCAACCAGGTGTTCCCCGTGGGCACCGCGGGCTACGTCGAGTCGCTCACCGACCTCTACCCCGCGAACATCGAGAAGGCGAAGGAGCTGCTGGCAGAAGCAGGCTACGCTGATGGCTTCGATGTCACGATGCCGATGGCACCCCCGTTCCAGCCCTACCAGGCGATCGTCGACCAGACGTTCAAGGAGCTCGGCATCGGTCTCACCTGGAAGGAGACCGACTTCATGCAGTACATGTCGGTTGCTCCCGACTACCCGATGTTCATCGGCGTGATTGCGATGGACTCGAACCCGATGGCCACCATTGAGCGTCAGATTTCTCAGCCCCAGTGGTACAACCCGAACCCGAGCCTCGACTCGTTCCCCGAGGTTGCAGCTCAGCTCGACGTCGTGAAGACCGCAGAGCCGGGTGACGCGCAGACCAAGGAGATTGAGAAGCTCAACACCCTCGTCACCGAGAACGCGTTCTTCTCGGTCTGGGCACAGTCGGTGAACACATACGTTTCGTCGAGTGACTTCACCGTCACCCCGATCACCGGCATGATGTTCCCGACGCTGCGTCAGATCGACCTCGCGGGCTAACCGCGAGCGGTCACCACTTCGAAAGGGGCCCCGCGCACGCGGGGTCCCTTTCACACCACCCCCAATGATCTGACACCGGAGTCTTCATGCTCACCTTTACCCTGAAGCGGTTGCTTTCGGGAGTGATCTTGCTGTTCGTCGTAGCGACCGGCACGTTCTTCCTCGCGCACACCGCCATCCCTGACCCAACACTCGGCTTGCTGGGAAGCGCAGCGACCCCCGAATCGCAAGCCATTCTCGCCGAGAAAATCGGCACTGACCGGCCGCTGCTCGTGCAGTTCGGTGACTGGTTTGCAAACCTGCTTCGGGGCGACTTCGGTGTCTCTTGGAAGAACTTCCAGCCGGTGGGCAAGCAGCTTGCGCTGAAGCTCCCCGTCACCCTGTCGGTTGTGACCGTTTCGATTCTGCTCTCGGCGGTTCTCGGAGCGATCTTCGGTATCGCGGCGGGCCTGCGCCCCGGCACCTGGATCGACAAGCTCGTCAAAGCGGGCTCGGTGATCCTTTTCGCGCTGCCCGGCTTCTGGGTTGCCCTTGTGCTCGTCATGACGTTCGCGGTTCAGCTGCGCATGTTCCCCGCAGTGGGCTACGTGCAGCCGAGTCAGTCGGTCGCCGGCTGGCTGCAGTCCATCACCCTCCCCGCCATCGCTCTCGCGTTGGGCGCGGTCGTGATGATCGCCGAACAGCTGCGCAACGCCATCATTCAGGCCGACACCCAGGACTACGTTCGCACCCTGCGCAGCCGTGGACTGCCCGGTCACCGTATCGTGATGCACCTGCTGCGCAACGCGGCTCCCGCGTCACTCACGATCCTCGCGCTGATGTTTGTTGGCCTGCTTTCAGGCGCCATCATTGTTGAGCAGATCTTCGCACTGCCCGGCATCGGCCCGATGACACAGTCCTCCTCGCAAAACGGCGACATTCCGATGCTGCTCGGAATCACCGTGATCACGGTCGTGTTCGTCGTCATCATTAACTTCTTGCTCGACGTTCTGCTCGGCTGGATCAACCCGAAGGCGCGTGTGAAATGACCTCTCCGCTCACCGATAACATCGAACCGCAGACGGTGGATTCGCGCGCGGGTAAGCGCCACTCCCTGTTCGGTCGACTGATCAGAAAGCCTGCCGGCGCGATCTCGCTCTCGGTTCTGGCTCTCGTGGTGCTCGTGGGCGTCTTCGCTCCCTGGCTGTCGCCCTTCGACCCCAACTTCGTTGACCTCGCGATTACGCGCGCGGCCCCCAGCGCTGAGCACTGGCTTGGCGGCGACACCACCGGCCGCGACATCGCCAGCCGCCTCATTTGGGGCACCCAGATCACGCTGTGGGGCGCGCTTGTCGCCATCGTTACGGCGCTCGTGATCGGCGTACCTTCGGGCCTCTCTGCCGGCTACTACGGCGGCAAGCTCGACCGCATCACCACGTGGATCAGCGATGGCCTGCAGTCGATCCCCGGCATGGTGATCCTGCTCATCGTGGGCGCGAACACGGGCAACAACTTCAACATTTTGATGGTCACCGTCGGTGTTTTCATGGCGCCCGGCTACTTCCGTCTCACGCGCTCCACCGTGCTTGCGGTGCGCAGCGAAGCCTATGTTGACGCTGCCCGGGTATCGGGCCTGTCGAATGCCCGCATCATGACCCGCCACGTGATTCGCCAAGTCACCGCCCCCATCGTGATCCAGTCGGCGCTGACCGCCGGCATGGCGATGGGCATGCAGGCAGGCCTGCAGTTCCTCGGCATCGGCGGCGGCACGACCCCCGGCTGGGGCGCCTCGATGAACGAGGGCTTCCGCGTCATGCGCACCGACCCGCTACTGCTGCTGTGGCCGTCGCTCGCGCTCGGCATCACGATCGCCGCCCTCGCGGTGCTCGGCTCGGCGCTCGCTGACACGATCAGCGTCAAGACCGTCGCCCTGTCACCGCGCGCACGCCGCAAGATCAACGCGCAAAACGCGAACAAGCGGCCGATCGGCGCAACGACCACCACGACCGGATCAATCTCGGTCGCCGCCGTGGACTCCGCTGTACGGCTTGAGAACCTGCGCGTCAACTACGAGACGCCCGAGGGAGAGGTCGAAGTGGTGCACGGCATCACGCTCGACGTCGCTCCGGGCGAGGTGCTCGGCATCGTCGGTGAATCCGGATCAGGTAAGTCGCAGACGGTGTTCTCGATGCTCGACCTGTTGCCCAAGTCGGGCTACTACACCGCCGACGCGATCTGGATCGGTGGCGAGGACGTGACCACGCTGTCAAAGCGCGACCGCGCCCAGCTGCTTGGACACGAAATCGGTTACATTCCGCAGGAGCCGATGAGTAACCTCGACCCGTCGTACACGATCGGGTTTCAGCTCATCGAACCGCTGCGCGCCGTGCACGGCATGTCAAAGGCAGACGCGAAAGAGCGCGCGCTCGCGATGCTCGACCGCGTGGGCATCGTCGACCCGCAGCGTGTAATGAAGTCGTACCCGCACGAGCTGTCGGGCGGTATGGCGCAGCGCGTGCTGATCGCCGGAGCGATCGCGGGTAAGCCCTCGGTACTCGTCGCCGACGAGCCGACCACGGCACTCGACGTGACGGTGCAGGCCGAGGTGCTCGAACTGCTGCGTGAGCTGCAAAACGAGTACCAGATGGCACTCGTCATCGTGACCCACAACTTCGGTGTAGTGGCAGATATCTGTGACCGCGTCGTCGTTATGCGATCCGGATCGATCGTCGAGATTGATGACGTCGGCCCGATCTTCGAATCGCCCGAGAATGATTACACCCGCGAGCTGATCGCGGCATCGCTCGACGGTGCGGCGAGCCGCACCGAGCTGGACGCAGAGGCAACCGAGGGTGCTGCCGCGGGCAGCGCAGCGGTGAAGGAGGAAGTGCGATGAGCGAATTTGCACCGCTGTTGCGGGCTGAGAACGTAGTCGTTGAGTACGGTACGAAGCGCAAACCCAACCGGGTGCTGCACGAGGTGTCGCTCGAAGTGGGGGCTGGTGAGTGCGTGGGCCTCGTCGGCGAATCGGGCTCGGGTAAGTCGACGCTCGGCAAGGCCGTGCTCGGTCTGGTGCCGGTCGCAGGCGGCAAGATCACGTTCGACGGGCGCGACATCACTCACCTGAAGGGCAAGGCACGGCGTGATTTGGCGTCTGACATTCAGGTCGTGTTTCAAGACCCCTACGGTTCGCTGAACCCGCAGATGCGCATCGGTGAGATCCTCGCCGAGCCGCTGTCGACCGCGGGCATGGATCGCGCCGCGGCACGCAGCGTCGTGGGTGAGATGCTCGAGCGCGTCAACCTCCCGGCGAATGTGATCGACCGGTATCCGAGCGAGTTCTCGGGCGGTCAACGGCAGCGCATCGCGATCGCGCGTGCGCTCGTGCGCAAGCCGCGCCTCATCATCTGTGATGAGCCGGTGAGTGCGCTCGACCTGACCACACAGGCCACCGTGCTCGACCTGCTGATTGATCTGCAGCGCGAGACGGGAGTGTCGTACCTGTTCGTCTCGCACGACCTGGGGGTGGTGCGCAGCATCTGCCATCGGGTCGCCGTGATGTACCGCGGCAACCTGGTTGAGGTCGGCGACGGCGACGCGGTGACGCGTAACCCGCAGCACCCGTACAGCCAACGACTGCTCGCGGCATCGCCGGTCGCTGACCCGGTACTGCAAGCGTCGCGCCGTGCTGAGTGGCTCGCGCTGCGCGAGCGGCAGGCGGCGACCGCGTAGCTGATCGCTTACGGACTGGGGCGCCTGGGCTTTTGGGCCTGGGCTTGGGCTTGAGTGCTTGCGCGGTTGAGTTTTTGGCGGGCGGTGGCTCCTCTTATTTGAGGGCCACCGCCCGCTTACGTGTGTGCCTTCGACGATTTCTTTCGTCACGGCTGCATGAGCAGAAACTGGGCCAGCCGGCGGTCGAGGCTCGGTAAAGGGCGCCCCAGAAAGGTAATGCCGTAGTCAGTGCACATCTTTGCAAATGTGTCGCGCGTCTCAACTTCTGATGCGCCCCACCGCACACCGCGCGTGCGAGTGATGCCCTCGATGGCGTTCTGGCGCCGCTTCTCGGCGTACACAATATCGTCTGCGCTGCGGCCTTGGCGCAGCACTTCATCGGCATACTTCGCACGACCGTCACACTCGCCGAAGCGCTGTTGCCCGGGGAACCAGAAGTCGATGTACCACCAGCGTCCGCCCGGGCTTTGCACGCGCTTCTGTAACTCGAAATCGATGCCCAACTGCAGCATGCGTAGTTTGCTGACAGACTCAAGCGGCGACGCAGAAGCGGGGTTCGCGAACTCGAGCAGCGCCCGCACCGCGAGGTTGCCGGCGCTGCGCGGGGTCGCGCGCAGCACAGCCGAAAGTTCAGACTGCCAGTGTCGCCACGAGCTCACATCAATGACGTTGTTGATGCTGAATTCGTGATGCAAAAGGTGGTCGACACACGCGAGCGCGACCACGAACGGCTCAGTTCGCGCGAGGGCCACGGCAGTTGAAACCAGACCCGTATGAGTGAACCGGTGGGTCGTCACTGTGTCGCTGGGCAGCGTTGCAGCGCGATGGCGACGCACTCCCGAGGAGGACCCACTGCTGTGCGGTGGAACAGTGAGCACATGAGGCGTAAGAGCAGCGCTCCCGACTGTGTGGCGTCCGTCGCGAGCTAAACGCCAAAGCCACTCAGACCATACCGGAGCATCGAAGAGCGTGGCCGCACTTCGGTGGGAGAACAGTAGTGGGCGGGTGGCTGCGTTTTGAGCGGCGATGAGTGAAACAAGTTGCCTTTGATCTTGGCGTAACGAATGCCAAGTGTCGCCGGCGACGTAGATGCCGGGTCGCACCCTCACCAACCTGCCCCGATGAGTGTGAGCACGCACGCTTGCCTCGGTGTGCCCGGTGCGCAAGAGCTCCTCCAGCTGCAGCAGTAGCGCCTCTGCCTCAGACAGAAATTTAGTGACGTCCACTGTTCTAGTTTTGCGGCATATCGTCTGCCGTGGGCGGCTGTAACGAATCTGTGGATAACTGGTGTGCTGATTCGGTTGTGAGCGTCTGTAGCAGCGGCGTGTGGCGTGGTGACTGCGGGTAGCAGATGCTGCGTGGCCACCTGCGCCTACGTGCGCGACCCGCGCCTATGGGATTGTGACGGTTTACGATGACGAAACCATAGGCGCCGGTCGCAACCATAGGCGTAGGTGGACCTGGTAGCGCGTGACGTGGGACGTCACGGAACAAAACAGCGGCCGCGTGCCCCCAGAGAACGGGGGCACGCGGCCGCTGTGCTACCTACGAAACCTACACGGTGGTGAACACCTTGCTCGCGATACGCCACACGCCATCACGACGCACGAGGCCGAAGTGGTTACGGAAGCTCGCGCCCAAGAAGTTCTGCTCGTCAAGGATCGCGTGCGCAACGTCGCCCGTTACCTCGATGCCGTGAATCTGGTAGTCGTAGTCATCACCTGCGGGCTCTGCCGCGGCGATAACGTTAGCGGCAAAATCGGCGCCCGACTGCGTCACGTATGTGGGGCCGAGGTAGCCCCACATGATCGCGTTCTCGTCGAATGCGTCAGCGACAACAGCTGCATCGGCGGCCTTGCAGCCGTCAACGTACTTCTGAACCGCGGCCTGAACCTGGTCTTGCATGGGTAGTTCCTTTCGGGATCAAATCTGCGACGAGCACGCAGAACGACGGGGAGAGTTAGCCGCTGACGACCTGCGGCTCCGCGACAGCCTTGAGCCCGAGTGCACCAAACTCGCGGCCGTAACCCGACTGCTTGGCGCCGCCGAAGGGAATCATCGGGTGCAGGCCGCCGTGGGAGTTGATCCACACGGTGCCGGCCTCGAGGCGCGCAGCGATCTTGCGTGCCGCGTCACGATCCGACGACCACACCGACGCACCGAGACCCACGGTGAGTGAGTTCGCGAGCTCGATGACCTCGTCGAGGTCTGAGTAGCGCACGATCGGCAGCGCGGGGCCGAACTGCTCCTCGAGCACGAGCTCCTGCTGCGGGTCGATGTCGGCGATGAGCGTGGTGGGGTAGAAGTTGCCCACGGCCTCGCGGTCAGGGTTGCCACCGAGCACGACGCGCGCTCCCGAGGCCTTTGCCGACTCGACGAGACGGTCGACGATGTCAAACTGCGCTCGGTTCTGCAGCGGGCCGAGCACGTTCTGCTCGTCGAGGCCCACACCCATCGGCACGGCTGCCGCCACCTTAGCGAGCTCTGACACGACCGCGTCGTACACCGAATCGTGCACGTACAGGCGCTTCAGCGCGGCACAGGTCTGGCCCGTGTTGATGAACGCGCCCCAGAAGAGGTCTTCTGCAATTGCGGCGGGGTCGACGTCGGGCAACACGATGCCCGCGTCGTTGCCACCGAGTTCGAGGGTGAGTCGCGTCACGTTCGGGGCCGAGGCTTCGATGATGCGCTTGCCGACAGGGGTCGATCCGGTGAACATGATCTTCGAGATCTTGGGGCTGCGCGTGAGCGCGTCGCCGACGACGCGACCCTCGCCCGCCACGATGTTGAGTACGCCCTCGGGCAGCACCTGGTTCATCACGGCCACGAGCGCGAGCACCGACAGCGTGGTCGTCTCAGCTGGCTTGATGACCACCGTGTTACCCATACGCAGTGACGGCGCGATCTGCCAGATCGAGATCATCATGGGCCAGTTCCAGGGCGAGATCGCGCCCACGACGCCTAGCGGGCGGTAGTGCATTTCGGCGTAGCCTGACTCGTCATCGACGAGCACCTCGACGGGCAGCGGAGTGTCTGCCGCAGCGCGGGTCCAAGCGACGCAACCGCCCACCTCGAAGCGGGCGTTGGGGCCGTTGAGCGGCTTGCCCTGCTCTCGTGACAGCAGCTCAGCGAGCGCCTCTGACGAGGCCTCGATCGCGTCTGCCGCCTTGTGCAGGTAAGCGATGCGCTCATCATCAGACAGCGCCGCCCACGACTTCTGGGTTGCCTCGGCCTTGTCGATTGCTGCCTCAAGCGCCGCGACGTTCTCGACCGGGGCGAGACCGATCAGCTCGCCCGTCGCCGGATCAATCACCTCGCGTGTCTCGCCGCCCTGGGCGACAACGGCTGCAAGCAAACTTTCGTAGGTATTCATGGTTCCTCCACTTCGAGACCGGTCGTTACGTTCAGCGTAAGCCCGGCCGAGACAGATTGGGTTGTCTTCAAGAGACTCGAGGTTGCGTTTGCGTGACCACATCGCTCTGCGCGGCGCGATTCTGCCCGGCACGATCCTGCTCTCGCTGCTGGGCAGCGAGCTGCCGCGGCAGCACGATCCGGATCGCCCAGACCGCAATCATCGCGGCGAAAACGGAGCCCGCTGCGATGGCCCCGGCCATGGTGAGCGCCGAAGTACCAAACACGGCAGACACGGTGGGGGCGACGATCGCCCCCGCACTGAACATGGCCATGCCGAGCATGGCCGCGGCGGTGCCGGCGCGCGATCCGTGGGAGCCGAGCGCGATGGTCGAGCCGTTGGGCCCGCCGAGCCCAGCCGAGCCGATGAACAGTGCGAGCAGCACGATGTAGGTGAGGGCGTGGGCGCCCATAAGCGTCGCGACGACGAGCGCGACCGCCGATACGGCGCCCGCGATTTGTCCCGTGAGGTACATGCGCGCGGTGCCGAGGCGCCGCACGAACAGGCGGCTGAGCTGCGCGCCGCCGAGCTGCGCGACCGCGTTGGCAGCGAACACGAGGCTGAACATTTGCGGGGTCAGGTCGAACTGTCCCTGCAGCACGAAACTCGACATCGACAGGTACGAGAAGAACGCGACCCCACCGAGGCAGGCCGCCGCCATGAACGCGACGAACAGCGGGTCGCGCATCACCGCGCCAATATGGCTCGCGGTGGTGCGGGCGACGCCGCCCGTGTGCCGCCCCTCGTAGAGCGTTTCGCGCAGCCCAAAGACCGCGAGAAAGAACAGCGCCACGCCCACGCCGGTGAGCACGAAGAAGATGCCGCGCCAGTCCATAAACAGTGCGAGCTGCCCGCCGATCACCGGGGCGATGATCGGGGTGAGCGACGTCACGAGTGCCAAGAGCGACAGCATGCGCGACAGTTCGACGCCCTCGAACAGGTCACGCGCCACCGCCATGCTGATCACGACGCCGGCCGAGCCCGCGAGCCCCTGCAAGAAGCGCGCCGCAAGGAGCACCTCGATCGAGGGCGCCACCGCGCACACCGCAGACAGCACCGCGAAGAGCGCGACGCCCACCACGAGCGGCCGCTTGCGCCCGTAGCGGTCTGACAGCGGCCCCGCGATCAGCTGCCCAAGCCCGAGCCCGATCATGCAGACCGACATGGTCGCCTGGGCGAGCGCATCGGTGGTGTCGAGCGTGCGCGCGAGCTGCGGCAGCTGCGGCAGATAGAGGTCCATCGATAGCGGCCCAAACGCTTCGAGTAACCCGAGCACCAGGGTGATGCGCAAGATGCTCATGGGCTTCTTTGCGCCGCCGCGCGCGCGAGCGTTCACAGCGCGTCTGTCGCTTGATCAGCCTCTGCGGTGGGCGCACTACCGGGCCCGCCGGGAGCGGTCGTCGCGGGTGCGACCGTTGCCGCGACCGGCACTGTGCCAATGATGCGGGTGAGCCACGAGTCGCGGCTCGCAAAGGCCGCGCGGGTGATCTCGGCGTCTTGCGCGTACATGTCGAAGCCGTGAAAACCGCCGGCCCACACGTGCAGCTCGGCCTGCCCGCCCGCCGCCCAGATGCGGCTCGCGTACTGGGTGTCTTCGTCACGGAACATCTCGGCTGCGCCCACCTCGATGAACGCGGGCGGTAGCCCCGCCAGGTCGCGCGCGTGCGCGGGCGCTGCGTACTCGGATGCTTCGGGCGAGTAGGCGAGCTCTTCGCCCAGCACACACTCCCACGCCAGCAGGTTCGACTCGCGCGGCCAGGTGCCAATACCGTCATACTGCAGGCTGGCAGGGCTCGAGTTGGTGTTGTCGAGCATTGGGCACAACAGCAGTTGGCCCGCAATGTGTGGCCCGCCGCGGTCGCGCGCCATCAGCGAGACCGCCGCCGCGAACCCGCCACCGGCGCTGCCGCCCATGACGATGAGCTGATCCGCGTTGGCGCCTAGCTGTGCCGCGTTCTGAGCGACCCAGCAGGTGGCGGCGTAGTTGTCTTCGACGCCCGCAGGGAAGGGGTTCTCGGGCGCGAGGCGGTACTCGACGTTTACGCCGATCACGCCGTGGCGCGCGACAAGGTCGGCGACGCGGCCATGCTCCCACGAACGGTGACCCACGATCATGCCGCCGCCGTGAAAGTTCACGAGCACGGGCAGCGCGGTCTCGTGGGCTGCGGCCGACTGCGCTGCGTCGGCGACGAAGGCAGGCACACCCCGCGGGCGAAACACGGTGAGCTCGATGTCGGGGGCGCCCTCGGGGCCGGGAATCACGAGCTCCTCAGTGTCGAGGCCGTACTGTGACGCGACCTCTGCGGGGGAGGGGAACGTCGGCCCGCCGCCGCGCATGAGCGGTAGCGTTTCGCGGGTCATAGGCGGCTGCGGCGTCGCCGTCATCGCCTCGATGATCGGCTCGAGCTCTGTCGCAAAGGGGACGGGCGTAAGCTGCGGTGAGCCCGCCGCGAACGGGCGGGCTCCTGGCTGCTCGGTTCCGTGAGCGGAGGCCTGGCCGGAAGCTTGAGCGGGGGCCTGAGCGGCGGCCTGGCCGGCCGCCTGGCCCGCCGCCGCTGAATCAAACGCGTTCATGATTACGGGCCCTCGGGGTCGACGAGGCCCTTGTCGGCCCAGAACGGGGCGACGTTCTCGCGAATCGTCTCGGCGCCCACGCGCTCGAGCACGTCGAGGCTCACGAGGTTCGCCTCGAGCTGCTTCACGCTCGATGCACCAAACAGGGTGTTGGCGGTGGCGGGGTGGGTGAGCGTGAACGCGATGGCGAGCTGTGCGGGCGTGCACTCGAGCTCTTCTGCCAGCTTCACGAAACCGGGCACGTCGTCGATGATGCGCTGGCGAATCGAGCCCGGATCGCGGCCGACCTCACGGTCGGTCGTGATCTTGCCCGCGAGGTAGCCGCCCTCCATCACATCTGAGGCCTGCATGGCGAGGCCCTGCTCCCACAGCTTCGCGAACGGTGCACCGTCAGGAATCGAGCGGCGCGAAACGCTGTACTTCAGCTGCGCCATGCAGGGGCCGTCGACACCCTCGGCAGCTGCGATATCGATGAGGCTCTGCACGTTTGTGGCCGACCAGTTGTTGACGCCCCAGGCGTGAATCAGGCCTGCCTGCTTGAGCTCGGCGAGGTTTGTCACGAGGTCGCGCAGTTCGAGGTCGTCGCGGCGCAGGTCACCGAGTACCACGAGGTCGGCATGCTCTGCGCCTACGCGGAAGAGCGCGCCCTCGAGCTGCGGGCGGAACCCCTTCTCTTGGTCGAAGCCCTCGAGCCACAGCTTTGCCGAAAGCAGGTACTCGTCGCGCTTAATGCCCGCGGCGCGCACGGCAGCCGAGAAGATGATGTCGGTGAATGCGGGAGGAAAACCGGGGGCGCTGTAGACGCCCACGTCGAACAGGTTGATGCCGCGGTCGATCGCGGTGCGCAGCAGGTTGACCGTCTCCTCGAAGTGCATGCGGTCATACACGTGCCAGGAGCCGAGCGAAAAGAGCGAGGTCTCAAGCGAACTCGTGCCGAGCTTTTTGCGGGGAATAGGGGTGGAGGTCATCGTCGTCCTTAGTGTTGGTGCGTTGAATGCGTGTGCGTGTGCGTGTGCGTGTGCGTGTGGGCGAGGCGGGGCTGGGGGTTTGAGCCCGCCGCTATCCGGTCGCGTCGGCTGCGCCGCCGCTCCTGCCAGACCCAGCCACGCGGCGGGCCCAAACCCCCAGCCCCGCCTCGCGGTGGTCTGCAACCATGCGGCCGGGAGATGGGGTGTTTAGGGCGCTTGGTTGGGTCTGGCGGGAGCGGCGGCGCAGCCGACGCGGATGGAGAGCGCCCTAAACGCCCCATCTCCCGGCTGCCCACGACTTGAACTAGCGCGTCGCGTCGATGCGCGGGTCGATCACTGCCTTGACTTCGCCGAGCTCGTGCATGTTCGCGATGCGGTCTGACGCTTCGGCGAGACCGCAGGGGGCCGAGAAGAGGTCGTCCCACGGGAAGCGATCGGCGAACGACGTAAAGAACTCGATGGAGCGGTAGTAATCAGATACGTCACCGTTGAGCGAACCGACGACGGTGAGCTCCTTGCCCATGATCGCCGAGATCGGAAACGGGTCGCCCGTGGGGCCTGTTGAACCGACGATCGCCCATGTGCCGCGCTGGGCGGCCATGGCGACGGCCTCGGGGCCGATCGACGGCGCGCCCGCGAAGTCGAGGATCAGGTCTGCCCCCTTGCCGCCGGTGAGCTCGAGCACCCGGGCGATGGTGGCCTCTGATCCGGCAGCGATGTCGACGGTGTCGGTCGCGCCGAAGCGCTTTGCGAGTTCGAGGCGGGCCGCGGGCGCGCCGACCGTGATGACCTGGGCGGCGCCCGAGATCGCGGCGACCGCGGTCGCGAAGATGCCGAGGGCGCCAGAACCCTGGATCACGACGCGTGAGCCGGGGCGCACGCCGCCCGCGCGGTCGAAGGCGCGCAGCACGGTTTTGGCGGCGCAGCCTGCGGCCGACGCCCAGGTGTCTTTGACCTCGGCGGGCAGCTTGAGCTTCTGTGCGCCGGGGGTGACGTAGGCGTACTCCGACAGGCCGGCGGTCGCGTAGGGCGCGACGTCTGAGCGCTGCAGGAATCCGTAGCCGCGCTTCGAGCATGCGACGGGCTGGCGCAGCACGGTGCAGCCGAAGCACTGGCCACACACCGACTCAGACCAACCGATGCGGTCGCCAATTTCGAGCGGTTCGCCGAGCGCGTCTTGGGCGCCTTCGCCCACCGCGATGACCTCGCCGACCATCTCGTGGCCGAGCACCATGGGCAGCATGCCGGGGAAGGTCATCTTGCCGGCCCAGATCTCAATGTCGGTGCCGCAGAGCGAGGTGCAGGTGATCTGTACGAGGGCTGCGCCGGGCTCGATCGTGTCGGGCAGGGGCAGCTCCTGCATCGTGAGGGGGGCGCCGTGCTCGGTGAGAACCGCTGCGCGTGTGGAAGTAGGGATCGTCATTGAGTGCTCCATTTTCAAGTTTTCGACATGGCGCCTTTGCCCGCATGCCGATCATGTGGTTTTATTCTACATACGTGGAACTTAATTTGTCACTCGACTCGGGTGAAGTTCTTACCGGGCCGACCGGCCCGCATCGCGGCCAAGGACGGCCGCAGAAAGTACGGTGACGCGCATGAACGCTTTAGCCCCGAACACACCGGCCACTCTCGTACTGCGCGGTGGCGTGGTGCTCGTGATGAACGAGGCGGCGAGTCGCGCGAGCGCCATCGCCGTGCGCGGCGGCGAGATCGTCGCGGTCGGCACCGACGCCGAGATCTCTATGCTTGTTGGCCCCGAGACCCGGGTGGTCGAACTGGCAGGCCGCGCTGTGTTGCCCGGCATCAACGACTCGCACCTGCACGGCAGCTGGCTCGGCGCGCGCTGGCCGCACACCCTCTTCGGTGACATGAACCCCGAGACCGCCTCGGGGCTGCCCGCCAAGCTTGTCGACACGCGCGAGGAGCGCCGCGCCGCTATCCTGCGCACGGCAGAACTGCTGGCGGCCGCGGGCATTACGAGTTACACCGAGCCAGGCATTGGTCCGGGCGAAGACGACGGCGAGACCGGCTGCTTCCACAGCGAGGTCATCGAGATCTACCGCGAGCTGGCCGCCGCAGGCGAGCTGCGTCAGCGCGTCACCCTGCTCGCGCTCTACGGCGTGCTCGACGGGCCAAGCGACGTTGACACGGTCGTCGCGGGCATTCGCTCGCACGCCCGGGTCGCAGGGGTGAGCGACCCACGCTGGTTCAGCGTGCCCGGCATTAAGGTTTTTGGTGATCTGATTCCGCTCTCGCGCCACGCATGGACCGCGCACGGCTACGAAGACGGCACCCACGGCGACCTGCTCATCGAGGGCGAATCCATCGAAGCGAAGGCTTCAGGGCTTGCCGCGATCGTGCGCGAGGCGCACCTCGCCGGGCTGCAGGTCGGTGTGCACGCCACGGGTGACCGCACGATCGGGCTCGTGCTCGACACGATCGAGGCAGCCGCGGCAGAGCCCGGAGCCCCCGCGGCCCGCGATGCGCGCCACGTGATCATTCACGGCGATCTCGCGACTCCGGATCAGGTTGAGCAGATCGCTCGCCTGGGCGCGTTCTTGAACACCCAGTCGGGCATCGCCGCGCTCACCGCCGACTGGCTGGTGGGGGCGCTGGGGGAGGACGTCGCGAATCTCGCGTGGCAGCTTGAGGCCGCCCTCGAAGCGGGCGTGCTCGCGCTGTCGTCTGATGCCCCCGTGCTTGGGTTCGACTGGCGGCGGGGCATCGCCGACGCTGATGCGCGCATCGTGCGCATGCGCGAGGCGGCCGGGGTGCTCGTGGGTGTGGGTGCTGGTGCTGCTGCTGGTGTGGGTGCTGCTGCTGGTTTGGATGCTGCTGCTGGTGTTGGCGCTGGTGTGGGTGCTGCTGCTGGTGTTGGCGCTGATGGCGGGGTGGCAGCTCTAGCTGATGACGACGACGCCGCGGCACGCCTGCACGGCCTTTTGCGCGCGTACACGGCGGTGCCGGCAGCGCAAGACCACGCCGAGTCGTGGAAGGGCACGCTTGAGGCCGGCAAGGTCGCAGACCTCGTGGTGCTTGCGCGTGACCCGTTTGAGGTCGGCGCTGCGGGGCTGCCCGAGGTTGAGGTCGACGTTACTGTCGTCGACGGCTGGGTAGTCTTCGAGCGCGCATAGGGCTGTTGCGCCCGCGCCCCGGGTTTGTGGCTCGGCGAGGGGCTGCAACCCGGTGCGCGCTGAGGGCGGGGACCCCTCGCGTGTCGCTTCGCGCCACGCGGCCCCGATGCGCGCGCACCGGATCACAACCCTCGCGCCGGGCGTTGCCGAGCAGCAGTACGCACGAGTCGGCATCGAAATAACGAGTCGGCCTGATAAATACGTACTTATCGGGCCGACTCGTTATTTTGATACCGTCTCGTGGGCGGGCGGCTGCAGGATCTCGCGGCAGTAGGGCCCCGCGGTAGCAGGGCCCCGCCGCGAGCCGCGTGGGTTACGTGAGTAGCTGGCCGCCGTCGACCGCGAGGCTTACGCCTGTGATGTGCGAAGCCCCTGCGAGGAACACGACCGCGGGGGCGATGTCGCCGATCTTGGCGAGGTCACCGAGCGGAATGCGGCTCGACCATGCTGTGCGGGCGGGAGATCCCTCGGGCATGCCCATCTCGAGCATCGGGGTGAGTACCGGGCCAGGGGCGACGGCATTGACGCGGATTCCGTGGGCAGCGAGTTCGATCGCGGCCCAGCGGGTGACCGAGTCGACGGCGGCCTTGCTCGACTCGTAGGCACCCATGCCTGGGGTGGGCTGGCGGCCGCCGATCGAGGAGATGTTGACGATCGCGCCGCCGCCGCCCGCCGCGATGCGGTGGCGCGCGAAGGCTTGGGTGACGGTGAACGTGCCCACGACGTTGACGTCGAGGATCGAGCGGTAGGCCTCGGGGGTGAGCTCGGTGACTGCGCCGTGCACGGACAGGATGCCCGCGTTGTTGACGAGCACGTCGACGCCTGTGTTGCCAGCGTTGCCTGAGCCCGCAAGGTTCTCGAACGCGGCAGCGACGGCGGCCGCGTCGGTGATGTCGAGCGCGAGAGCAGTCGCGCCGAGCTCGGTGGCGGCGGCCGTGACGGCTGTCTCGTCGCGGTCGGCGAGGATCACGCTGTCGCCGTTTGCAATGAACTCGCGGGCGATGCCCTGGCCGATGCCGCCTGCGCCGCCGGTGACGAGAACGGTGCGGGGCGCCTGGGGCGCCTGGGGCGCTTTGGGGGCTGTTTCTGGGGTGGTCATGGGACTCCTTTGTCTTGCCTGATGTGTCACTTTATGGGGCGCGCGATGGCGCTCGTGTTCTTTATATTATACGATCGTAGAAAATAACGCTGCGGGAATTTCGTGGCGCGCTGCAAGGAGGCGGTAATGGAGTTTCACGGTAGGGTTCCCACACGCACGCTCGGCCCCGGGGGTCTCACGGCGCCCGTGTTTGCGCTCGGGTCATGGAACATTTGGGACCGCATGGAGGCACCGGATCGCCGGGCGCTGATGTCGCGGGCGGTTGAAGCGGGGGCAGGTTTTTTCGACGTTGCCTACTACAACATGGGCCCGCACGCCGAAGCCTCGCGCACCGACCTGCTGTTTGGTGAGACTCTGCGTGACCTGGCGCTCGATCGCTCGGAGTACCAGCTGTGCGGCAAGCTGTGGCTCTGGGAGTACCCGGCGACCGGGTTCGCCGGTCAGATGGACGAGTCGCTCTCGCGCATCGGCGAAGCCTGGGGCGGTGCCGCAGGGGCTCCGGGCGCGTTCGATACGGTCGTTGTGGGCGACTTCTTTGGCGATATCGACATCGCACAGGTAGTGCGCGATGTGCAGGCCGAAATTACGCGCGGCAGCTTCGCTTCGTGGGGTGTGAACAACTGGCCGGCGGCGGCGTTGCAGCTCGCCCTCGATACGGCCGAGGCTGAGGGGCTCACGCCGCCGAGCTTCGCGCAGTTGAAGTACGGGCTCGTGCGCCGCAGTATGGCGGAGGGGGAGTTTTACGGCCGCTGGTTTAGCGAGGGCACGCTTGCGCTGCAGGCGTCAGATTCATTCGAGGGCGGCATTCTCGTGGGCAAGCTCAATCCCAAGCGCAAGATCGGCGCCGACGTGGGTGGCATTCGCGAGGCAATTGTCGCGGCGTACCCCGAGGTGGAGCGCATTGCGCGTTCCTTTGACGCGACGCCCGCGCAGCTCGGCCTCGCATTCTGCCTTGCGAACCCCGCGACGGCGAACGTGCTCTTTGGCGCGTCGAGCGTGGCGCAGCTTGACGACAACCTGGGCGCGATCGCGCTGCTCGAGTCGGCGGGCGCCGACGCGATTCGCGAGGCGACCGCCGACCTGTGGCTCGACCGCGACGTGCGCGCCGACGGCCTGTGGGAGCCGCCGGCGGCGTAGGTTACTGGGCGGCGGCTGCCCCTGGCTCGCGTGCGTCAACCGAGGCGTCGCCCGTTGTCGCGCCAACTGAGTCACGGGTAGCCGCCGCGTCGACGCTGTCGAGCGGCGGAATTTCGATCTCGGAACCGTACAGTCCTTCAGCAATGACGGTGCGACGGCGCTCGGTGTTGAGAATTAGTTGGGTGACGTCGGGCCTGCTGTAGTGCCCTGCTGGGTCTGCTGCATTCTTTGCAAGGTCGATCCATGACAGATCGATGTCTGCGGTAACGAAGCCTTCTGTGTGCTCGTCAAGGGGCTCCGACAGGCGCGATGAGTCGGGGCCGAAGATCGTCGCAAATCCGCCGCCCCCGTTATAGACAGGCGGCAGTTCGCCGCTGGCGAGACGGAACGTTTCGATGCCCTCGGCGCTCATGATCTGTGTGCTTGCGAGCACAAAGCAGCCGCCCTCGAGCGCGTACGTGCGGCTCGCGCCAATGTTTGCCTCGGGGCTCAACTGTGGGATCTGACCCATCATGCCGAAGCAAGGCCAGCCGGCGACATGGATCTGTTCGTTTTGGGCATACATGGCGTACTTGCCGAGCGGTTGCAGATGCTCCCAGCAGTTCAACGCGCCGAGGCGCCCATACGGGGTGTCTGCTACGACGAGGTCAGACCCGTCACCCTCACCAAACAGGGTGCGCTCGACATGCGTAGGCTTCACCTTGCGACGGTGCAGCAGAATTTCGCCCGAGGGGCCGATCGCCGTCTGCGCCATGTACAGGCTTCCGTGAGCTTTCTCGCTGTAGCCGAGCACAATGCCGATGCCGTGCTCGCGCGCGGTTTCTCGTAGCCTGCGCATCTCGGGCCCGTCGACGCGCACCGAGTTAGCGTGGTACCTACCGACCCAGGCAATTTGTTCTGGGACGGGCAGGGTCCACAAGAATAGCGGGTACCCAGGCAGCCAGGTCTCGGGAAATGCAATGAGATCGACTCCTTCGGCGGCGGCCCGCGCCACCAGGTCGATTGTCTTGTCCATTGTGGCGGCGAGATCGAACCACACCGGTTCTGCCTGAACTGCTGCGACACGAAGCGTGCGAGTCATCTTTGTACTCCGATTTCTTCTTCGAAACCCTCCTGGTCGGAGGCTGTTGCGGGCAATGCTACGCAGCCCCAGTGCGCAGCGCAGCCACTAAACGTGCACACCGCACCCCCATCTGTGCACAGCGCGCCCACGCGGGTGGCACCACTTTTTGCGAAGCCAGACGTACAGTGGAGTGCAGAGGGCGGCCTGGGCCTGCCGATGCAAGCGAACCGCGCAAAGGAGGATCACCGTGACAATGCTCACTGCGCGCAGCCCCGCAGACTGGCAGCGCGCAGCCTCGAGTAGCTTTCTGCCCCTCGAGTGCCGTACGTTTGCGCACGAGTTCAACGGCACTATCGAGCGGTATCGGCTGTCTCGCGAAGTTATGGTTGCGGCGGTGCAATCAGATGCCACCGTTGTGACGCGCACCCAGAATCTCGCGCGGCAAAGTGAGAACGACGACCTGCACGTGTCCCTGCAGCTTTCATCGACCGGCGCGATTCACCAGCAAGACCGCTGCGTGCGCGTGGCACCGGGCAGCTTAACCGTGTACGAGACACATGTACCGTACATGCTCGACTACTCGCAGCCGCACCAGCAGCAACTAGTATTTCGCGTGCCACGCACGCTGCTTACGCTGCCGCACGGTGCGCTTGGCCAGCTCGTGATGCAGCCGCTTGAGCGCTCGGCTCAAGCCCGCGTGTTTTCGGCGTTCGCGGCCGCACTGCGCACAGAGGCGACTTCGCTGCAGCAGCCGGGGCCGCTTGGTCTGCTTGCGATCGAGATGCTCACCACGACCCTGGCATCGATCGCGGCAGAAGCGCATGTGCTGCCCGCATCAGATGCGACTCGCCTGCAGCTCATCTTGGCCGACCTTCGTGAACACCTGCATGAACCGTGGCTCACGCCAGAAGAACTTGCGCGTCGACATCACATGTCCCGTCGCGCCCTGTACTCACTATTTAGCTCGGCCGACCGTACGCCGGCCGAGACTATCCGTGCTGAGAGGCTTGCGCTCGCCCAGCGACTCTTGCGCAGCCACCCGCAATTCACCCTTGATGCGGTCGCCGCGCGTTCGGGGTTCACAGATGGCAAAGCGCTGGGGCGAGCCTTCCGAGCCGGTACGGGTGTCACTGTGACCGAGTGGCTGGAGCGCCTGTAGGGCACCGCGGATATTGGTATCGTGCGGCGCTCTGCGGGGTTCGACTCTGCGGGATGGGAAGTTCTCGCACTCATGTGCGGACACGGGCGGGCGCATCGAATCGCTGCGCGCGGTATGCGGAAGGAGATTCGCCAAATGCTGCGCGAAACGATCTGCTGAAGGGTGAAGACTCGAAAAAGCACCAACGGTTTGCGAAATGGCTGAGTGGTTCGTGCCGTAGCCGTGGATCGCGTAGATCCCGGGCGCACATTTGGAGTCGTCGATTTTTAATCAATGCAGCAACAGTTAGCGGCTCTGAAGAAAATAATACGTGGAGGTGCCGCACGGAGATGTGTGTCGACTCTGCAACTGAGGCTGGTGAAAGTGTTTAGCCGGCTTGTTCGGTAGCGCCTGTGGGTCGACCCGGTGTGTCGACCCGGTAGCGGTCACGCGCCCGCGCTACCAGCCGGCGCTAGGCCTGCCCGCTGGTATCGGCCCGGTAGCGGCGCATGTTCGGGCCGTCGAGCTGCACAACCTCCGCGTTCGAGATGCACCTGTGGTGATCCCTACCCTCCGGGAAGGACTAGCCGCGATGATTTCGCGTCGAAGCTTCGTGTCTGGGGAGGTGTTTGGCGAAGGTGAGACAATCGGTCTCGAAGAAGCAATTGCAACTTACACCTCGGCTCCAGCGCGGCAAGATGATGCCGAGTCGTGGAAGGGGCGTGTGAACGAGGGGTTCGTTGGTGATGCGGTGATCGTAGATGGCAATCTGCAAGACACTGACCCCGACGCAATCGCTGACCTGGGGGTACGCATGACGATCGTCGGAGGGGAAGTTGTGTACGACTCCGGGCCAGCAGTAGCTAGGACGATCGTGGCGGCAACAGAGTATTCCGAGAGCGCGACCAAGGTTGCGACGGGGGCATACCTGCGTAGCGGATGCTGCAATCACACTATTGCGGCAAAGGTTCGTGCCCGCGGAATACTTGTGCCTTGTTGTGGTTTCACTGGTGAGATACCACAACAAGGCACAAGTATTTTGGGTATTCGCAGGGGTGCTAGGGTGCTACGGCCGGGTGGCCTGTGCTTACGCCAGGAATGCGAGCGCGGCGTCGCGCAGTTCGGTGCTGCGCAGCGCACCAATGTGGTCGCCGGGAACGCGGGTGAGCGTGGCGTCGGGCAGAGCTTCGGCGAGAGCCTCGATGCCCTGGGTCATCTGGTCTTCGGTGCCCGCGATCAGCAGGGTGGGCACGGTGGGCCCGCCCGCCTCAGGGGTGAACGGCTCAGACGCGAGGCCGGGGATCAGCTGGGCGAGCGACGCGGTGTCGCGACCCGGCTGCGAGATCATGCCGGCCATCATGCCCACGAGCGGGTTCTGGGGGGCTTCACCTGAGAGCACTGATGCGAGCTCTGCCGGGTCCACCGCGCCAAACGGCTCGAAGGGGCTGACGCCGCCCAGCACAACACGGCGCACGCGGTCCGATGCGGCAGGCAGCTCCCAGCCCAGGCGGCCTCCGAGCGAGTAACCGATCACGTCGACGGGCCCCTCGGGTACCTCGGCGAACGCCGCCTCAAGAATTGCTGCGACGACGGCCGAAGTGGTCGCCTCTGCAGCGCCCGAGATTGCCGGGCCCCCGCCGTGCCCGGGCAGGTCAACGGCGATACCGGTGCGCCCCGCGGCCGAAAGAGCGGCGTCCCAGCCGGGCGCCACGAAATCGTCAGATGCGCTCGAAGCAAAGCCGTGCAGCAAAACGATCGGGGGGAGTTCAGACGACGCCGCGCCGAGGCGGTGAGTGGTGAGAGCCATGAGAAGTGAACCTTTCGACGGTGAAACGCAAACAGCAAGTTGTTTTTCTATGTTAGTAGAAAATAAATCACAAACCCACTGGACATTATCTGTCTACGCTTGTAGAGTTTCCCGCAGACCAACTCTTGGACACCGTCGTCCCGCCCGTCGGCAGGACCTGAAATGCAAGGACGCTTCATGACCGCAACACCCGCACGTATCGTCGACATCGCCATCGGCTTCATGGGCGCGAAGCAGCTCGACGCTGCTAGCCGCATTGGCCTGTTCAAGGCTCTGGCCGACGGCCCGAAGAACCTCGCCGAGATCTGCGAAGCGACCAAGCACGCAGAGCGCCAGGTTCGCACCCTCGCCGACGCAATGAACGGCCTGGGCCTCCTCGAGCGCGAGGGCGGCAAGTACTCGCTCGCCGGGGACTCAGCGAAGTACCTTTCGGGCAAGGGCGACATTGACCTGACCCCGTTCATCGCCTTCCTCGGCGACATCAGCTACAAGCAGTGGCTCGGCTACGACCACACGGTTGACACCGACGAAGCCGGCACGCTCGACCTTGACGAGGCTGGCTGGGGCGACTTCATGAACGGTGTCATGACGTACAACGACCTGCACGCCGAGCAGTACGGCCAGGCGTTCAAGTTCGACGGCTACAAGAGCCTGCTCGACTTCGGTGGCCTCGCCGCTGGCTTCGCGATCACCGCGATGGCGCAGAACGCAGACCTGAAGACCCGCTTCGTGTACGCACCTGGCTTTGGCGGCGGCATCGCTGACGCAGCGACCAAGGCGGGCGTGGCAGACCGCATTGTGATCGAAGAAGACGCCACCGAGACTGCTAAGCCCGGCGGCGAGCACGACTTCGTGCTGCTCGGCGGCGTGCTGCACCGCTTCACCGAAGAGCAGTGCCAGGCGATTCTGCAGGCTTCACGCGAGGCAGCAGTGCCCGGCGCAACTCTGCACATCGTCGACTTCTTCCTTGACAACGACGACGCTCAGCGCTCAATCGATGCGCTGCACGCGGGCGAGTACTTCAACATCGACGGCACGGTCGTTTACGGCGTTGAGCAGGTCACCGCGTGGCTCGCAGACGCCGGCTGGAAGTTCGATGAGCTCGTCGCGCTCCCCGGCAGCCCGCGCGTGCTCGTCGCGACCGCGATCTAAGCAAGCCGTCTCACAAGACGACTACACCTCCACGCACTATGCGTGGGCGCCGCGCGTTTCTGCCCGAAGCGCGCGGTCGTAAGCCCGTGACCGCCATCCCCCTACATGCGGTCGCGGGCTTACTTTCTTGACACACTTGGCTCACACGAAACGAGCAGCATGCCCTTCGTCACCACGGTGCTCGGCGACATTGACGTCGCCGGTATCGACCTGTTTTTGCCCGCCGAAACGCTTATCGCACGCCCGGCAAAGCCGCTCGGCAACGCCGCGGTGCCAGCCACGGCGGCCGCGTTTGCGCGCGCGAGCGTCGCCCCCGAGATGCTGGGGCGGCTGATGCTCGGCGCCGAGAACGCCTGCGACCGCACCCTCACGGCCCAAGACGCCGCGGGCATGCTCACCGCGCTCACGAGCACCCACGAGGGCACCGCGGTCGTGGCGGCCCTCGCGGGTCACGGCGCCTCGTGGAGCCCGGGTGAGCTCGGTGAGCTCGCCCGCACGAGCGGCGCCCACATCGTCGGCGGCACCAATGGGCTGGCGGGTTTCGATCCGGATCAAAAAGCGCCCAGCCCAGAAGCACTCGAGGCTCAGATCTTGGCAGACCTGTCGCGTGCCGAGTACCCGGCGGGCGCCGTCGGGTTCATCGAGCTGCCGGGCGAGGGGCCTCGGCGTGATGCCGAGGCTGAGCGTGTGACGGCCGCGGCGCGGGCGGCCAGGCGCGCCGGGGTCGCGCTCGTGTTTGCGCCCGCAAGCGACATCGCCGCGGCCAGGCGGGGTCTCGCCGCGACCGACGCGGCGGGGCTCGCGCGTGACCGCGTTGTCGTGACCGGCATGGCCGAGCTCATTGGGGCTCGGCTTGCGACCGGCGCGCCGGGAGCGGGCATCGACCAGGCGAAGCTGGCAGGCGTGGTGGATCTCGGGGTGGTCATGTGCTTCGATGCGCTCGGCAAGCTGCCCAACGTGACGACCGTGGTCTCAGACCACGACACGGCTCTCGCACTCACCGCGCTATGGACCGAGGGCGCAGGCGACCGCGTGCTCGCGGGGTGCGGGGTGCGACGAAAGCACCGGCTCACCGCGTTTGGTGGCAACGGGCTCGAGTTCTTGTCGCAGCAGTTCTTGCCCTACCTCGGCATGGTGGGTGCTGGCGCAGAGCTACTCGCCGCTGTCGCCGCGGGTAACGCCGCGGCCGTATTTGCGCGCTCGTCAGAGGAGATCGCCGCACCAAACGCCCCCGCTACAGGAGAAGACCGCTAATGTCGCACGATTTTGAGATCACCAACCGCGAAGGGCTCGCGCAGACGGTGCTGGGCGTGCTGCGCCCAGAGCTGCTCGGCCGCACGCTCATGCACGAGCACCTGTTCCTCGACATTCGCAGGCCGCTGCACACGCCGGGCCCGCGGGCGGGGGAGTGGGACGACGCCGTGCACGAACCGCTCACGGTGGCGAACCTTGCCGCCGTGCGTCGCGGGCGCGTGAACTCTGACAACGACGTGCTCGGCGACTTCGACGAAATGCTTGACGAGGTGTCGCACTTCGCACGTTACGGCGGCAGCACGATGGTTGAGGTGACCCCGTTTGGGGTGGGCCGCGACCCCGAAGCGCTCGCTCGGCTCAGCCGTGCGTCGGGCCTCAACATCGTGATGGGGGCTGGCTGGTACCAAAAAGATCTGCACCCTGCGGGCTTTGCCGAGCGTTCGCTTGAAGAGCTCACTGACGAGATCGTACGCGACCTCGTAGTAGGCACGCGCGTGGGCCCAGGGCAGTACGTGAAGTCGGGCATCATCGGTGAGGTTGGGGCCGAGGGTAACCCCGTGCACCCCGACGAGATGCGCAGTGTGCGTGCCGCAGGGCGGGCCTCTGCTATTACCGGTGCGCCGATTACACTGCACATGGGTGGCTTCGGCGAAGAGAAGCTGCGCGTGCTCGACGCGCTCGAAGAAGAAGGCGCAGACCCGCGATCGGTCGTGTTTGGGCACGCCGGTACGATCGCCGACGAGATGCCGCTCGCGAAGCGGCTGCTTGCTCGCGGCGTGAGTGTTGAAGCCGACTTTTTGGGCACGACGGGCAGCCCGTGGGGCACGCTGTTTCCGTTCACTGACCGTGTCGTGGCGCGCGGCTTCGCCCAGCTCGTGGCCGATGGCTGGGGCAGCCAGCTTGTGCTGGGCGGTGACGTCTGTCAAAAGGTGCAGCTCGTGCGCTACGGAGGGCACGGGTACGGGTACATCGAAGAACACTTCTTGCCGACGCTCGCAGAGTTTGGTGTCTCGGACGAGGCCCTCACGGCGATGATGGTCGACAACCCCGCGCGCATTCTCGCGTTTCGGGCGCCCAAAGATCGCTAGTCGGTTCAGCTCTTTACTACTGGGTCAGCCACGACTGGCCCAGTACAGGGGCATACGGCTTTCGTGCGCAAAAGCCAGCACTGCGAACCTCTGGCCGATAATGGAGTAGATGAGACGATAGCGAGATCTTGGTATTCTTGCGTGCCGGAAGACCCGCTCAGTTTCGGGCACCGGAACAATCTCGCCTGAGCGGGGCCAGGCGAGGCAGCGATCGATTAGTCTGTCGACGGCAGCTTCAAACGCAACACCTCGGTGTTGACCGCCTTGCTCGTACCAAGCGATTGCTTAGTTCAGCTCTTCTGCGGCTTCGGGGTGGACGACGAGCGTGAAGCTCACACGGATCTCGATGCACGACGATTGGCTAAAAGCGCCTTCAAGTCTTCGCGAGTGAGGCCTGCGACCGTGCCGCGGTCAAGTTCATCGGCGCGCCGGGTAGCCACTCTAGCCCAAGCAGTCTCGACCGCAACTGCATCAGGGCCGTCTACGTCAGACAGCACATCGGCTACTCGCGAGCGTTCCTCGGGGGTAAGGGCTATCGCGGCCGCGATCACTTCTGCCATGGTCATACCGTCAGTGTAGGTGCTGCCGCTGACGAGAGCCAGAGGGCGAGGATGCATCAGAGCTGGCTGTCTGAAACTACGGATCGGGGGCGCACGCTGGCTCGCTACGCGCGGCGCAGCCTGGCGATGAAATCGGTGACCTGCGCGTGCAGCACGCTCTCGTGCAGGTGGCTGGGGCTCACCACGCCAATCACGGTGGCGCCGATGTTCATCATGATGATCTCGTCTGCCAGCTGGTCGTCCGGAGTCGAAATGACGATGTCGCCGTCTTCCCTGCCCTGCTCTAAGAAGGTCAGGTAGCCTGCCTTCCACACGTCGAGGTGAGCGTCGTAGCCGCCCTTGATTTCGGGGCTAAACGCGCAGCGCTCCCAGTATGAGAGCAGCACGCGGGCGGCTGTCGCATCTTCCTGCTCAATGGGCAGGGTGAAACGCATAAACATCTCGAGTGCTTCGATGCCGCGCTTGCCCTCGATGTGTTCGAGCACTCGGGTGCCGAGGCTGCCGAGTGAACGCTCGTAGGCGCTCGCGACGATGGCGTCTTTGCCCGAGAAGTAGTGCTTGAGGGCCCCGTTGGCGAAGCCCGCCCGTGCAGCGATCTCGCGCATGGTGGCGGCCTCGATGCCGCCCTCCACGATGAGCTGCCAGGTGACTTCGACGATGTCGGCGCGGCGCTTGTCGTGGTCAATGATCTTGGGCATGTGCATCCTTGCTAGCTGAATGTCAGCGCCAGGGGCGCTTTATAGTTCTCCATCGTAGACGAAAAACGGTAACTCTCGTGGGTACGTCGGCCGAAGCGCTCGCCGTTGCGCGCGCCGTTACGCGGGCCGCAGGCTCGCGAGCAGCGAGTCGAGCGCGGCGGTCATGCGTGCGTCTGTGGCGAACTCGGGCATGATGAGGCGCAGCGTCTGCCACCCCATGTTGGCGGCCGCGATCTCGTCGGACGCCACGGTGAGATCGACGCCCGGCGCAAGCTCGCCGTCGGCCTCCGCCTCGCCCAGGTGTGTGAGGAGGCGCTCGCGCCAGGAGTGGGCGTGTTCGCGCTGCGACTGCCCAAACGTGTCGTTTTGTGCGGCGTGGTTCCAAAACGCCAGGGCGACGCGCGCGTGGGCCGCCCCGTCTTCGCCGAGCGGCATGATGGTGAGACACATGCTGCGCAGGGCCGCAAGCCCACGCTCACCGCTCGTGGCGGTGACAATGCCCTCGTCGGCGAGGCTGCGAGTGTGCAAGAACGCCGCGTGCAACAGGGCCTCTTTGTCGGGAAAGTAGCGGGCAAAGGCGCTGTGGGAGTAGCCAGCTTCGGCGGCAATGTTGCGCATGGTGAGGCGGTCGAATCCGTCGCGGGCGATGACGTGCCATGCGGCGGCGGCGAGTTCGCTGCGACGCTCGTCGTGGTCAACAACTTTGGGCATGACGGTCTCCTTTCGTTCGCGCAAACGAGCCACAACTGTGGCCCGATGACACCCACGTTAGCGCGAATATCGCAAGCGTTACCGGTTTGTGACCAAATGGTCACAAAAAAGGTTTAGTGTTTAGTGACCAGATGGTCTCTAACGATGGAGGGTGATGTGACGAAAGCGGCGAAGGCCCCAGGCGGCGCACGCGGATACGAAGAGTTTCAGGGCCTGGCTCACGAGTTCACCTCGCAGTCCACCCCCTGGTACCCCGCCGCACACCGCGCGGCCAGCACGGCCCCCAACATCGTCGTCGTGCTCGTCGACGACCTCGGGTTCAGCGACCTGGGGCCGTACGGTAGCGAAATTGACACCCCCAACATCGACCAGATCGCGGGCCGCGGCTGCGTGTTCACGAACTATCACACGGCCCCCGTCTGCTCGCCCGCACGAGCCGCGCTGCTCACGGGCTTGAACCCGCACCGCGTCGGTTTCGGTGCGGTAGCGCACGTCGACCCCGGCTACCCCGGCTTCAACTGCCAGCTGCCCGATGCCGCCCCCACGCTCGCCGAATCGCTGCGCGCGGGTGGCTACGCGACCTTCATGGTCGGCAAGTGGCACCTCACGATCGAGTCGCAAATGCACGACGCCGGTGACCGTGCCACCTGGCCACTGCAGCGCGGCTTCGACCGCTACTACGGCTCAATGGACGGCTTCACCTCGCTGCACCACCCGCACCGGCTCGTGCGTGACAACGCGGTCGTGGCGCGCACCGAGTTCGAAGACGGCTACTTTCTGACCGATGATCTCACGAACGAGGCGATCGGCATGGTCGACGACCTGCGCGCCAACGACCGTTCGAAACCGTTCTTTCTCTACTTCGCGCACACCGCTGTGCACGGGCCGGTACAGGCCAAGGCCGAGACGATCGCCCGCTTTCGCGGCCGATACGAAGCGGGCTGGAACGCGCTGCGCGACGCCCGGTTTGCGCGCCAAAAGGCGACCGGCATAGTTCCGGATCATGCCGTGCTGCCCACAGGTGATGCTGCCGACGACGCGCTGGTACCCGAGTGGAGTGCACTGTCAGACGCCGAGCGTGAGCTCTTCGCCCGGCACATGGAGGTCTACGCGGCCTCGGTGCACGAGGTCGATGAGAGCGTGGGGCGGCTCACACGAAGGCTCGCCCAGCTCGGTGAGCTCGACAACACGATCATCGTCATCGCGAGCGATAACGGCGGCACCGCCGAGGGTGGGCCCACTGGCACGCGCAGCTACTTTTCACAGTTCGTGGCCGGGGCGCAGCTGCCCGATAACTGGGTGCGCGACGTGCCGCGCGACCCCGAGCTGATTGGTGGCCCGCGCGTGCACGGGCACTACCCGACCGGCTGGGCACGCGTCTCGAACACCCCGTTTCGGTCGTTTAAGGGATCGGTGTACGAGGGCGGGGTACACGCGCCGCTGATCGTGTCGTGGCCGGCCGCACCGGAGCCGCTGAAGGGGGAGGGGCTGCGCGACCAGTTCGTGTTCGTGTCAGACGTGGCTCCGACCCTGCTCGACTTGGCGGGTGTTTCGCCGCTCGCCTCGCGCCACGGGCAGCCCGCACTCGAGGTCGACGGCAAGAGTTTTACCCCAGCGCTTGCGACGCCGCAGCAACCAGGCCGCTATAAACAGTACTTTGAGGCGTTCGGGGCCCGCGCGCTCGTGGCGGGGGACTGGAAGGCTGTGTCGACCAAACCGCCCACCTCCGCAGACGGGGCGGCGGGCGGCGCATGGGAGCTCTACGACCTTGCCGTGGACCCCACCGAGACGCTCGACCTCGCTGCCGCCCACGAAGACCGGGTGCACGAGATGGCGGAGGCATGGCGCAGCGAGGCCTGGCGCAACACCGTGTTTCCGTTGAACGACGACGGCACCCTGTTTCTTAACCGCCCCGAATCCGAAAACGCGCTGTCTTTGCCCGTGACGCTCACCCCGTTTCGGCCACCGCTCGAGCGTTTTCGGGCCGCGAAGCTCACGGTGCTGCGCTCGTTCGAAGTGCAGGCACGTGTGACCGTGACCGCCGAAACCTCGGGCGTGATTGTCGCGCACGGTGACCAGGGCGGAGGGTACCTGCTGGCGCTCGAAGCGGGCGCGCCGCTGTTGAGTTACAACGCCTACGGCGAGATGCATCGCGCTCGCGCCGCCCGGCTCGCACCCGGAAGCCACGAACTGTCGTTCAGATTTACCGAGCTCGACGGACTGCGGTGGCGGGTGTCGCTCAGCGCCCGTGGCGAGGAGGTGGCAGCGCTGCCCGAGGTGCCCATGCTGCTCGGCATGTCACCCTTCACCGGCATCAGCGTCGGGTACGACTACGGGGGCCCCGTCGATTGGGAGCTGCACGAATTGCACCGCAGTTTTCCCTTCACCGGAGGGCAGATCGAACAGCTCACATACGTGCCCGGTGCGAAATCGCGTCACGACCACACCGTGATCCGGCGCATTGGCGAGGCCGTGGCCGAGCTCGCAGACTAGGCCGCCAGTTCCCTGGACCCTGCGACTCGCAGGCTCGCGCAGGGTGACAAGGAGGGGCGCCCGCCCCTCGTAGGCTCGCGCAGGGTGACGGGGCGGGGTGCCCGCCCCTCGTCATCCTGCGGGAGCGAAGCGACTCGCAGGATCCACACTCATTGCAGTACCCGTTTTCGAAAGGAACATCATGAAACGAACACTCACCGCAGCATCGGCGCTCGCGGCTGCAGCGCTCGCCCTGACCGCGTGCGCGGGCGGCGGCGGGGCCGCAGGCGGCGATGCCGCCGCCACAGCCCCGACCGAGTTGAAGATCGGCAACTTCCTCGACCTCGTGTCGTGGGATCCGAGCATCGCAGACATCGGCTTTAACGGCCCGTACCTCTCGGCCGTGTACGACCCGCTCGTAGCTCTTAACGGCGACGGCGAGCCGGTGCCCGCGCTCGCGACCGACTGGGAGATCTCAGACGACGCGCTCACGATCACGCTCAACCTGCGTGACGACGCGACGTTCTCGAACGGCGAAGCGTTTAACGCCGACGTCGCCGTAGCGAACCTCGAGTTCTTGAAGGAGGGTGTGACCTCTCGCGAGGCTTACTTGAACGTCGACAGCTTCGAAGCGATCGACGACGACACCGTCGAGATCCACATGAACGAGCGCGACGACCGGCTGCTCTACTTCATGGGGCTCGGTCGCAGCTACATGGCCGCCCCCGAGGCGATCGAAGCGGGCACGCTCGTTGAAGCACCCGTGGGTTCGGGCCCCTACACGCTCTCTGACACGACGATTCCCGGCGCCGAATACCACTTCGACCGCGTCGACGGGCACTGGGCAGAAGACGAGTTTCCGTTTGACACGGTGAGCGTGCTGCCGCTGCAGGATCCGAGCGCCCGCAACAACGCGATGGAGGCCGGGCAGATCAACGTCGCGTTCGCCGACGCGACGGCGCTCGAGCTCGCCGAACAGAACAACTGGAACGTGGCAGAGAAAGTCGCCGCCTGGGCGGGCATTCGTATCAACGATCACACCGGTAAGCAGTTGAAGCCGCTCGGTGACGTGCGCGTGCGCCAGGCACTGAATCTCGCCTTCGATGGCCAGGCCATGCTCGACGCCGTCGGTAACGGCCTGGGCGTGTACACCAACCAGGTGTTTGCCGCGGGCTATCCCGGCTACGACGAAGAGCTTAACCGTGCAGCCGGCGCCAACATTGAAGAGGCGAAGAAGCTGCTCGCCGAGGCGGGCTACGCCGACGGCTTTGACGTCACGCTGCCGATGGCGCCCGGGTTTCAGCCCTGGCAGGCCACCGTCGAACAGGCCTTCAAAGACCTGGGGCTGCGCCTGAAGTGGGACGAGTACCAGATGGCCGACTACCAGGCCAACGCGGGCAACTACCCGATGTTCCTCGTATCACTCGCCGTCGACGCCGAGCCCGTAGCGTCGATCGCGCGCCAGCTCACCGTGCCGCAGTGGTACATGCCCGAGCCCGACATTAGTGAGTTCCCCGAGCTGCAGGGCAAGATCGACGAAGCGCTCGCCGCACCCCGCGGTGACGAGCAGAACGAGAAGATTCGCGAGCTCAACGCGATGCTCGTTGAAGAGGCGTGGTTTGTGCCCTGGTACCAGTCGAAGAACGTGTTTGTCACCGACGCGGGCATCGAGCTCGAACCCGTCACCGGCATGATGTTCCCCACGCTGCGCCAGATTCAGCCGGCGAAGTAGCGTCTGCCGCTGCGCCGCGGCACTTCGCTGCAGCTGGTCACGGCAACAGCGACCCTGCGTCGCCCACTTGAGAGCGCGAGCGAGACCCTTGTATCAGCGGGAATAACCCGTGGGTTTCGCTCGCGCTCTCGCGCGTGCGGTGGCAGGCTCAACACTAGGTGGGCGCTGCAACGACGCGGCGCAAGAGAGGATCGTCTTGACTGAAGCAACTACTACCCCCGCGGCAATGCCCAGCACACCCAGCACACCCAGCACACCCAGCGCGCCAGGTGTCGCACCTCGCAGCGTGATCGTTGTGGGAGCGGGCTCTGCGGGCTCTGTCGTGGCCAGGCGTCTCGCCGACGCGGGCGTGCAGGTGACCGTGCTCGAGGGTGGCGGCGAAGACGTCAACCCCGCGATTCATGACCCGAGCCGCATGGGGGAGCTGTGGCACAGCGCCGACGACTGGGACTACTACACCGAGCCGCAGCCCGGCGCGAACGGTCGCAGGCTGCACCTGCCCCGCGGCAAGGTGCTCGGCGGTTCGCACTCGCTCAACGCGATGATTTGGGTGCGCTGCGTGCCCGAGGATTTCGACCACTGGGCCGAACTCAGCAACGACGGCTGGGCCTGGCACGATGTGCTGCCCGTGTACCGCGACATCGAGAACTTTCACGGTTCGGGCGACCCCGCGCTGCACGGCAGCGATGGCCTGCTCGATGTGACGAGCGAGTATGAGCTCGCCCCGATTCAGCGCTCCATAATCGACGCCGCGGTCGAAGAGGGGCTCACGCACAACCCCGACTACAACGGCGCATCGGTCGAGGGCGTCTCGCAGCAGCAGGTCAACATGCGCGACGGCGAGCGGTTCAACACCTACATGGCGTACCTGAAGCCGGTGCGCGACCGCGTGCGCGTAGAGGTCGGCTGCCAGGTGCACGAGCTGATCTTCGCTGCTGACGCTGCGGGTTCCTCTGGCGCTGGCTCCGGATCGGCGGCCGCGGCAGACGCTCCACACAAGACCCCGCGGGTCACGGGTGTGCGCTACGAACAGGGCGGCGAACTGCACGAGCTGTACGCCGACGAGGTGATCCTCGCGGCAGGCGCCCTTGACTCGCCACGGGTGCTGCTGCGATCCGGAATCGGACCTGCCAGCGAGCTCGCCGCACACGGCATCGTGTCGCGCGTTGACCTGCCGGGGGTGGGCAAAAACCTGCACGATCACGTGCTCGCGCCCGTGATCTTTGAGACCGAGCAGCCCGTCGGGCCGCCCGTGGCGGGGCGCTCGGTGACGCAGACGCACCTGTTTTGGAAGAGTCGCGCAGAGCTCGATCGCCCAGACACGCAGCCGATCAACTTCTCGGTGCCGATGTATGGTGACACGCTCGCGCCGCGCACGGGTGACGGGTTCACCCTGATGGGCGGGCTCGTGACACCGCAGGCCCGCGGCGAACTCACGCTGTCGGGGCCGGGCGCGAAGGATCCGGTGCGCATTGACATTGACGCGCTGGGACACGAAGAAGACGTGGCCTCGCTCGTCGCGTCGGTGCGCCAGTGCCGCCGCATCGGTCGGCAGCCCGCGCTCGCGGGCGCGTGGGGCGCGACCGAGGTGTACCCGGGGCCCGAGGTGGGCGACGGCGACGACCTGGTCGACTATGTGCGTAACACGGTCGCGACGTACCACCACCAGGTGGGCACCTGCAAGATGGGCGTCGATGAGCTGGCCGTGGTCTCGCCGAGGCTCGCGGTGCACGGCATTGATGGGTTGCGCGTGATCGACGCGTCGGTGATGCCGCGGGTCACGACCGGCAACACGAACGCCCCTGCCGTCGTGATCGGCGAGCTGGGCGCGAAGTTTGTGTTGGCGGGGGAGCGATAGTTGCTGAGCGGTAGTTGTTTCGCGGTAGCGGTTTCGCGCGGTAGCTACTGAGCAGTGTCGGCGGGCGCTCGAAGACCCTGAATGAGGGTGTCGAGCGCCCGCTGCACGTTTTCGTCGCCCGCGTTCTCGGGCAGCAGCACCGCTGTCATCTGCCAGCCGGCGTTGTGGGCGGCGACCTGGTTGACGGCTGCCTCGATGTCGACGTGCGCTGCGAGCTCGCCGTCTTCACGCGCCTGTGTGAGGAACATCCGAAACAGCTCGCGCCACCGGCTGTTGTTCTCGCGGTGAATCTCGACGAGCCCCTCGTTTTGTGAGGCGTGATCCCAGAACGAGATCACCACGCGGGCGTAGAGCGGCCCGACCTCGCCAAAGGGCAAGATCTCGAGACAGATGCGCTCGAGCCCCGCGAGCCCGCGCAGCCCGGGGAGCTCGGTGGCGATGCGCGCGTTCGCCTGGTCGTAGAGGCTTAAAAACGATGCGGTGAGCAGGCTGTTCTTGTTGGGAAAGTAGCGCACGATCGCGCCGTGGGCGTAGCCGGCCTCGGCCGCGATCTCGCGCATGGTGACGCGATCGAAGCCGTCGCGAATGATAATGCGGGTGACCGCCTCAACGATGTGACGGCGTCGCTCTTCGTGGTCAACGATCTTTGGCATTTGGTTCTCCCTTGGCGCCCACGTGAGGCAGTGTGCACTACAAGAGTCGATCATGCACCCCTTTTTCGTCACCAGTTGGTGATGAAACGTTATCTGCTCGTTATTTTTCAACACCGATTGGAGATTATCCTTGTTAATCACCAGATGGTGACGTACTGTGTCAGCACAGGGTCGCCTGGCTTACACCAGCACAACGTCGACGAAGGAGTCGCACATGAAGAAGAACAATCGCCTGATCGCAGCCCTCGCGCTGCTTCCGGCTGCCGCCCTCGTGCTCGCCGGCTGCTCGGGTGGCGCGAGCGACGGCGGCGACGCCGGCGGTGACGGGCTCACCAAGCTCAAGGTCGCAACGATCGGTCTCACGTCTGACGGCAGCCTGATCAACGGCATCGAAAAGGGGTTCTTCGAAGAGGAGGGGCTTGAAATCGAAACGTCGATCGTCGCGAACCCGCCCGCCGGTCTCGCTGCCGCGCAGGGCGGTCAGATTGACGTCGCCTACTCGCCGAGCATTCCGCTCATGAACGCTCTCAGTCAGGGCGTCGCGCTCTACGTTGTCGGCGCCGCAGACGGGGCGCAGCCCGGTGTGCTTGACGAGGAAGACCTGACGCAGTTCGACGACACCGGCCTGTTCGCAGGCAAAGACAGCGGCATCACCTCGATCAAGGACCTCGCGGGCAAGAAGATCGCGATCCCCGCGCGCAAGGCGCAGCTCGAGGTGGTCATCGCTGACCTGCTCGAGCAAGAGGGCATCAACCCCGACACCGGCGTTGAGTGGGTCGTGCTCGACTTCACCTCGGCGGTAGCTGCGCTCAAGAGTGGCAACGTTGACGCGGCCGCGCTCGTGAGCCCCTTCACATCAGAGGCAGAGGAGCAGGGCTCGCAACAGATCGCAGCGCCCTCGGTGGCGTTCTTTGGCGAGGGTGCCGTCGGCCTGTGGGTGAGCGGTAAGCCGGTCATCGAGCAGAAACCCGACGCGATCGCCGCGTTCCAGCGCGCAGTCAAGAAGTCGAACGAGTACGCCAACGAGCACCCCGAAGAATCGATCGAGGCGGGCCTCAAGTACACCGACTCGAAGCTCAGCGTCGACGAGGTCGTCGTGCCGTACTGGCCGCTCGAAGTCGCCCCGCGTGACCTTGAGAACGTCAACGACAAGATGGTGAAGCTCGGCTTCCTCGAAAAGCCGGTCGACCTGAACGGCATCATCTGGACCAAGGGCTAACCCGTGGCATCCAATCGAGTCGCGCAGTGGGGCGTGGGCGCCGTAGGCGCCCTCGCCGCACTCGGCGTGTGGCAGGTGTCTGCCGCGGTCGGCCCGCTCAAGGATTCGCCGCTCCCCACCGCCGGTGAGGCTATCGCTGAGGCCGTGCAACTGCTCGGCACCGCCGAAATGTGGCAGGCCACCTACGACACCCTCGTCATGTCGGTGGTGGGCCTCGTGCTCGCCGCGCTCTTCGGCGTGATCCTGGGCGTGGGCATTGGTGTCTCGCCGCTCGCGATGCACGCGACCCGCGTGCCCCTCGAGTTTTTGAAGCCGATCCCCCCGATCGTCGTGCTTCCGATCGTTGTCCTCGTGCTCGGCCCCACCATGGGCATGGGCATCTTTCTTACATTCTTCGGCTGTTTCGTGGCAATCGCGGTACAGTCCTCTGCGGGCGTGTTCGATACTGATCCGGTCGCGAAGGCGACGGGCCAGTCGTACGGTCTCAGCCGCAGCGAGATCCTGTTTGGCATCGTGCTGCCGAGCGCGCTGCCCTACATCGGCACCGCGCTGCGTGTCGCAGCTCCCACCGCGCTCATCGTCGCGGTTGTGGCGGGGCTTATTGGTGGCGGCCCCGGTCTTGGACAGAGCCTCGTGCTTTCGCAGCTCTCGGGCAACCAGCCACAGCTGTTCGCGTACGTGCTCATTCTCGGCATCCTGGGTCTCATGGTGCAGGGGCTGAGCCAATGGGGCGAACGACGGCTGCTGCACTGGCACCCGCAGTACCGCAAGGAGGCGCACTAATGGTATTTACCTCGTCAATCAGGGTGCGCACGCGTGTCGCGCGCAAGCAGCGGCGTTCGGGGCTGCCCAAGGGAGCCCTCATCGCCGTCGAAATTGCCGTACCGGTCGTGCTGCTGGCGATTTGGTGGGTCACCTCCGCCTCGTCAACGAACGCGTTCTTCCCGCCGCTGCAGCAGATTCTCAGTCGCTTCGGCGACGTGCTGGGCACCGAGCTGTTCTGGATCAACGTGGGCTCGTCGGTGGGCAACCTCGTGCTGTCGTTCTTGCTCGCGTGCGTGATCGGTGTGGCACTCGGCATCGCGTTTGGCATGGTGCCGGTGCTGTCGTGGCTGATCGAACCGGTCGTGCACTTCTTCCGCGCGATTCCGCCTGTCGCGCTCGTACCGATCTTCGTGTCACTCATCGGATTCGGTAACGAAACACGTATCCTCTCGATCACGCTCGCCTCGGTGTTTCCGGTGCTCATCTCGACCATCGACGGCATTCGTGGCGCCGAACCTACGCTCGCGATGGTGAGCCGCGTGTACCGCTTCGGCTGGGTCGACCGGATCTTCTCGGTCACACTGCCCGCTGCTAGTCCACGAATTCTTTCGGGGGTGCAGGTGAGCCTCATCACCGCGTTCGTCGTGATGATCGCGAGCGAGATGCTCGGGTCATCGACGGGCCTCGGCGCGTGGACGCTCCTCGCGCAGCAGTCGTTCATGATCGCCGACATGTGGGTCGGCATTCTCGTGCTGGGCGTGATCGGCTACGCGTCCACTGCACTGTTCAACATCTTCCGGCGCCGCGTGCTGCGCTGGTACATCGCCGCTCAAGAGACGGAGAAGAACCTATGAGCCCCAATGCTTTTCTCGCAGACGCACCGGTGCGCCTCAGCGTGCAGGGCCTCGCCAAGACGTACGAGACGAAGAAGGGGTCTGTGCCGGTCATCGCCGACCTCACCTTCGATGTGCGCGCGGCCGAGATTGCGTGCATCGTCGGCCCCTCGGGCATTGGTAAGACGACGCTGCTCAAGTGCCTCACGGGGCTGCAGTCGATCTCGTCGGGCCGCGCCGAGATCGACGGCAACCTGATCGATGGGCCGCCCGAGCAGATGGCCCTCGTGTTTCAGGAGTACACACGCTCGCTCATGCCGTGGCTGACGGTCGAGAAGAACGTGCGCATGCCGCTCAAGCACCTGCGGCTGCCAGCCGCCGAACGTGAAGAGCGCATCTCATCGGCGCTGAAAGCCGTGGGGCTTGCGGGCGCCGAGCAGAAGTATCCGTGGCAGCTGTCGGGCGGCATGCAGCAGCGCGTCGCGATCGCCCGCGCGATCGCGTATCGCCCCGAGGTGCTCATCATGGATGAGCCGTTCGCCTCGGTCGACGCGCAGACGCGTTTTGAACTCGAAGACCTGTGCCTCAAGATTCGCGAACAGTTTGGCATGACAATTGTCGTCGTCACCCACGACATCGACGAGGCCGTCTACCTGTCTGACCGCGTGGTCGTGCTGGGTGAACGCCCCGCGCGCGTCACGACAATTCTCGACATCGACCTGCCCGAGCCGCGTGACCAGATCAGCTCGCGCTCGCTGCCTGAGTTCGCAAGGCTGCGCACCGAGATCCTCGAACTCATCAGAAAGGCGGGGTAACCGTGGCGGCGCCGGGCCCAGCACGCCGAGGCTACGAAGGGTTCGAGGGACGCGCGAGCGAGTTCGTCTCTGACTCGACGCCCTGGTGGCCCGCCGCGCAACGCGCCCGCGAAGGCGCCCCCAACATCGTCGTGATGCTCATCGACGACCTCGGGTTTAGCGACCTCGGCCCCTTCGGCAGCGAGATTCCTACCCCGCACATTGATGACACCGCCGCGGGCGGCTGGGTATTCACGAATTACCGCACGGCCCCCATGTGCTCGCCCGCCCGAGCGGCGCTGCTCACGGGGCTAAACCCCCACCGCGCAGGCTTCGGATTCGTCGCCCACACCGACCCCGGCTACCCCGGGTTCACGTGCGAACTACCGCGCGATGCGGCGACGCTCGCCGAGTCTCTGCGAGCGGGCGGCTACGCCACGTTCATGGTCGGCAAGTGGCACCTGACGGGTGAATCGCGGTTGCACGACGCGGCCGACAAGTCGTCGTGGCCGCTGCAGCGCGGCTTCGACCGCTACTTCGGGTCAATGGACGGCTTCACATCGCTGCACCACCCGCACCGGCTCGTACGCGACAACTCGGTCGTCGACGTAGCCGAGTTCGCCGACGACTACTTCCTCACCGACGAACTCACGGGCGAGGCGATCGCGATGATCGACGAGCTGCGGGTCAACGACGCCGCGAAGCCCTTTCTGCTCTACTACGCCCACACCTCGGTGCACGGCCCGATCCAGGCCAAAGAGGCCGACATCGCGCGGCACGCGGGCCGCTACGAGGCCGGCTGGAACGCCCTGCGCGAGTCCCGTTTCGCGCGGCAGCAAGAGCTCGGCATCGTGCCGGATCACGCCACTCTGCCGAGCGAAGCCCTCGCCGACGGCGACAAGATCCCGGCCTGGGATTCCCTGAGCGAGGCAGACCGCGCCCTGTTTGCGCGGCACATGGAGGTCTACGCCGCCGCTGTCGACTCGATCGACCAGAGCGTCGGGCAGCTGCGTGAACGGCTGGCGCAGTTGGGTGAGCTCGACAACACGATCATCGTGCTGGCGAGCGATAACGGCGGCACCGCTGAGGGCGGCCCCACCGGTACCCGCAGCTACTTCGCGCAGTTTGGAACGAACGGTGAACTACCGAGCGACTGGGTGCGCGATGTACCCCGAAACGTTGCAGACATCGGCGGCCCCAAACTCTTTAGCCAGTACCCGACCGGGTGGGCGCGGGTCTCAAATACTCCGTTTCGTTCGTTCAAGTCGACGACCTACGAGGGGGGAGTGCACGCGCCGCTGATCGTGTCGTGGCCGGCAGCACCCATCAGCGCACGAGGGCTGCGCGAGCAGTTTGTGTTCGTGTCTGACCTCACCCCCACGCTGCTCGAGCTCGCGGGCGTTGCGCCGCTTGCAACGCTCGCCGGCCTCCCCGCACAAACCCCCGACGGGCGCAGCGTCGTCGATGTGTTGTCAGACCCGCAGGCCGCGGGCCGTGCAGCACAGTACTTCGAAGTGGTGGGACGCAGGGCCATGGTCGAGGGGGAGTGGAAGGCGCTGTCTGATCACACCCCCACCCGCGCCGAGGGGGCCGTGGGAGGAACATGGGAGCTCTACCACCTGGCCAGCGACCCGACAGAAACGGTCAACCTCGCCGCGGCGGAGCCCGAGCGCACCGCCGACCTCGCCGAGAAGTGGCGCGAAGAAGCGTGGCACAACGCGGTATTTCCGCTCGACGACGACGGCAGCCTGCACCAGAACCGGCCCGAAACCGAGCGCATGCTCCAAGACCCTGTGACGCTCGTGCCGTTTCGCCCGCCGCTCGAGCGCTACCGCTCGGCTCAACTCACGGTGCTGCGATCGTTCGTCGTCGACTCCGAGATCTTCGTGGGTGAGAACGCGGCGGGTGTCATCGTTGCGCACGGCGACCAGGGCGGCGGCTACCTCCTCGCGATCGACGAGAGTGCCCCACTCATTTCGTACAACGCGTACGGCAATATGCACCGGGCACGTGGCGCCAGGCTTGCGCCGGGCCTGCACAAGCTCGTGCTGCGCGTAGACGAGCTGCCCGAGCTGCGCTGGCGGCTACGCCTCGAAGTCGACGGTGCGCTCGCCGCAGAGATCGCGCAGGTGCCCATGCTGCTCGGCATGGCGCCGTTTACCGGTATTAGCGTCGGATACGACTACGGCGGCCCGGTCGACTGGCAGCTGTACGAAGCACACCGCAGCTACCGGTTTACCAGCGGTGAGATTAAGCGCCTGTGCTATGTGCCCGGCGCCAGATCGAGTCACGATCACACGGTGCTGCGCCGGATCGGGGAGGCCGTAGCGGCCATCGCCGACTGATGGTAGGCGGGGCGTGGGATGGGGCCTTCCGGGCCGCTGCTCTCCGGTCGCGTCGGCTGCGCCGCCGCTCCTGCCAGACCCAACCAAGCAGCGGCCCGGAAGGCCCCACCCCACGCGTCGTGGCCGTTTGCTGGGCATGGTCCGCCCTGCCGTTTTCGGGCACGTCCTACATGCCCTGTCATTCTGCGGGCACGTCCTAGTACCTGTCATTCTGCGGGCACGGAGTGCATCGCAGAATCCAGCCGCTGTGGTGTGGATCCCGCGACTCGCAAGCTCGCGCGGGATGACGTGAAGAGTTGGTGTGCACTGCACGCCAGCACCAAAGTGGCACGAGTCCTGTGTCTGCGCCTGTGTAACTGTGTGCAGAGTCATGGCCGCCCACTCGCGCCTATGAGTCCGACCTGCGCCTACGATTTCGCAGTCAAACAACCGCAGTTTTCGTAGGCGCAGGTCAAAACGGTAGGCAGAGGTGGGCATAATAACGACGTGTGAACGCTATGGATCAACCTACAGCGCCGGCGGGCGGTATTTCCGACACTAGGGCGACCCCAATGTATGGGGGCCGCGAAATTCGCTTCAGCCGGTCAACTCAGGCACTAGGCGCGCGGGTTACCGCACGCGCAACCCGCGCTGCCGCAGCGGCAGGCGCCGCCCGCGCAGCAGCCGCAGCCACCGCTGGCACAGCACGCGCCTGTCATTCCTCCCCGATTCGCGCCGTCGGGTAGGTTCATGGCCGGGTTCTCGTCAAGAAAGCCGTGCGGTTTGAACAAGAAGCCCGAGTAGTCGACGGGCATAATGGGCCAGTCCTCGGGGCGTGGCACGTGAGTCGGTCCAAACACGTGCCAGAGTACGATGTCTTCTTCATTGAGCGATCGGTTCTGCGCGGTCCATGCAGGCAGGCCCGCACCACCCGGGTGCGCGTTTGGAAAGTCGCCCGCCGGAAACCGCTCGCCCGGGGCATACTGTGTCGCCCACAGATGCTCGGTCGCAAACGTGGCCCGACTGTAGACCGTCGATTCTGGCTGCGCCATGAGCGTGGGTTGGCCCTGCGGCAGCAGCCTGAACGCGGTGGGGTGGCCGAGCCTGTTGGTGCGCTCGGCGCTGCGCACCTCCCATACCCGCCCGGCGGCGGGGTTCGCACGCCGCCTGGCCTCATGCTCGGTGGTGAGCTGGCGGCTGTTCCAGGTAAACGCGTTGCCGTGCGGGTTTTCGGGTCCGATCGGAATCCCCGCCACTTCGACCTCGTGCAGCGTGTTCGCTTCGCCGTCGAGGGCGGTGTCGAGCCGCGCGCAAAAGAGGTGCTGGTGCACCGGCGCGAAGATGCCGGGAGCGATCTCGGGCGCGTGGGGGTTGGGCGATCCGGGGTCACCTGCGCTCGCAAACACGATGCCGGTGGCCTTCGCCTCGAGCTGAATGGTGCCGTCGAGATACAGGTACCAGAAGAAGCCGTAGTCGTAGTTGCCGATGGTCGAGAAGTACGAGATGACGAGGCGCCTAGACCTGCGTACCTCGGTGTTGCCGTCGAGATCGGTGTGCTTCCAGAGGATCCCGTAGTCCTCCTCGTGCATGCAGATGACCTGGGGGATCTTGACAGGGTGGCCGTGATCGTCGGGCACAAAGCCGTCGAAATAGTGAATCACGCCGAGGCAGTCGCAGCCGAGGCTGAGCGTGTTTGCGTTCTTGCCGAGCAGATACTCGCCGGCATCGAAGTAGCTGATCCAGAAGCGGCCGGGCGCCGTGTCACCATAAGGCACGACCATCTCGGGTACGCTCGCGCGATGCAGCACCTCGCGCTCCTCGTCGCCATCACGAAACTTGAGCTGGTTGAGCACGAGGCCCTCGCGCTGATTGAAGCCCACGCGAAACGACCAGTTTTCCCAGGTGACGCGCGAGCCGTTGACCTCGAAGCTGGGGCCCTCGGGCTGGGTGATCTCGATCGGTTTGAGGCTCGTGCGCGCGGGGCCCTGCGCGTCGGCCGTGTAGTTGCCGTGGGCTGTGGGCACCGGCACATCGCCCTCGTCTTCGACGCGGATCACGCTGCCGCTCGACAGGTCTATGTGCACGATGAGCCCCTCGACAGGGTGCGCCCAGGGGCTGTCCTGCGGATCATCGCGCAAGAACGTGAGCGAGCGGATGACGCGCTTATGAGCCTCGTCTGCGCGACCGAAGAAACCGGGCGCGAGTGGTGCGCAGAACGCGAGCTCCATGCGGTCCTCGAGGCCGCGGCGGCGCATGGCGGCCTGCCAGCCATCTGAGGCCTTGGCGATGCTTGCCGCGCGATCGTACTCCTCGAAGATGTACTGCGGCTGCCCCTCGGTGGCCGTGTCGATGGCGCGAATGCTCTTGATAGCGCCTGCTGCGCCTGCTGTGTTGGTGCCGTGCAGCGCCACGACGGCGAGCTGCGAAGTGCCGTCTGAGACATTGAGCAGCACGACCTCGACGCGACGCTCAATCTCGTCGCCGGGAGTCCACGCTGCAAGCCACGCCTTGTCTGGGTCGAGGGGCAACAACTGCGCGACGCGCTGGTGCTTGCCGAGGTGCCCTGCCGCGGCGAGCAGGGACCGCGCCTGCGCGATTTCTGCTGCAGTGAGCGGATCGAGCGGGTGCACGACAGAAGTGGGCTCGGTGACTCGTTGACCGTGGGTGTGGGTGGAACGATCGGACGCATCAACAGACATGGGTGGCTCCTTTGCCAGTCGGGGTGACACTTACCAGTATGCGCTGCCACCCCTGGTTAGCGAACTAGCCGAGGTGGTGCGGGGGCCGGGAACGAGCCCGAGCCCCCGGTCACGGACTACAGCGCCAGCTGCTCGACCGGAAACGTGAACACGGTCGCGCCGCCGGTGGCGTAGTTAGGCACGTCGGCTTCGACCGCCCGGCCCTCGGAGGAGCTCATCGCCCGACCGAGGGCCGCTTCGTCGGCGAAAGTCGCCTCGAAGATCGCGAAGTAGGGAGCTGGTGCCCCCAGGCCAATCGCGAACGAGATATCTTGGACGCCCGGCAGCTTCGCGCACAGGGGCAGGTGAGTGTCGCGGTAGTACGACTCGAAGGCGGCCGGATCGGTGGGCTCAGGGTAGAGCACGATGAGTTTATACACGAGGGTCTCCTAATAATTAGCTGTCGGAGCGCGCGAAGACCAGTCGGCCAGCGAACCAGGTCTCGTCGACTTGGGTCTTGACGAGCTCGGTCGCGGGGTGCTCAAACGGGTTGCGGTCCAGCAGCACGAAGTCGGCCGACTTGCCGGCTTCGAGTGACCCGACCTCGCCTCCAAGCCCCATCGATGTGGCGCCACCGATGGTGAACGCCGCGATGGCCTCCTCGAGTGAGATGGCCTGTTCGGCCCAGAGCGTGCCGGGGTACTGACCACTCGGATCCTGACGGGTGACGAGGCCGTGGATGCCTTCCCACGCGTTCGGTGAGGGGGAGACCGGCCAGTCCGAGCCGCCCGCGACGACTGCGCCAGTGTCGAGCAGGTCGCGGTTCGGCTGCATACGCTCGGCGCGCTCGGCGGGCAGCACTTCGCTGATGGCCTGCGCGATCGGGCCGGGCACCCAGATAAACGGCGAGATCTCGGCGTCGACACCCAGCTTGCCAAATCGGGCTACGTCGTCGGGGTGCACAAACTGTCCGTGCGCGATGCTGTAGCGCGTATCTGTGATGCCCTCGGCGCGCAGCGTCTCGACGGCGTTCAATACCTCGTGCACCGATGCGTCACCGGTGCAGTGAATCTTGGCGCCGAGACCCACCTGCGCGACGCGGCGCAGCCAGTCGGTGAGCTCGCTCGGGGTGAATAGGGTCTCGCCGTGGTGGTCGTGGCCGTGTGCCTCGCTGGGCAGATAAGGCTCAATAAAGGCAGCGGTGCCGGTGGGGGGCACCCCATCGAGAAAGATCTTGACGAAGTCGGGGCGGTGATGGGTGGTGCGGTACTGTTCGCCCGTAAACACCAGTTCGTCACCGATCTCGGGGTAACCGAAGATGTCGTCGTTCACGAGCATCGACGAGACGACCCAAGCGTCGAGTTCGCCTGCGGTGTCGAGAGCGTGCAACGCCCTGAGGTTGTGAGCGCCGATGGCGGCGTCTTGAAACGCGGTGATGCCAAACGAATTGAGAATCGAGACGCCATGACGCGATGCGTCACGGTTCTGTTCCTCGGTGAGCCCACCCGCAGCGCGCTGCGCTTGCGCGACAGGAATGCCCGCGGCTTCGAGGAGCACACCCGTTACGCGCCCCGCGCTGTCGACCACGACGCCCTCTGATCCGGCACTCACACCAGCGAGCTCGAGCGCGCGTGAAGAGACCCAGCGGTTGTGATGCGAGTCGTCAGAGAGCACCACGGGGCGCCCGCCCGCAGCTTCGTCGAGAAGCGCGAGGGCCGCTGCCGTGTTGACCTCGCCCAGGCGATCGCTCGCCCAGGGGCCGCCTACGACCCAGGCATCAGCGGGAAGCGTCGCTGCGTGTGTGCGCACCGCGGCGATGATCTCGTCGAGGTGCGCGCCGATGGGCAGGCGCAGCTGAAACAGCTCCTCCTCGCCCGCAACGGCGTGGTGGTTGTGAGCATCGACGAGGCCGGGCATGACAAAGGCGCCGCCAAGCTCACGTACCTCGGTGCCCGGGCCCTGCAGCGCCCCAATCTCTGCGGCGCTGCCCACCGCCTGAATGCGGCCATTTTTGACTGCGAGGGCTTCTGCCCAGGGCTGTGCCGCGTCGACTGTGTACACGCGAGCGTCGGTGATGATGAGGTCTGGGTAGGTGGTCAACATTGACTCCGTTTCTGCTGCGGGGAGGGTGTGAGATGCACACACATCGATTATTCTACAATCGTAGACAGTTGTGTCGGTGGGCTTGAGGTACTGCTGCAATTCTTGCTGGTGCCGGGCCCGTGCGCTTGTCTCACTGTGACCACCAATGGGCCGAGAGCGCGCAGCTTGGTGCTGACTCGCACCTAGCGCGTAGTTTTCGGCACACTATTTACGCGGCAACGCAGCCGCAACACACTCGAGAGGTACACCATGACCCAGCAGACCGAAACCCCCAATGAGAGTAACGACGTCTCCGCAATTGGTGATGTCTCCACAAGGGGTGATGTCAACACAGGCAGCGATGTCAGCGGCCGAGTGGTCGTGATCACCGGCGGCGGCACGGGCATTGGCGCGGCCATCGCTGAGCGATATGTGTCAGAGGGCGCTCGCGTCGTCATTGTGGGGCGCAGACTGGGCCCGCTCGAAGAGACTGAGGCGCGCACGGGGGCGACCCCGATCGTGGCCGATGCGGCAGACGGTGCATCCGCCCGTGCCGCCGTTGCGCAGGTGATCGAGAAGTTTGGCCGCATTGACGTGCTCGTCGCGAACGCGGGTGGGCATGGCTTCTCGGCGGTCGGTGACACGAGCGATGATGACTGGGAAAGCTCGATCAAGGCGAACCTGTCGACCGCGTTCGTGATGACTCGTGAAGCGCTGCCCGAACTGCGACGCAGTGCGGCAGAAAATGGTTCGGCAGGCAGTCAAATCGTGATTGTGTCGTCGCTCGCTGGGCTATTCGCGGGCCCCTCGGTCGCGGGGTACACGGTCGGCAAACACGCCCTCGTGGGCCTCACGCGCAGCCTCGCCCGTGATTACTCCAGGCTCGGCGTGCGCACGAACGCGATCTGCCCGGGGTGGGTGCGCACGCCCATGGCCGACGCAGAGATGGACGAGTTTGCGGCACACGCCGCAGAGATTACTGGCCGCGAGGCCGGCTACGCAGCAGTGACAGCAGATGTGCCGCTCGGGCGCCCCGCCGAGCCCGCAGAGATTGCGTCAATCGTGCGGTTCTTGGGCTCGAACCAGTCGTCGTACATCACCGGCGCGGTGATCGTCGCAGACGGCGGCGCGCACATCGTCGACCTGCCGACGCTTGCCTTCGAGCACGCGGGCATGTGATTCCTGCGCATTAGGGGCAACCCGATCACGGGCACTCTTACACAGCATGAGGCCGATACATGAACAGGCCTACACATCAATCGAGCGTCAGCCATCAGTATTTTCAGAATACTGATGGCTGACGCTCGATTGATGCTTGAAGCCGTGCCGAGAAACCGTCACCCGCCGAGGTAGGCCGCCCGCAAGAGATCCGGGTCCTCGGACAGGCGGGCCGCGGGGCCCTGCGCCTCGCTCACGCGGCCGCTCGCCACGACCATCGCCTCATCGGCGATGCCGAGCGCGAGGTGCGTGAACTGCTCAACAAGCAGCACCCCCACCCCAGACGCAGCGATCTCTTGAATCAGCGGCAGTAGGCGCATGAAGACGACGGGCGCGAGGCCCAGGCTCATCTCGTCGATCAGCAAGAACCTCGGCTTCGACGCAAATGCACGCGCGAGCACCACCATCTGCTGCTCGCCGCCCGAAAGCAGCACCGACTGTGAATCGATGCGCTTTTCGAGCTCAGGGAACGAGGCGAGCACCTCGTCGAGCGCGCGCTGCGTCTTCGCGGTGAGCATGATGTTCTCGCGCACCGTGAGCGACGGGAAGATCGCGCGCCCCTGCTCGATGTGCGCGATACCGAGCTTCGCGCGCTGCACGCGACCCAGCCCACCAAACGAAGCGCCATCGACGACCATGTCACCCGCGGCGTGACCGATCACGCCCGACACCGATTCGAGCAGGCTCGTTTTGCCGGCGCCGTTGGGGCCGACGAGCGCGAGCACTTCGCCCGACCGAAGGGTCAGATCGACGTTCGAGATCACGGGGCCAGCGCCCCGCCTCACCGTCACCCCGGTCAGCTGCAGTTCGCTCATGAAATGACCTCCGCATCTCCCATGTAGGCCGCGATCACGGCCGGATCCTCAAGCACCGCCGCTGCCTCACCCTGCGCGAGCACACGCCCAAAATCGAGCACCGTGAGCTCGGTGCACACGCTGCGCACGAGGTCGAGATCGTGTTCAATGATCACAATCGCGGTGTCGAAACGCGATGGAATACGCGTCAACCGGTGGCCAAACTGAATGTGCTCTTCGTGTGAAAGACCGGCGGCTGGCTCATCAAGAATCAGCACCTTGGGCCCAGACAGCACGGCCGCCGCGACCTCGATGAGCCTTCGCGTACCGACGTCGACGTTCGCGAGCTTCTCCTCTGGCGGCGGGCATCCCATGAACGCAAGCGCGTCACGCAGCTCCTCAACATCGAGGCGTTTACGTGCGACAAATCGCACATACGCTTCGACGGTGAGCTGCGGCGGCACGCGATCTTGCTGGAACGTGCGGCGCAGGCCCTTACGAGCGCGCGCGACCGGATCGAGCCGCGTAATATCGGCGCCGTCCAGCGAGACTTCGCCGGTGTGCTGCGGCAGAAACCCGCTCACGGCGTCGACAAACGTCGACTTGCCGGCGCCGTTTGGCCCGATGAGACCCATGATCGAACGCGGCTTCACCTCGAGCGACACGTCGTCGAGTGCCTTCAGCGCACCAAACTGCACGCCCAGCCCGCGTACCGCGAGCACGGGGGGCGCCCCGGCCGCGACGGGCTCGCGTGCCTCGGGCACAGCGAACACGTCGAGTACGCTCGTCGACACGTCACCCGCTGTGGCGGGCGAGATCCTGCGCCCAAATTTCTTTCTCGTCAGGCTCCGGATCCCCTCACCCAGGTTGGAGCCCGCGGTGAGGGCCTGAATGCCGAGCAGGCCAAACACGACGAAACCCCAGTCTTGGGGTACGCCCCAGCGGCGCAGCAGTTCGGGAACGAGCACCCACAGGATGCCGCCGAAGATCGCCATATCAATGAGGTACGCGCCGCTCATAACGGCAAGGATGTAGAGCGCGAGCGACTGGATCGGTGTGAAGCTCGAGGCATAGGGAATGCCCACCTGGCCCGCGAGCAGTCCGCCGGCGACACCGCCGAGCGCCGCGCTCACAGCGAAAGCCGAGAGCTTGGCGAGGCGCACACTCTGGCCGACTGCTGCAGTGCCGCGCTCGGAGAACGCGACGGCCTTCCAGCTGCTGCCGACGCGGCTGCGCTGCAGCAAGAACACGCCGTAGGCGCAGATCACGAGCACGATCATTGAGAAGAAGAAGTACTCGCGGTCGCTCGAGAACATGGCGGGGCGTGCGACAGACAGGCCGTCCTTCTGGCCAGGGAACTGGGTCTGCACGATGAGCACGTCGAGGGCAGCGGCAAATCCGAGGGTCACGACGGCCAGGTTGACCCCGCGTAGACGCAGCGCAGGGAGCCCAATAATGATGCCCGCAACGCTCGCGGCAAGCCCACCGGCAATGAGCCACACGATGAAGCCGCCGGGGGCCTCGTTCGCGTTCATCCAGGTAACCACCCAGGCACCGATCGCACCAAACGAGAGCTGGCACAGGGCGATGATGCCGGCCGATCCGGTAACGATGCCGAGGCCCAAGATCGCGATTGATGCCGTGATCATGCTGATCGCGAGGTACACGATGTAGCCCGACAGGCCAACGCTCAGCGCGTAGCCGATAGCGACGGCTACGACCGCCACAATGACGGGCGCGATCACCCGTAGGCGAGGGTTAGCGAGCAGCATCCCACACCTCCTTTCGCTGCGACCACAGCAGCATCACAACGATGAACACGAGCGGCACGAAGCTGCGCACGAGGGTCAGCTCAGAGATTTGCGCGACCATGCCGCCGATGAGGCCGAGCAGGAGCCCGCCCACGACAGCGAGGTCGAGGCGCTTAAACCCGCCCAGCAGCGCGGCCGCGGCCGCGGGAATGATGAGCATCGACAGGCTTACCGCGTCGTTGGACTGGGTGGGGGCGATGATCAAAATAGTGACGGCGCTGATGGCGCCGGTGACCGCCCACACACCGATGGACAGTGGGCGTGACGCGATGCCGATGAGTTCGGCCGTGGTGGGCCGATCTGACAGCGCACGCAGCTTCGTGCCGATCGTTGTCTTGCGCAGCACGAGGCCAGCCGCGGCAGCCACAATCACCGCGAGTGACACCGTCACGATGGTGACCCAACTCACGACGACGCCTGCGACTTCGAAGGCGGGCCCGTTAATGATCGGGGCGAAGGGCTGGGGCTTGTTGCCGAAGAAGATGTAGGAGAGCGACATGAGCAGTAGAAGCGGGGCGACGGTCATGGCGGAGCGGGTCGACAGGTCGGCTTCAGACAGCCACACGGCGGCGATCCAACCGATGAGGGCGCTGAGGGCCGCACCGACAATGATGCCCGCGATAGTAGCGAGCCACACGGGCATACCGAGCTTGTGCGCGAGCCACACCGCGGTGAACGCGGCGAACATGCCGGTCGCGGCCTGCGCGAAGTTGACAACGCGCACGAGCCTCGACATGAGTGTGAGGGTGACCGCGAGCACCGCGTACACGCCGCCCGCGGCGAGCCCAGAGAGCGCGCCCTGCAGCAGGGCCGCGCCGTTCACGCTCGCCCTCGCGGGGTGAAAGGAGAAACAGAATGCATGTGAAACCTTCGTTGAAGAAAACAATTCGAGCCCGGCGCGGCCTGTGCTGTTTGACGCACGGCGGCCGCGCCGGGCTCAAAGGGGGTTTAGCTTGCGGGGGCGAGCAGCCAGTCGTCGGCCGACTTCTCCCACGCGTTCGTCTTCGACTTCAGTACGACGGGCCAGCCGCCGGGCTCGTAGTCTTGCGCGGCAATCTTGTCGAACTGGTAAGAGTAGGCAAGCATGTCGTTGTCGATGGGCGCCATGCTCGAGAGCGCTTCGTTGACGCTGTCGCGGGTGATATCGCCGTCAATGCTCTTGAGTACCTCAACCATGAACGTGGCTGCGAGGTAGCCTCCCTGGCTAAACGAGGTGAGGGTGATGTCGTTGTCGGTCATGAGCGACTTCCACTCGGCGTTGATGTCGCTGTCTTCGGTGAACGGGTAGAACTCGGCGGGCACGAAGACACCTGCGCCCGCGTCATCGATGGCGGCAGCGAAACTCTCGCTGTACACGGAGGTGAGAAACAGGAACGAGACGTCGTCCCAGCCCTGCTGGTTGGCGGCCTTGATCTGGCCAATGCCGTCGGGCTCAACCGCGTTCGAGACGATCGCGTCACAGCCCGCCTTCTTCGCCTTCACAATGTATGGCGTGTAGTCGGCACCGCCGTAGGGCACGGTGTCGTCAACGAGCAGCGGCTCCTTGCCCGTGATCTCGCTCCAACGGTCAACGGCCGCCTGATATGCGGGGCCGGTCGAGCCGATCACGCTGGTGAACACGCACAGGTTCTCGAGGCCCAGCTCTTCAGAGCCGTACAGCATTGTGAGCGTGGTGTCGTTGAACGGACCAATGTTGACCGGGGCGATGTTGGGGGAGCTGAAGCAGCCGGGGTCGACGCCGATGCCCTGGATTGAACGCACGCCCTCTTGCTCGTAGTACTTGGCGTTGATCTCGCAGTCGAGCAGCGATGCACCGCCCACGAGCGCAACCACTTCGTCGCTCCCCACAAGATCGCGCGCCGAAGCGGTAGCCGTTGCGGGGTCGGCCTTGTCATCACTCGCCTTGTACTCGATCATGCGGCCGTTAATGCCGCCGGCCTCGTTGACCTTGTCGAAGACGGCCGCAGCGGCTTCAGACGCCTCTGGGAAGGTGGCGGGGCCACTGATCGTGTTGACCGACCCGAGCTTGATGGGCGCGCCGTCGCCCCCACCGTCGGCACCGGCGCAGCCGGTGAGTGCGAGCGCGCAGGCCGCGGTGAGCGCGGCGGCGCTGAGAAAGCGTGACTTCATTGTGTGCCTTTCAAAGCGGGGAGGGGATAGAAAAAACGAGTGAGTAACAACAGCTGGTGAAGTGCTAGACCGGCCAAACGTCGGGGTATTCGAGGCCGCCGCCGGGGTAAATGTGGCCGCCCGCCTTCGAGTGTTCGGCCTCGCCCGACGCCGTGATGCCCAAAAAGACGCCCGTGGTGCGCAACTGGTAGCCGAGGTCGTGCAACCAGACGCTGGCGACAGCGATGCGAAACTCGCGAAAGCAGAACAGATAGAGGCCGTCAGCGAACTTCCACACCGTCGACATGTCGACGTCACCGTGGCCGCGCTGCACACCCTGCACGCACTGCCACGCATAGCGCTCGCTCGACAGGTAGACGTGCTCATAGAGGTGGTGCGGGCTGTACCGGTAGAGGTTGCGCTTGCCCACGAGGTAGCGCGAGGGGCTAGGCGCCTCCCCGGTTGCTTCGCCGCGGTCGGTCGTGCCAGCCCAGAAGGTTTGGCCGACGCGGGGCTCGCCGTCTACGTCTGCCTCGCCGATCACCGAACGGGTGACGAGGGCACGGTGGGTCGACTCTGAGTACACGACCGTGATCTGCTCGCGCTCGCGCGACTCAATGGGCAGGTTCACGAACATGATGTCTGAGCGCACCCGCACCGCATCGTAGGGGTCGCTCAGCTCACCGTCGGTGGCGAAGGCGCCCGTCGCGCTCCAGCGCACACGGTCTGCCCCGAACGCGAGGGCGATTGTGCCGCCGTCATCAAGCGTCACGGTGAGCTCGGTGCCGTTGAGTGAGCCGCTGGGCAGGCGGTACGTGTCGATGCCCGCCGCGAACTCATCGTAGCTGCGCCACTCGTTCGCGTCTGCCGCACGCGAATCATCGGCCACAGCGATGTCTTGATAGGGCTGTGCGCTGGTCATTGTCAATACGCTCCTTTGCGTTATGAGGTGACACGGCAACCCAGCGTTCATGACAAGTGTCTGGGTATCCGTAGACCTTTAATGTACGCAGCGTATAGAAATTTCGTGCACGCTCAGGCTGTGCTGTGCGCGCCCAGTCAAGTGCCGGGCGCGCTCGCGCAAGGAGTGTCACGGCGCGGTCACGGCGCACGCCAAGACCGGGCCGCGGCGCGGTGCGAAGCGGGGCGCTCTACCGCCAGGCTGTTCTGTACAGGGCCGCTGCTAGCGCAGCCGCAGCTCACTGGGGCTCACGCCGTAAGCCGCTTTGAAGACGCGACTAAAATGCGCCGCATCAGTAAAGCCCCAACGCATCGCCACCGCGGCCACGGGCCGGTCAGAAAGCACCGGATCAAGGAGGTCCTCACGGCAGCGCTCGAGTCGGCGCTGCCTGATCCACGTTGACACGGTCGTGTCGGCCTGGCGAAATAACGAGTGCAGGTGCCTCGTAGACACGTAGTGGGCGTGAGCAATGCTGCCGGGTGACAGCTCGGGGCTCGCAAGGTTGTCATCGATATAGGCATAGATGCGCTGGAGCAGCAGCTGGTGTGGGTCGCGCGTTGCGGCTCCCGTGTCAAGAATGCTCGAGAAAAGCGTCGCGATGAGGTCAAGGCTGGTGTGCGCAAGTTTGGTGCGTACTCGATCGGTCAGCGGCTCAAGCTGTGCCGGAAACTGCGACAGAAACGACGAGATGACCGGGGCGAGCCCGCTGTGTTCTTTGCTCAGAGCTACAGCGGTGAGCTGCTCGGTGACGGGCACGGGCAGATCGAGTCGGTTTTTGGGAAACATCATGATGAGGTTGCGCATGTCTTCGCCAAACAGCAGTGAGTACGGGCGTGAGGTGTCGTAGACCGAGAGGTCACCCGGCTGCATAACCACCTCACGCCCGTCTTGCACGAGAATGCTTGACCCCGACAGGAGCAGGCTGACCTTGTAGTATCCGCTGCCGCCGTGCGCGATTTCTTCGGGAGTGCGCTCCACGAGGTGCGGCTTTGCCACGACCTCGGTGAACACGACATCGTCTGCGTCTGCAGAATTGAGTTTGCCACTGAACGTGCCGCTGCCCTCGGCCGAGATGCGCAGCGGCACGAACGAGTGTGACGCGAGCGAGCTGAAACTGCCGATGTTGTCTGCCCGCTCAGGCGGCGTGCTGGCAGCGCCCGGGCGTAGCCCAGTTACTTTCTCCACGAAGCGCACCTCATTGTCAATCGAACTCCACGGCTGTAGAAATTATCGCAGCCGTTGCCGAGAGACTACACCGAAACCTCGTCGAGCGCTTCTTGGAGCGCTCCGAGCAGCAGGGGTAGCTCGGCGTCGCTGAAGGCGAGCGGCGGCCGCACCTTGAGCACGCTCTCATCGCGGCCGATGCGCGAAATGAGCACGTGGCGAGTCTTCATCGCCTCCACGACCTGTTTTGCGAGCTGGGGTGCGGCGACCCCATCGACGGCGAAGTCGAGCCCCAAGAAGAGGCCAGTGCCCTTCGCCGCACGCACGAAGTCGTAGCGTGCAGCGAACTCCTGAAACTTCGCAAGCGCCGCAGTGCCGAGCGAGGCGGCGCGCGGCATCAGCTCTTCTTGCTCCATCTCTTCGAGCACGGCTTCGCCGACGGCGGCCGAGACCGGGTTGCCCGCAAACGTGTTGAAGAATTCGTTGCGCGCACCAAAAGCGTCGAGCACACGCTCGCTCGTGACGACCGCCGACATGGGGTGACCGTTGCCCATGGGCTTGCCCATCGTGACGAGATCGGGGGTCATGCCGGCGTAGTCGTGGCCCCACATGTGGCTACCGGTGCGGCCAAAGCCGCTCTGCACCTCGTCTGCGATGACCATGCCGCCCGCGCGCTGCACACGCTCTACGATGCCGTCGACAAGCCCCTCGGGCACGCGCGGCATGCCCTCGGTCGAAAACAGCGGGTCAAAGAGGCAGGCGGCAACGCCAAAGCCCGCCTCCTGCAGCGAGGCGATCGCAGAGTCTAGGCCCGCGAGTGTCTCGGCGAGTACCTCCGCCGCGGGGCGCGGGTCGATATCGAGATCCGGGATCCGGATCGTGCGCACATGCTCGCCGAGCGGCTCGCGGGTCTTGAGGCCTGTGGTGAGCTGGGCGAGCGTGATTGTGGTGCCGTGGTAGCTGTAGTCAGAGACGATCATGCCGGTATTGCCGGTGAGTTGGCGAGCGATGCGAATGGCGAGCTCGTTGGCTTCTGAACCCGAGTTGCCATAGAGCACACGGTCGAGTTCGGGGCGAAACGTGCCGAGCAGGCGCTCTGAGTAGTCGACGACGCGCTCATTGAGGTACCGCGTGTGAATGTTGAGCGTCGCCGCCTGGTCAGCGAGCGCCCGCACCACTCGGTCGTTGCAGTGGCCTACGTGTGGCACATTGTTGTAGCCGTCGAGGTATTTTTCGCCCGAGGCTTCGGTGAACCATACGCCCTTCGCTGAGACGAACTGCAGCGGTTCGTTGTAGAACAGGGGGGAGTAGGGACCGATCGTGCGGTTGCGGCGGGCAATGAGGTCTGGTGTGGTGGTCATGGGTTCAAACTTTCTGGTTATGCTGTGCGGGCGCAGAATCTAGGCGATGAGCTGGCGTGAGAGCGCGACGATGTGCGGCAGCACAGTCGTCGCGTGCCACTCAGCCGTGGGCTCGCCGCGCCGATCGGCCGCCCAGCCGAGGTACGTCAGGCCCCGGGCGAGCAGCATCGCGGGGAACGCGGCGTGGTCGTCGGCATCAAGCGGGCGCACGGACTCGTAACCCGCGAAGAGCGCCGCGCGGTACTCGTCGTGCCGCGGGTGCGGGGTGTAGAAGTAGATCGCGGTGGCGAGGTCGAAGAGGTGCCAGCCGGCGGCGAAGTCGTCGAAGTCGATGAGCACGAGGCCTTCGTCGGTGCGCAATACATTCTCGGGTGTGAGGTCGGCGTGAATCGCCCCGAATCGGCCCGCGGGGGTGCCGTAGTCGCCGAGCTCCTCGCGAATGCGGGCAATCGCGGCGACGACCGCAGCCCTATCGTCGCCCGCGAGCTCCCAGATGCGCAGCGGGTCGCCCCACGCAGGGCTTTCACCGACGAGGCCGTCGAGATCCCAGTCGTCGCGGGGCACCGCCATCTCGTAACCGGAGCGGGCCGTGGCGTCGTGTACCTGCGCGATGAGCCTGCCGAGCGCCTCAAAATCGCCGGGCTCAAGCTGGGCGGTACCGTCGACACCGGTGCGCTCGTCACCAAAGTTGCCGTGGTTGGGAATGAGCCGCTGCAGGTCGACCTGGTGGGGACCTGCGGGGTGCGCGGCTCGGCCTGCGCCAGAATCGCCCGCGCCGCCTTCGCCCGCGCCGACCACACAGAAGCCGCGGCCGCCCGGCGCTTCGATGAAGCTCGGCACCGCGACTCCTTCGGCGTGCAGGGCGCGCACGAAGTCGAGCTCGCACGCAAGCTCTGCGTCGCTGTGGTAGCCCTGACGGTGAACGCGCAGCACATAATCTTCGCCCTCGTGCTGCAGGGCAAACACGAAGTTCTCGCGCTGTTTGAGTAGCGTCAGCTCGGCGGCAGGGTCGAAGTCGTAGCGCGCGAGCGCCTCGCGTGCCAGTTCAATCGCTGCCTCGAGGTCGACGACGAATGGCTCAGGCGTGTGGGGGAGTGCGGGTTCGATGGCCACCGTGGGCATCCTTTCGACAAGGGGGCGCGCAGTCACGCGCCTTTCTGTACTCAGAGTATAGAAACTATATCCTTGGTGCACAAGACGGTGGTGTCGCACATAGACTGGACGCATGAGCACGCGATCGTCGCAAGAGACGCCAGCAGTACCCACGCCACCCCTCAGCCTGCGACAGCGCCGGCAGCAGCAAACGCGCCAGGATCTCGTTGCAGCCACGCTCGTTGTGATCGGCGAAGAGGGCGTCGCGGGTACGACTATTGATCGCGTCGCGGCGCAATCGGGCATCTCCCGCGGCACCGTCTACGCCCACTTTTCGGGCGGCCGCGACCAGCTACTGCGCGCAGCATACGCGCAGCTGGGCGAAGACCTCGTGGCCCGCACCCGCGCCGCCGTCTCAGCCGAAACGGGTTGGCGCGGGCAGCTCGCCGCTCTCGCCCGGGCCATGTTCGCCCTCGCGAGCGACGAGCGCGTCGGTCACTTCTACAACGTCTCGGGCCCTGCCCTCATCACCACGGGCTCCGAGCGGGGCATCGGCTCAAGCGCGAGCGCCTCGATGATCCGCGACGCGCTCGCCGCCGCTGCCGCCGCAGGCGAGGTCGCGCAAGACCTCGAAGTTGACGCGACAGCACTGCTCTTGGTTGGGGCGCTACGCGAGGCCGCGACCGGGGTCGCGGCGGGGGCAATTGATCCGGATCATGCCGTGCGTGCCTTCAGTAGGCTCGCGAGCGGCATCGCGCAGTAGCCCGCTGGGCCTCGGTGTCATTGCGCACCGAGGCCGCTAGACATCGAAACGCTATACGTCGAGGCCGTTGACGCGCTGAATCTCGCGCTGGTACTCGGCGACGACGCCGCGCGAGACGCGGCAGTCGAGCAGGATCGTGCCGCGTGCGCCCGCGTTCGTCCACTCGGCGAGCGCGTCGAGGTCAGACAGCTGCGTCACGCGCACGCCCTGCGCGCCGAGGGCGGTCGCGACGCCCGCGAAGTCGACGTCGGGTATGAGCATGGGGCCCTGATCGAGGCCCATCTCGCCGTACAGGTGAACTTCGGCGCCGTACGCGGCGTCGTTCCACACGACGATCACGCAGCTGGGGGCGACCCGAATCGCGGTTTCAAGGTCGGCGATCGCCATGAGGCCGCCGCCGTCACCCGTGCTGAGTACGGTGGTCGTGCCGGGGGCCGCGGCGGCGACACCCGCGACGGTCGCGAAGCCGAGCCCGATCGTCTGGTAGGCGGTGCCGACCATGACCATGCGCTCGGGGGATGCGACAGGCCAGTACATGTTGGCCCAGCCCAAAAAGTGGCCGCCGTCGGTGGTGACGTGGCGGTCTGCGGGCAGCAGCTCGGCGACGCGGGCGGCCACGGTGCGCGGGTCGAGGCGACCGTCGGGGCAGACTTCGGTGCCCGTGTTACGCACGCGCAGGGCGCCGCCGGGCTCGAGCCCGGCCACCTGTTCGCGCCACGGCGGGGTGCCGCGCGGCACTGCCCAGTCGCCGTGCCGCTCGTGCTCGAGCAGCGTGCGTGCACGCTCAGACTCGACCGCGTGGGTGAGGGCGGTGACGGTGGCGCGCGCGTCGCCCTGCAGTAGCTGGTGCGTGATCGGGTGCTTCGTAGCTGGGGGTGCCACCTGCTCGGCGTCGACGCGAATCACGGTCGTGCCGGGGGCGAATAGCTCCCCGAAGCGCATGGTGAACTGGTTCAGGCTTGCGCCCACGACCACGACAACGTCGGCTTGGGCGACGACGTCCATTGCGGCGGCCTGGCCAAATCCACCCGTGACCCCGAGGTCGTACTGGGCGTTGGGAAAGATGCTGCGGCCGAGTGCGGTGGTGGCGGTGAGGGCTCCGAGTGACCCGGCGAGAGCGCCAAGTTCGGCGCCCGCCTTCGCGAGATGAGCGCCGTGGCCGGCGAGAATCAAGGGCCGCTCGGCTTCAATCAGCGTGTGTGCCGCGGTTTCGACCTGGTGGGCGGGGGCGGCTCCTGCCGCGTGCAGTGCGGCGAGACCATCGGGGTGGGGCTTGCTCTGCGCAGTGTCGTGCGCTGCGATCTGGGCTGCATCGTGCTGCGATACCGAGGCAGCGAGCGTGGCAAGCACGGCCGGGTCGTTCAGGTCGATGCCCTCGGGTTTAGGCTTTGGGGCCGGAGCTGGCACCGCGTGTGCGCTCACGATGTCGTAGGGAATGCCGAGCACGACGGGGCGCCGCGCGTGTGCCGCGTACGCCACGGCGCGCTCAACTGTGCGCTCAATGTTGGTGATCGAGAGGGTATGCGTGCGTACGCCCATCGCCGCGGCCAGCATTTCTTGGTCGACGTCCCACGGGCGCGGTCCGGTGCTCGGGGCGTCGCCGACGACCACGAGCATGGGGGTGCGCGCCTGGGCAGCTTCTGCGAGTGCCGTGAGAGTGTTGGTGAAGCCCGCGCCGTAGGTGGTGGTGGCGATGGCGAGCTTACCGCTGACGCGGGTGTAGGCGTCGGCGGCGGCGACCGTGCCTGCCTCGTGACGCACAGCCGTGTAGCTCACGCCCTCTGCAGTGAGGTCTTCAATGAGGTGGGCGTTGCCGTTGCCCATGAGGCCAAAGCTGGCCTCGGTGTGCTGGGCGAGGGCGCGTGCAAGCGCGCGGGTGAGCGTGGTGGGTGATGACATCACAGTGCCTTTCGCGTAACTAAGCGAGGTGAGAGTGGGAACCGTGTATGTCTCGCCGGGCGGGGCACCTGTGGCGTACCCGGCAGCAGCGCCCCTTTTTCGAGCGCCTTGCCGGCCGGGCCTTGTGGCGGCCGGGCTGGACACTGAAAGCATAGCGGCACAGGGGTGCAAAGGTGACAAATCTGAGACCATTGGCTAAAGTGACACTCAACACACCGTGTGCAACAATCGGGCAGAGAGTTCGATAGTTGAACTTCACGGAGGTTGACTTGAAACCGACAAGGGAGTCCTCAACATAATGTCTACCCCCGCCAGTACATATTCCATTCCCATCACGCCAGAGAAACGTAGCGAGCTGCGCCGCGTCGCAGCCGCCACCGTGATCGGAACCACGATCGAGTGGTACGACTTCTTCCTCTATGCGAGCGCCGCAGGCCTCGTCTTTGGCAAGTTGTTCTTTGAACCCGCCGGCCCCGAGTTTGCGACGATCCTGTCGTTCGCGACGGTCGGTGTGAGCTTCCTATTCCGCCCGCTCGGTGCGTTCCTTGCGGGCCACTACGGTGACCGCATCGGCCGCAAGGCGATGCTCGTCATCACGCTGATTCTTATGGGTGTAGCCACCACGCTCATTGGTGTGCTGCCGACATATAACCACGGCGCATACACTGCTGGCATGCTCGCGCCAGTGCTGCTTGTGCTGCTGCGCATCGTGCAGGGTCTCTCGACGGGCGGCGAGTGGGGCGGCGCCGTACTCATGGCTGTCGAGCACGCACCCACGAGGCAACGCGGTCGCATGGGCGCGTTCCCGCAGATCGGCGTGCCGATCGGCCTGCTGCTCGCCTCGGGTGTACTCGCGCTCATGACCGGTGTCATCTCGCCCGGCGAAGCGTTCCTCGAGTGGGGCTGGCGCATTCCGTTCCTGCTGAGCATCGTGCTGATCGTGGTGGGCATCATCGTGCGCCGCACGGTTGAAGAGAGCCCCGTGTTCAACGAGATCGCTGAACGCAAGGAGCGCAGCTCGATGCCCGCTGTGCAGTTGTTCAAGAAGCACGGCCTGCTCGTGCTGCTCGCTGCCCTCACCTTCGCCGGCAACAACGCGGCTGGCTACATGACGACCGGTGGCTACATTCAGAACTACGCCACGCAGCCGCTCGAAGACGGGGGACACGTGGGCATGGAGCGCACGCCCGTGCTGCTCGCGGTCGCGGCGGCTTCGCTCGTGTGGCTCGCGGTGACCTTCTTTGCGGGTGTGATCTCTGACCGGATCGGCCGTAGGAACACCTACATTGCCGGCTGGATCGCGTTTCTTGCTGTTGTCTTCATTCTGTTTCCGCTCGTCAATACGGGCAGTGTGTTCTTGCTGTTCCTGGGGCTCGCACTGTTTGCCATCGGCAACGGGCTCACGTATGGCCAGCAGGCGGCGTACTTCGCCGAGTTGTTCCCCGCCTCGATTCGCTACTCGGGCGTCTCGATTACCTATGCGATCGGCGCGATTCTCGGCGGTGCGTTCGCGCCCATGATCTCGGCTTGGCTGGTTGCTACGACGGGGTCTGCCACCTCGGTGGCGTTTTACATCGCGGGCGTCATGGTGGTGGCGTTCATCGCCACGCTGCTGCTGCGCGACCGCACGGGCATTCCGCTCGAGCACGAGTACGAAGAGCAGCAGCAGACGGGCCACTTCATCTGGGAGAAGGAACCCGCGAAATGGTGAGGTAGTGTCACCGAACGGGCGAAGGCCCGGTCTCACCGCTCTCCGGTCGCGCAGGCTTCGCCCGCGCTCCTGCCAGACCCAGCCAAGCGGTGAGACCGGGCCTTCGCCCGTTCGGCGGTTCGTCGTCCTGCCGGAGCTTGTCACTTCGTCGTCCTGCGGGAGCTTGTCACTTCGTCGTCCTGCGGGAGCTTGTCACTTCGTCGTCCTGCGGGAGCTTCTCACTTCGTCATTCTGCGGGAGCGAAGCGACTCGCAGAATCCAGGACCTCCTCGCGCGCGGCTCGACCCGTGGCGTTTGCGTCGAGACTGCGATCCGACACCAAAAATCGGGGAAATTGATGTTCTAGCCTAGATCGGTGCAGCGGGCTTGAGTGGGTGTGGACCCTGCGACTCCTTCGTCGCGCAGGGTGACGAAGGGGAAGGCGCACCGGCGCAGGGTGACGATGATGGGGATGGAGCGCCAGCCCGGTCGTCTGGGGAGCGGTGTACCCACCAACTGTCGTCTGGGGAGCGGTGTACCCGCCAACTGTCGCCTGGGGGACGGTGTGCCCACCAACTGTCGTCCTGCGGGAGCGAAGCGAGTCGCAGGACCCACACCCGTGGTGCGCGCTAGCGGTAGTTGCGGGCGACCCGCTCGGCGGCGGCTTTGAGCGCGGCGACGACGTCTTCAACGGGATCCGGAGCGTTGAAATGCACGATCGCGATGGCGGCGGGCGCCTCACCCGCGATGCGCAGCGGCACCGCGATTGAGGTGACGCCGTCGATCACCTCGCTCTCGCTGAGCGCATAACCGCGTTCGGCCGCCGAGACTGACTCGGGCGTGGCGGCCTCCTGCCCAAGCAGTGACGTGCGCTCGGCCTGGCTGAGTGACGCCTCGATCGCGTGGCCTGGGGCGCCCAGCTGCCAGGAGTGGCGGTCACCCGGGCGCCGGGCTACCGCGGCTGCCACGCCGACGGGTTCGACCGACGCGAGCGTGATGATCTCGTCGCCGTCGAGCACCGTGACAAACGCGGTCATGCCGGTGGCCTGCGCGAGCCGGGTGAGCTCGGGGGTGACGGCGGTCGTGAGCCCCGGGGCGACGCCGCGCGCGAGCGCTGCCATGCGTGGGCCGAGGCGAATGAGCCCCGCGTCGTCGCGCAGCGCAAAGCGGTACTCCTCGAGTGTGCGCAGCAGCCGGTACGCGTTTGAGCGGTGCACACCGAGCTCCTCGGCGAGCTCAGCGATCGACAGCGGGCGCTGTGCCTCACCCAAGATCTCGAGCGCCTTAAGCCCGCGCGCGAGAGTCTGCGATCCCGCGGGGGCGGGCTGTGCCGGCGTAATGGTCGCGGCGGCTTTGGTGGTTGGGCTCATCTCGACATTCTCCTCTAGGGGCCGCTGGGAACTTTGGGTGGGAGTCAGTATTGAGTCTGGCGCACGAAAAGCGTATGATCAGTGTGCGATATTCAAACGACATGTTCATTATATGAACAAAGCAACGATGCTCACAAGGAGTTACAGTGCAGTTTCACCATCACGGTTACGTCTCGGGCGACCCGCGCGTCCTCCCCGCCGCTGGCGTTGGCGCAGACCGCCCCGAAGACCTCCCCGATGAGATCGATGTGCTGATCGTCGGATCCGGCCCCGCGGGCATTGTCGCCGCGGCGCAGCTCGCGCAGTTTCCCGGCGTTGTCACCCGCATCGTTGAGCGCCGCGAGGGGCGCCTCGTGCTGGGCCAGGCCGACGGCATTCAGGCGCGCAGCGTCGAAACTTTTCAGGCGTTCGGCTTTGCCGCGCAGATTCGGCAAGAGGCCTACCAGATCACCGAGACCGTGTTCTGGACTCCTGACCCCGAGAACCGCGAGAACATCGTACGCTCCTCGATTACGCCTGACGATGCCAAGGGCATCAGCGAGTTTCCGCACCTCATTGTGAACCAGGCCCGCGTCATTGACTACTTCGCCGAGTACGGCTCGCGCGCGCCCGCCCGCAGCAAGGTCGACTACGGCTGGGAGTTCGTCGACCTGACGGTAGGCGAGGGTGAGTTCCCCGTCGAAGTGACGCTGCGCCGGGTGAGTGGCCACAGTGGCGCAGGCATCAACGCGGCGGCAGACGACCTCACAGTGAGCGAGACCCGCACGGTGCGCGCCAAGTACGTGGTGGGCGCAGACGGCGCGGGGTCGCGCGTGCGCAAGTCGATCGGTGGATCGCTCTCGGGCTCGACCTCGATGCACGCGTGGGGCGTGATGGACGTGCTCGCGAAGACCGACTTCCCCGACATTCGCAAGAAGTGCATTATTCACTCTGAAGCGGGCAGCATTCTGCATATTCCGCGCGAGGGTAACCACCTCTGCCGCATCTATGTCGACCTCGGTGAGGTCGACGGGAGCGACGGCGGCAAGGTGCGCAAGACGCCGCTGTCAGACGTGGTGGCTCAGGCCAACGCGATCATGCACCCGTACTCGATCGACGTGCAAGACGTGCCCTGGCACAGTGTCTACGAGGTCGCGCACCGGCTCACCGACCGCTTTGATGACGCCGCCACCTCGCCCGACGGTAAGCCCCGTGTGTTCTTGATGGGTGACGCCTGCCACACGCACAGCGCCAAGGCCGGCCAGGGCATGAACGTGTCGATGCAAGACGGCTGGAACCTGGGCTGGAAGCTCGGGTATGTGCTCGAGGGGCGCAGCCCCGAAGCGCTGCTCGAGACCTATTCGGCCGAGCGCTGGGTGACCTCGAAGAACCTGATCGACTTCGACCACGAATGGTCGTCGCTCATGGCGAAGAAGCCCGAAGAGTTCGACTCGCCATCTGAGCTTGAAGACTTCTACTTGCAGACCGCCGAGTTCCCTGCCGGGTTTATGACCGAGTACACCGAGTCGATGCTGGTGGGGGACCTCGCACACCAGGCGCTCGCGCCCGGTTTTCCCATCGGCAAGCGCTTCAAGTCAGTTGAAACGACGCGGGTGGCCGACGCCGTCGACGTGCACCTGGGGCACCACCACCGCGCCGACGGCCGCTACCGCATCTACGCGTTCGCTGACGCCGGGGGAGAGAAGCTGAGCCGCTGGGCCGACGCCATGCTGGCCGACGGCTCACCCGTACGCCGATTCACGCCCACGGACACCGATGTCGATTCGGTGTTCGATGTGAAGGCCGTCTACCAAGAGCAGCACCACGATGTTGCGATTGATCGGGCGTCGAAGCTGTTTCTGCCCGCGTCTGGCCCGTTCGGCCTCACCGACTACGAGAAGATCTACGCGGTGCACCGCGACGTCGACATCTTCGAAGAACGTGGCGTGAGCCGCGACGGTGCCGTGATCGTTGTGCGCCCCGACCAGTATGTGGCGGGCATCTTCACGCTCGATGACACTGACGGGCTCGCCGAGCTGCTCGGCCGCGCGTTTCTGCCGCAGCAGTAGCGACGTGGCGTGCGCCGCAGGTGACCTGCGGCGCACGCTGCTCGCCCGGTAGGTGACCGATCCGGACCCCTGGCGAGCGGCGCAAAAAAGGCTGAGGCCCCGAGAACGAACTGTTCTCGGGGCCTCAGGTGTTGTGGGCGGCGGTCTGAGCCGCCGCCCACGTGAGCTAATTAGCCAGCGAAGCGGAAGAGCTTCTTGTTGGCGAACTCCAGCATGCCGCCCTTGCCGAGCTCGCGGCCGTAGCCCGACTTCTTCACGCCACCGAAGGGCACGTCTGCGCCCTCGAGGCCTGCGCCGCCGATGAAGACCATGCCCACGTCGAGCTGGTTGCCGATCTCTTCTGCGCGCTCGAGGTCATCACAGATGACGACCGAGCCGAGGCCGTAGGGCGACGAGTTTGCGAGTTCGATCGCCTCTTCGTCGCTCGAGACCTTGTACAGCTGTGCGACGGGGCCGAAGAGCTCCTGGCTGTACACGTCCATCGCGGGGGTGATGTTGGTGATCACCGTGGGGGTGTAGAGGTTGCCCTCGGGGGTGTTATCGCCCACGAGCACCTCGGCGCCCTGGTCGAGCGCACCCTGCACCTGTGCAGTGAGGTTCTTCGTCGCGGCGTCAGACGACATGGGGCCAAAGTCGCCCGCCTCGTACGACTGGCCAGCGATGGCGGCCTTGAACTTCTCAGCGAACTCGTCGAAGTACTTGTCCATGACGACGATGCGCTTCGAGCCGTTGCACGCCTGGCCGGTGTTCTCCATGCGGCCGCCGACAGCGTGCTCAACAGCGTGGTCGAGATCGTCGGTGTCGAGCACGAGGAAGACGTCAGAGCCGCCCAGCTCGAGCACACACTTCTTCAGCTCGCGGCCGGCCTGCTCGGCCACGATTGCGCCCGCGCGCTCCGACCCGGTGAGCGAGATGCCCTGCACGCGATCGTCCTTGATGATGTCGGCGATCTGGTCGTGCGTCGCGAAGATGTTGACGTAGGCGCCCTTGGGGAAGCCGGCGTCGAGGAACAGCTGCTCGAGCGCAAGGGCTGACTCGGGGCACTGTGCCGCGTGCTTCAGCACGATCGTGTTGCCCAGCACCAGGTTGGGCACTGCGAAGCGTGCGACCTGGTAGTAGGGGTAGTTCCAGGGCATGATGCCGAGGATCACGCCGGTGCCCTGGTGGCGCACGAAGGTCTTGAGGCCGTCTTCGACCTCGAGTACCTCGTCGGCGAGCCACTTCTCAGCGTTGTCGGCGAATGCTGCGGTGATGGCGCCCGAGAACTCGGCCTCGCCCACAGACTGCTCGAGGGGCTTGCCCATCTCGCGGTTGATGATCGCGCCGAGCTCGTCCTTGCGCTCGTCGAACAGTTCTGCTGCGCGCTTTGCGAGTGCTGCGCGCTCGGCAACGCTGGTCTTGCGTGCCCACTCCTTGTAGGCGCTCTGCGCCGAGGTGAGTGCTGCCTCGATGTCGGCGGCGGTTGCGTCGGGGTACTCGGCAACGGTCTCGCCCGTGGCCGGGTTGATGACGGCGAACGTGCTCATCAGACTGACTCCTTCAGTAACGTCGTTGTGGTGGATGACACTGTTTAGTCTCCCACAACCGTACGTTTGGCACTAGCTCGCAGCGCCGCAATATGCGCATGTCAGCCACATCTCAGCTTCGGTTTCATGCGTGTATCGATAAGTTGACAACGAATTCCGCAGAAATAGGCCTCGGGTGTAATTTGTCAACGTCATTGTCTGGCAGAATGACAACGTACGAGACGCAATGAGGCCACCTCACTCAAACGATGTAGATCTAGAAACTCACCATCGGCGACGTCGCCGGAAAAGAAGTGCCAATGACGAAACACACTCTCAAAAACGCCACCGAGACCGGCCACATTCACGTCGGTAAGGGGCTTAACCAGGGCGCCCTGGGTGTTGTGGGCTCCACTGTCATCGGGCTTGCTTCAACCGCGCCACTCTATTCGCTCGCCGCGACTCTCGGCTATGTGATCGTTGCGGTCGGTGCCCAGGCCCCGCTCGTGTTTGTGGTCGCTTGTATACCGATGGTCTTTGCGGCACTCGCATATCAAGAACTCAACCGCGAGATGCCCGACTGCGGCACCAGCTTTGTGTGGGGTACGAAAGCATTTGGGCCGGTGACCGGCTGGATCGCCGGCTGGGCGGTTGCTGTTGCCGGGGTGATGGTGCTCGCCAACGTGGGCGAGATCACGGGTAAGTACTTTTGGCTCTTGCTGGGTAACGACGAGTTCGCGAATAACCGCGTCATCGTCATCGCAACGTCGGTGGTGTTCATGGCGCTCATGACGTTCGTGAGCACGGTGGGGGTGCAGATTGGCGAGCGCATGCAGATGGTATTGATGGTCATTCAAACCGTTGCGATGCTCGCATTCGGGGTGCTGGCGCTGCTGCACGCTTCAGACGGAACAAACGCGGGTTCGGTCGCCTTCGACTGGAACTGGTTCAACCCCGCCGAGCTCACGAGCTGGTCCGGTTTCATGCAGGCTGTGCTGCTCGCACTCTTCATCTACTGGGGCTGGGACAGCTGCCTTGCCCTCAACGAAGAGACGAAGAATCCGCGCAAGACCCCCGGTCATGCCGCGCTCTTGAGCATCGTGATTCTCATCGTGCTGTACGTGGGTGTCTCAGTGACGGCGATGATGTTCGCTGGCTTCGGTAACACGGGCTTTGGGCTTACGAACGAGGCCAACCTCGATGACGTGTTCACCGTCTTGAGCGGCGCCCTCTTCGGCCCCTGGGGCTGGTTCTTGATTCTCGGGGTCATGCTCTCGGCCGCGTCATCGACGCAAACCACCATTCTGCCGACTGCGCGCGGCACTCTGTCGATGGCGGTATATCGCGCCCTCCCCGCGAAGTTCGCTGAGCTGCACCCCCGGTTCAAAACCCCGTGGTTCTCGACGACCGTGATGGGCGCCGCGGCGATCGTGTACTACGTCGGCATGTCGATCCTGTCTGAAGACATGCTCGCCGACTCGCTCACCTCGATGGGGCTCGCGGTCGCGCTCTACTACGCCATCACGTCGTTTGGCTGCGTCTGGTACTTCCGCGACACCCTGCGCGACAGCGCCCGCAACCTGTGGCTGCGCGGCATTCTGCCGGCGCTCGGCGGCATTATGCTCGGCTACGCTTTCGTGCAGTCCGCGATCGACATGATCAATGTCGACTACAGCTACACCGTGATCTTTGGGGTGGGCGGCGCGTTCGTCATCGGCGTCGGGGCGATACTGGTGGGCTTTGTGCTCATGGGTTTCTGGTGGCTTCGTGCCGGATCACGCCCGTTCTTCACCGGGCGCAGTCTCAACCGCGACACTCCCGTGTTGGTCCCCGACGCCTAACGCGCTCGGTTGCTTGCGCCGGCGTCGACGGCGTGCCGAGCGCACAATAGCCACGACCACGATCGCCGCGACACCGGCGACGACGAGCCACGGCAGCAGCACACCGAGAACCACGACCGCGCCCGCACCCGTTGCTATGAGGGACGCCCAGCCCGCCATGAGCCCGTCCCAGAAATTGGAGGGGCCGCCGCCGGGCAGCACACTCGGGGCCGTGATTGACACCCAAATTGTCGACTCAGACACCTGTTCGTCGAGCGCCTTGAACTGGGCGCGCAGCCCGTCGAGCTCTTGCTGGCGTTGGGTGAGCGCGCCCTCGGCCTCGATCAACTCGCTCGTGGTGGCCGCCCCGGCCATGAGGTCGTTCAGCCGCTTCACCGAAGTCTCGAGAGCTTTGATGCGGGCCTCGAGATCGACGTACTGGGTAGTTACATCTTGCGCTGAGCTGGTTTGAGACAGCACCTCGCCGACGTCACTCAGTGTCGCAATGGCTGCCTCAAGCTGCGAGGGCGGCACGCGTACCGTGAGTGAAGCACTCGCGGGGGTGTCGCCCGTCGCGCGAAAGACGGTGCGAGATTCGACGCTGCCGCCAAGCTTCGTGACCGCCTGCGTGACCTCGTCTGCGGCTTCGTCGGGGTGTTGTGCTTCGAGCTGCACCTCGGCGGTAGAGATAACGTGCTGGCCTGGATCCATTTCCATGCCTGACGTGGCTTCGGGCGATACCTCGAGCTTGTTGCGCGCAGACTCATCCTGCGCAGACGATGCGCCGTCGAAGGCGAGCCCCGCACCACCCGCGCTGTCTGATCCCGAAGAGCCACTTGCACAACCCACAAGCGAACCGAGCAGGCCGAACGCGAGCGCCACCGCCGCTGCGCGCATCGTGAATCGTTTACCGTTCATGGTCACACCATAGGTGCGCCGGGGCGGCCGCGACAGCGGGGCGCCGATCCGGTGTCAAATTGTGACCGACCGACTAGCCGAGCGAGCTAGGGCAGGGGAATGGTGATCGTGCCGGTGTCGGCGGGAGGCTCGATGATGCGGCCCTTAAGATCGGGGATCCAGCGCATCGCCGCGAGCGCGCAGAGTGTGCCGATGCCGAGCACGATCGCCGACACCATGATGGCGCCGCGCGGCCCAGCCACGTCGATGGCCATGCCAGCGATGGCAGATCCGGTGGCGACTCCCACGAGCTGCCCCGTGCCGACCCAGCCAAACGCTTCAGCTGTCTCAGAGAACCGCACTGACGCGCTGACGATGTTTGAGATCGCGGCGAATGCGGGCGCGGTGCCGATTCCACCGAGAAACAGTACGGTGCTGAGCCACCAGATGTTGAGGCTTACGAGGCAGGCTAGAGTGCCAGCGAGCACGATCGTCATGCGCAGCGCGAGCGACCACGGTCGCATGTCGCGGTGACCGATGAGCAGGCCGCCCACGAGGGAGCCGCCCGCGAAGAGGGCGAGCACGACGCCAGATTCGAGGCTGCCCTGGTCTTCGCCGGTCGGGCCGCGAAACGCCGCGACAATGCCCGCTTCGATCGCGGCGAACGACGCGACAAAGAAGAACCCGATCACGGTCGAGATAATGACGCTGGGGTAGCGCAGCACCGCACCGAAGCCGCGCTTCGCGGCGGGTAGCTTGAGGCTGCCGAGTGCCGGGCTCATGATGAACCAGGCGCCGCCGAGCAGCATGAACCCGGCAGCGGTGAGAAGTCCCACGGTCGTGCCAAACTGCGATGACACGAGCACGGCGACAACCGGGCCGAGCACCCAGATGAGCTCTTGCGCCGCAGCATCGAGCGAGAAGAGCGCCGAGAGCTGGTTGCCAGGCACGAGCCGCGGATACATGGTGCGCACGGCGGGCGTAACCGGGGGAGTTGCGAGCCCCACACCCAGTGCCAGCACCGCGACGACGAAGAGCGGCAGCTTGGTCACGGCGATCGTGGCGAGCAACACCGCGCACAGCACCGACGTGACGGTGAGTACCGGGCGCATGCCCCAGCGGCCCATGAAGCGGCTGCTCAGTGGGCCCGACACAGCCTGGCCCACGCTCTGAGTGGCGAGCACGAGGCCCGCTGACGTGTAGTCGCCGTACGCTAACTGAATGTGCAGCAGCAGAATAATCGAGAGCATGCCAAACGGAAATCGCGCCAGCAGCTGCGAGGAGAGTACTCGAAATACGCCGGGGTTCTTGCCCAATTGACCGTAGATGCTCACCACAGGATTCTAGTGTGTGCCGGGCCGTTGTCACGCGTGTTGCGCTAACTATCGATGGCGTGTCTGAGGCGTCGCGTGATTACGTCAAAGTACCGATGCCGAGGGAGCCCGAGCTTTCTAAAGTGGAAGCGTAAACACTTCACACATTCTTCGTGACATGTAAGGACAAGACAATGGCGTTGCAGCTCAAGCGCATGGACAACTTCGATATTCTCACCAACGACGTGCCCAGGCTCGTCGAGTTCTATAACGGGCTGCTGGGGCTGCCGTTTTACCTGCCGTACGAGGCGAGCGACGTGCCCGAAGAGCAGTGGGCCGGCATCGACTTCGGTAACGTGACGCTCTACATCTTCCACACCACGAATGCGGGCGACGTGTTCCGTCGCTCATCGGTGAACCTCGAAGACCCGGTGGGCATGGACTCATTTGCGTTTGAGATTGAGAACCTCGACGATACGATCGCTGAGCTCGACGGCAAGGTCACCTGGGTGCACGACGAGATCACGACCTGGCAGCAGCCCTCGGGCGTCTGGTACCGCTACCGTCCATTCTTTGACCCCGACGGCAACATGATCTACGTGACTGAGCCGCACACCGAGCACCGCCCGGCGGCGTAACGCACGGCGCACCCTAGGCCGACGGCGCACGCCAGCGAAATGCGCCGTCGGTGTAGGGCTCGGGGCCGAGGCAGCGGTGTTCGCCGTCTTGGACTTGAAAGATCAGTTGGGCATTGCCCATCGACGGGTCACTCGTCTGCTCGGGGTATGCGACGGTTGACTGTAATCCGGCCGCAAAGTTATAGCTGCCGTTCACACCGCGGTATCGCGTCGCGCGTAGCGCCGTGAGGGTGCCTGGCACATCGCTCGGGTCTGCCGCCAGCCGCCACGCACCCGCGAGCACCTGTGCCATGTCGTAGGCGAGCCCGGCCTGCGACAGCCCGGGTGTGACGCCGTAACGCGCGGCATAAGCGCTGCGAAACTGTGCACCGAACGGGTCGGCATACGTGCCAGAGACGGTCGCCCACACCACCCCTTCGGCTGCGGCTCCCATCTCTGTCACAAACTCGGGCACCGACGGCGCATAGATCGTGTAAATGACCGAGGGGCACCCTGCCGCGTGCAACCGCAGCAGCAGCGCTGCCAACACCGACGGCAGAAACTCGCTCACGACGAGCACCGTCGGCGGGTCAAGCGTAATTTCTGCGACGAGCGCGTCAATCGCGGCGGCGTCCTCGGGCAGCGGATCAACCCGCTGCGTGCGCCAACCGCGCTCGGTGAGCAGCGCGAGCGTAGCCGCATCGGCGATCTGGCCGCTGTCGACGGTGGTCTCTACAAAACGCACGGTGCGTTCGTGCGCGCCACTCGTGCCGTCTTCGCGCGTATCAAGCAGCTCGAGAAACCGTGCGAGCCCCGGGCCGTAATTGGATTCGGGCGGCACGCACTGAAACAGCGTGCGATAGCGATCCGGATCACGGGCGAGCGCAGCCAGATGCCTGCTGGAGGTCATCGTGTGCAGCACCGGGATCGTGAGCGAACTCGCCGCGTCGAGCGCGGCCTGTTCGTCAAAGACGTAGCTCATGAGTGCGCCGTGCACTTCGAGATGGCGCAGCGTTTCGAACGTGCGGGCGACGCCAGCGGCCGTGTAGATGTCGGCATCGACGTGTACGGTCTCGATGGACCGCCCGCGCACGCCTCCTGTGCTGTTAAGCTCTTCGACCGCGAGCTCGGCGCCGCGGCGCGACTGGGTGCCGTCGTGCCGGGCGGGGCCCCGCTGTGGGTAGACGAGCGCGAGCCTGATGGGGTGTGGGGCCCGTGACGCCTGGGCCGAGTGAGCCGAAGCGATCCGGGCCGACTGGGTGGTCGCGCTGTGCGGGGTAGGTTCGGTGACGAGCGCCGCGATGTCGAGGGCCCCCAGAGCCTCGGCCGCGACGGGCATGGGCATGCGAGCCCAGCCGTGCTGCACCGCGAGCACACCGGCCGCGGTGCGGCTGATCGCTCCGAGCTTGCCGCGAATCGTTTCAACCTGGGTTGATACGGTGCGCGGGCTCGTAAACAGTGCTTCGGCTATGGCCGGGTTTGAATGCCCCGCGGCGACGAGGGTGAGCACTTCAAGCTCGCGCGGGGTGAGCCGGTGCGGCAACTGCGTGAGCGTTGCTGTCACGAGCGTCGCGGCGGCACCCGATGCATAGTCGGTGGCGAGCGTCACCTCGAGCCAGCGGCGTGACGCGGCGAGCTCGAGCAGAAACCTGATGCGGTCGTGCACAGAATCTCGTTGCCTGCGTGCGTAACGCAGCAGATCGGTGGTCTCGAGGGCCTCGCGTAATAGGGCCCCGCCGCCCCCGTCGGCGGCGACGTGGCCGTCGACGGGGAGCACAAAGCGAAACGAGTTCACGGGAGCGTGACTCACAGGGGCCTCCTTGCGCGAAGCGGGGACTGTAAGGTTACAGATTACTGGGCCAGCTCGTGAGACGGAGCGGGTGCGTCGGATGGAGCGGGTGCATCGGGTGCGAGCAGCTCCGCGTAATCGAGCGTGTGCCACGGCGTATTGCACGGGGTGCCTTCTGCCAGATGAATCGTGCGGCCGGCCGGGTCCAACACCACTGAGGCGAGGGTCGCCCACTGGGCGGCACGGTCTGAGCGGGTGTCGGGGTGGCAGCAAATCGAGCTGGGCGCATCGGCGTGGTCGGCGAGCGCCGCTTGCATGTCAGAGAGGCTGAGCGTGCCTTGCGGTGTGACGACGGTGCGGGTGAGTCGCCCGAGCCGCACGAAGCTGTCAGCCATTGACGCGGGGGCGAGGTCGTAGCCGCCTGCCGGGGTACGCACGAAGTGGTTGGTGTGGGCGACTGCGCCGCCCACCGCGGTTAATGGGTGTAGAGTGCGGGCGTCGCCGGGGGCTGTCTCGATGTTAAGGACCGCCCCGTCTGCGGTCGCGAGAATGTAATTGCCAGATGATGCGCGGGGCACACTCGCAAGCATTTCGACGGCGTCAGAGATATGACGGGCGTCTGCGACCGCCCGCACCAGCACGTGAAACGGCACCCCGTGTGAGCCGCCGTCGAGGGAGCACACGATCGTGTTGATGCCGATTGCGACGCCCGCCTGGTTGAGGGTGGTCTTCGCGAGAAGGCCTGCTTCTACGACGGACACAAAGTTGGGCCCGTCTTGGCGCTCGGTTTCGAGCACGATGACACCGTCAGCGAGCACGTCGAGCCAGTCCCAGTTTTGCGCAACGACTGCTTGCCCCCACTCAACGCGATCGGGTTCGAGGGCGAAGCTTGAGCATTCTCCGCGCAGCCAAGGAGCTACGGCGCCCGCCTTTGACACGGCCTGCCGCCAGAGGATCTCGGTACGGCAGTTCATCGCGAGCACATCGGCGAACGGCAGCCCAGCCCCCTGGGCAATGCCCTCAAGCTCGGTGAGTAGCTGAGGGAAGTGGGCGCGAATCGCGGGCACAAATCCGAGTGCAAAAGCGGTCGCTTCGTCCCACGCCACTCCCTTCGCAGCGAATGCGCGCTCATAGCCCTCGCGGGTGACGCGAATCTGAGCTCGTGCTAGCTCGCCGTACTGGCGGGAGCGGGTGATGGCGTCGCCTGAGACGCGAATACGGGGGTAGCGGGTGGCGCTCATGCCAGGACTCCTGTGGTGTTCAGTGCGAGCGGCCCGTGCGCCGCAATCTGGGCGCGGGCGTGCTCGGCGATGTCTGTGGTCGGGGCGATCCAGGCCCCCGTCGAAGTGACGTGCTGCAACAACCGCTCAAGGAACGCCAGGCGAGAGGGGCGGCCCGTGAGAAACGGATGAAATGTGAGCATGACGTGCCCGCCGAGATCTGCGATGCCGTCGATTTCGGGGAGCCACACGTCGAGCACTTCGCGGGGCGAACGAATCGTCTTCTCCCACGTATCGTTTGCAAACCAAAAGTGCGGGGCGTCATCGAGCAGCCACGACACGGGCACTTCAATGAGGTCGTGGGTCTCATGCTGATACGGCAAGATGTGGTCGAGCAGATTCGAACTGTAGCGCAAGCCCGCCTCCGCGAGCAGGTCGAGCGTGTGCGGTGTGAACTCCCACGAGGGTGAGCGGTATCCGGTAACGGTCGCCCCGAACGAGTGCAGCGTCGCAAGACCCTGCTCGAGCTCCGCGCGCTCTTCCTCAAGCGTGAGCGTGGTGGGATTAGTGTGCGAATGCCCGTGGTGGGCGACTTCATGGCCGGCAACGATGATCGCACGCACCGCGTCGGGGTGCCGCAGCGCATCTTTACCGGGTATGTAGAACGTGGCGGTGACACCGTACTTACGCAGTAGTTCAAGAATCAGAGGCACGCCCACTTTGGGTCCATAGGCGCCCTGCGACAGCACGCCAGGGGAATGCGCGTTGGCGGGGTTCTCGCCAATCCAAAGTTCTTCGGCGTCGAAGTCAAAGCTGAACGTGGCGGCATAGCGCTGCCCGCCGGGCCAGTGAGACATGTGGTTCTCCTAAAGTCGCGCGTGATCGACATTGAATCAAGGCGGGCGTCAAGCCCTGCTTCGAGTCTGCTGGAACCCTAACCGCGTGGCATGCGCGGAATGACGTATCTTTGCGCGTGTTTAGCGGCCCCGCCGGCTGCGCTATCGTGTGCGGCCGTAGATCAGCTTGTGTACCTTGAGGATCGGCCTGGTCGAGGTCGAACGCACGCCCGGCAGGGCCGCGATGCGCAGATTGAGTATCTCCCAGAGTTCGTGGTTATCTGCGCAGCGCACTTCGCACACGATGTCGCTCTCGCCCAGCACGGTCGACACGTATGTCGTCTCGGGCATTGCCACGAGCGCCGCCACGACAGCTTCGTGGCTCGCGGGCTCGACCGTCAGCTGCACGAGTGCGAGCTGCGATTCACCCACCTCGTGTGGGTCTGCGAACGCGATGATGCGCAGGATTCCCTGGTCGCCCAGTCGCTTCATGCGGGCCCGGATCGTCGCCTCCGGGGTGTCGAGGTTGCGTGCGATTTCACGCATCGAGCGTCGGCCGTCTTGTTCGAGCTCGCGGATGATTGCGCGGTCGAGGTCGTCCATTGCGGTGATAGCCATGCCACAACTGTAACCGGCTGCGGTACGAATACGTCATATGGCGGATCGCCACGAGGGGGATTGCGTGGTTTTATCGAATTTGCATTACGCAAATCGCAATCTATAGTGGTTTCATTCAACAAATGCGCAGCACGGCTGACATTCAAAGACGAAGAACCAAGCCGCACGGCTATAAGCCAAGACCGCGCATTGAGAGGACAAAGACGTGACTCAGCACGAGAGCCCCGCGGGCAGCCCGTCGGGTGAAGAATATGCGCAGACCCTGCGCTGGTGGGACGGCTTCACCATCAGCCTGTCGATCCCGGCCGCACTATTTATTGGTATGGGCTACGCGATCGGTGCGGTTGGAGGATGGACTACCCTCGCCCTGCTGGGCGCCGTGGCGATCATCGCTTGCCTGCAAAACTTCATCTACTCAGAGCTCGCCGGCATGTTTCCCCGCATCGTCGGTGGCATCGCCGCCTACGCAAACGAGGCGTGGCGCTCACGCACCACGATCGTGGGCCCCCTCGCAGCCTTTGGTTACTGGTTCGCTTGGTCGAGCTCCCTCGCGATCTACGGCATTCAGATCGGTTCGCTCGTGCAGGCGCAGTGGTTTCCAGAACAGACCTGGACTATCTCGACAGGGCTCGCAGACATCGGCTTCGCTCACTTCGTGGGGCTCGGCGTGCTCGTGCTCGGCTGGATTCTCAACATTCTCGGCATGCGCGTAGCCATGTGGCTGATGTACGTGACCGGCGCCGTCATCTTGATTCCCATCATCGTGTTTGCGCTCGCGCCATTCTTTAGCGGTCAGTGGGACGTCGCTAACCTCGAGTGGGGCCTCGCCGACAGCGGCGAAGCTGGCTGGACCACCTGGATCGCCTGGATGTTCGTGCTCGCATGGTCGGTGTACGGCGTCGAGTCGGTCGCCTCGTTCACCCCCGAGTACAAACGCCCCGTCTCAGACACCCGCCGGGCGCTGCGACTTGCGGGCGTGTTCGTGATCGCCGTGTATGTCCTCGTACCACTCGGCGTGGGCGGCCTCGCCGACAGACAAGACGTCATCTCAGACCCGGTCGCGTTCTACAGCGGCCTGTTTGAAAACTTGCTTCCGGGCAGCGGTCCCGTCGTGACCATCTGTCTCATCGCGGGGCTCATGCTACTCATGATGATGACCACCGCCGATGGCGGGCGCGTACTGCAGGGCAGCGCTGAGCAAGGGCTCACCATTAAGCAGCTCGGCGAACTCAACCGCTTCGGCATGCCCGCACGGGCGATGACCTTCGACCTCATACTCAACGTGATTCTCATCGTGTTCGTGGGCGAAGCCCTCGCGGTCATCACAGCGGGCATCATGGGCTACATTCTGTGCCACGTGCTCGCGCTCTCGGGCTTCGTGCTGCTGCGCATCGACAGACCTCACGCCCCGCGGCCCATCAGGCTCGGCAAAGCGTGGGTCTACGTGGCGGCGCTGCTCGCGATTGTCGACCTCTCGGTGTGGGCGATTGGCACCGCGAACGCCGAGATCACCGGCTATGGCGGCCCGCGCGAAATCCTCATCGCAGTGTTCGTGCTCGCCACCTCGATCGTGCTCTACGCGATCAGGCGCGTCGGCCAAGACAAGCAACCCTGGGTCTGGCGTAACCCGCGCAGCGCGGCCTCGCTCGCCGAGGTCGAAGCACCGGCCCTCGCCCTCGTCACCCGCGGTGAACTCGCGGGCAACGACCCCACCGACTCGGCACACTCGCTCACGAAGGAGAACGCATGAACACCCAGCCACTCACCGACCTCACCGACCTCACAGGCCGGGTAGCGGTCGTTACCGGCGCGGCTCGCGGCATGGGGGCGGCCCACGCACGCTCGCTCGCCGCACGCGGCGCCCGGGTGCTGCTCGCCGATCTCGATGAGGACGTGTTCGAGACCGCACGCGCCCTCAGCGCCCTGGGACCCAAGGCAAGCGCGATCCGGATCGACATCACAAGCCCAGATGCGGCCGCCGAGCTGCGGGCCGCCCTCGCCGCCGCGAGCGAAGGCGACGAGCCACGACTCGATATTCTTGTGCACAACGCTGGCATCATGCACGACTGGCGCACCCTTGACGAGACCGAGGCCGACGAGCTCGACCGGTACTACCGCGTCAACGTGAAGGCCCCCTACGCGATCACCCGCGCGCTTGCAGATCTGTTGCGCGCGAGCGACCACGGTCGCGTCATCATCATCTCGTCGACGTGGGGGCAGGTGCCCGACGGGCACTCGTTCGGCTACATGATCTCGAAGGCCGCGCAGTTGGGGCTCATGAAAGCGCTCGCCGCAGCGCTTCTGCCCGACGGTGTGCTCGTCAATGCGGTGGCACCCGGTTCGATTCACACCCGCATGATTCCCGACGAGTACTACGACGTCGAGGTCGCCTCGGTGCCGCTCGGGCGCCTCGGCAAGCCCGAAGAAATAGCAGAGACGGTCGCCTTTCTCGCTTCAGACGGGGCCGGGTTTCTCACCGGTCAGACGCTATCGGTCAACGGTGGCGCGCTGCGCGTGGGCGTGTAGTGCAGCGCACGCTTGGCTACCACCCCTAGCTTCCTATTTTCACAGTTCACCAACACTAAAGGAGAAGACTCATGTCTGATACCGCAACGCTCGAAAAGAAGAGCAACCGCGAGCTCGTCGAACAGGCGATGCGCCACAGCTGGTTTCCTGTCGCACGCTCGGTAGACCTCGTCGCGGGCGGCAAGCCCGAGTCGGCCGTGCTTTTGGGCGTGCAGCTCGTCGTCTACCGTAATGGCAACGGCGAAGCCGCTGTCGCCTCGCGCCGCTGCCCGCACCGCGGCGCCGACCTGTCTCTCGGCCAGGTGCACGACGCATCGATCGGGTGCCCCTACCACGGCTGGCAGTTTGCGAGCGGCGACGGCCTGTGCGTGCGCGTCCCGTCGATCGAGGATCAGAGCAAAATTCCGGCGAAGGCGCGGCTCAAGACGTTTCCCGTGACCGAGCGCTACGGCCTCGTGTGGACCGCGCTTGAAGAGCCGCTCGAGCCGGTCTACGAGCTGCCCGAGTGGGAGGCAGAGCCGTTTGAGTGGCTGCAGGCGAACCCGCTCGATTCGCCCGTGGGTGTCGCGGTGACGGTCGAGAACTTTCGCGATGTCGCCCACTTCCCGTTCGTGCACAAGGTGTCGATGGGCCCCACCCCCGAAGTGGTCGAGCCGCTCAAGGTCACCCGTGATGGCAGCCACGTGTGGATGAGCCGCCCGCTGAACGCGGGCACGGGTGAATGGGCCGGTGATGGCGACTGCACTATGCAGTATCACTGTGTTGCCCCTGGCTTGTCGTCGATCACCTACGACTACGAGAAGTTTGGACGCCGCGTAGTGGCGGGTTTCCCGAGCCCCATCTCGTTTGAGCACGTGAAGATCTTCTGGGGTGTGGCAAACGCGCTCGACTACACGGGCGCAGACCTCGAAGAGAACCTGCGCCTCGAAGAGATGGTGTACCTCGAAGACATTCCGATCGTCGAGAACCTGCAGCCGCGAGAGGTGCCGTGGGACGCAGAGATCGAAGAGTTCTCTGCCCCCGCCGATATCTTCACGCTCAACTACCGCCGCGCGTTCCTCGATCGCGCACGCCGCACGGAGGAGAAGTTCTATGGCCGCGACGCTGCTCAGTAGCACCCACGTCGCCCCGACGCACCGCGTCACGGTGCGAACGGTGGGGGAGGAGGCGACGGGCATTCGCTCGTTCGCCTTCGAACCCATCGACGGGGTGCCACTGTCGGGGTGGAAGCCGGGCGCCCACATCGACTTGCACCTGCCCTCGGGCACCATTCGGCAGTATTCGCTGTGCGGTGACCACGAAGACCGGGCGGGGTACCGCATCGCGGTGCTCGAAATACCCGACGGTCGCGGTGGATCAGTTGAAGTACACCGCGAACTGCGCGAGGGAGCCACTCTCGATATTGGGGTGCCACGCAACGATTTTCGCTTGAGCGATGCCCCCGCCTACCTGTTCGTAGCGGGCGGTATCGGCATTACGCCCATCCTGTCGATGATTCGCGACGTTGCGAGGCGAGGCAAGCCGTGGCGGCTTGTCTACGGGGCTCGCACCGCGCAGCACTTCGCGTTTACCGCCGAGATCGACGAGCTCGCCCGCACCACATGGGGCAGGGTCGACTATTTCGCTCAAGACGAGGTGGGGCACGCACCGCTTGCGCAGCTGGTACGCGACTCGGTCGGTCACGGGGTGTACTGCTGCGGGCCCGGCCCGCTGATGGATGCGCTCGGCGCCGAAATGACGGCGCAGGGTCGCGGTAGCGACCTCGTTATTGAACGCTTTGCACCGGTAGCCCCCATCGCGGCTGAGGGAGCCGAGGGCTTCGAAGTCGAACTCGCTGACAGCGGTGTGAGCGTCACCGTGGCGCCTGACGAGTCGATCCTTGACGCGATTCGCGCCGCCGGTATCGACGCGCCCTCATCGTGCGAGATGGGCATCTGCGGCACCTGCGAGACCCGCGTCGTCTCGGGTGACGTCGATCACCAAGACTCGCTCCTCACCGACGACGAACGTGATGCGGGTGACGTCATGATGATCTGCGTCTCGCGGGCTCTCTCGCCCAAGCTGGTGCTCGCGCGGTAGCGCACTTCTGGCGGCGCTGGCCGCGAATGCGCTTGGGGCGCCGGATCACTGATCCGGCGCCCCATGTGTCTTGCGGGTGAGCTTGCGAACGGCCCGCACACCTACGACCTAGTAGCTTGACGAGCTCGTCGAATAGCTCGTGCCGCCGCCCTGGGCGCGACGGCCCTGTCGGCGCTGACCCTGGGCTGCTCCGCCGTGGCCGCGGCCCTCGCCGCTGTGGCCCTGGCTGCGCCCGGATCCCTGACCGCGACCCTGGGCGCTGCCGCCCTGGCTACGCTGGCCGTGTTCCTGGCCCCGCTGGCCCTGGCCGCGGCCCGCACCCTGGCCACCCTGGCCACGATCCGGAGCTGCGCCCTGACCGCCCTGACCGCCCTGACCGCCCTGGCCTGCTGCACGACCCCGGCCGCCACGCGAACGCTTGCGTTTCGCGTTGGCGCCCTGCGAGTTGCCCTGGCCTGCGGGGGCGTGACCCGCGGCGCGCTGCTGCGCAGCCTGCGCCTCGGCGCGCTTGCGCTCGGTCTCCTTGGGGTCGACGCGGGGAGCGACCTCGCCAATGAGCGGCAGTACCGCGGCAGCTTCGGCGACGCGAGCATCAAGCTGCTGGGGCGTGACCCGGATCTTGGCCGCGCGCATGATCTGTCGCATCTCACCGCGCTGTTCGGGCAGCACGATGGTGACAACGTCGCCCTCGTTGCCGGCACGAGCGGTGCGGCCCGAGCGGTGCAGGTACGCCTTGTGCTCGACGGGCGGGTCGATGTGCACGACGAGGTCGACGCCGTCGACGTGCACGCCGCGGGCGGCGACGTCGGTGGCGACGAGAACCTTGGCCTCGCCCGACTTGAACTCTGCGAGGTTGCGGTCACGAGCGTTCTGCGACAGGTTACCCTGCAGCTCAACAGCCGGAATGCCGGCCGCGGTGAGCTGCTTCGCGAGCTTCTTCGCCTGGTGCTTCATGCGCGTGAAGAAGATGCGGCGCGCGGTGCCCGAGGCGAGCGCCTCGATGAGTGCGTCCTTCTGGCCCTTGCCAGCTACCTCGAATACGTGGTGTGTGAGCTGCGGTACAACGGACTCGGCCGAGTCGACCGAGTGCATGATGGGTGAGTGCAGGTACTTCTTGACGAGGTTGTCGACCCCGTTATCAAGGGTCGCACTGAAGAGCAGACGCTGGCCCTGCTTAGGGGTCTTGTTCATGATGCGCGTGACGACGGGCAGAAAGCCCATATCGGCCATGTGATCGGCCTCGTCGAGCACCGTGATCTCGACACCGTCGAGGCTCACGACGCCCTGCTTCATGAGGTCGTCGAGGCGGCCTGGGGCAGCGACCACAATATCGACGCCGGCCTCGAGCGCGGCCTCCTGGCGGCGCTGCGGCACGCCACCGAAGATGGTGGTGACCTTGACGCCAACGGGGTCAGCGATCATCTTGATCGTCTCGGCGAGCTGCGTGACGAGCTCGCGGGTGGGCGCGAGCACAATGCCGCGGGGGCGGCTCGGGCGGCGCTTCTTTGCGGCATCCTCCATGAGGTTTGCGACGAGCGGAATACCAAACGCGATCGACTTGCCCGAGCCGGTGCGGCCGCGGCCGAGCACGTCGCGGCCCGCGAGGGTGTCGACGAGTGTGTCGCGCTGAATGGGGAAGGGCGCGGTCTTGCCGTTCTTGGCGAGCGCGTCGGCGATCGCCTCGGGTACGCCGAGCTCAACGAATGAGGGTGTGGGTGATTCGGTCACTGGTGACCTTTCATGCTGGGGGCAGCGCTGCGGGGCGGCTTCGCACCCCTGTGGGCGCACGAAAGTCGCTGATACACGCGTCGCTGCAAAGTGTCGAGTGCGCGGGATCGCGCATCCGTTCGCCGCGGGTCGGGCCGAACGGCGCCCAGGCTTGCACGTGTGTTGAAGCGTGTGAGCGGGCGGTGCGGTGATTGCGACGCGTGGCGCATAAACGCCAACCTGTTGAGCTTACCCGACAAGCGGCCGAATCACGAGTGCTATTTTTTGAGGCGTGCTTGTGCGCAGAATGTCGTGATCTGGGCCCGCGGGGCGTGGCATGATCTGTGTATGGGACGCATCTCGATTAGGGAGTACTACGACGACGACCTCGACGCGGTAGTGCGGTTGTGGTGGGAGGCGCACGCCTCCACCGAGCCGCCCGTGTACTCGCTCGCAGAAGTGACGGCCTCATGCCGGGAGGACCACGCGGTCGTGGCGGTGCACGACGGCGAAGTAATCGCGGCCGCTGTGGGGCGCGCTGCCCACGCGCAGGGTTGGATTGTCTTCTTTGGGATCAGTGAGCACTCTCGCACCGAGAACGTGTCGGGGCAGCTGCTCGACGCGCTCGAACGCAAGATGGCCCCGCTCGGACTGAGCGTCTTGAGCGTGCTGATTCCCGAGGGTGGCAGGCTCGACCTGCTCACCTCGAACGGGTTTCAGACCAGGCACAGCCTACGCTACCTCGAACGGCAGATGCCCGTTCAGCGACGCGAGCTCGACCTGCTCAAGGACGTCGGCGGCCGCGTGCTGCCCAGGCACCTGTGGGAGAACGTGGCTGGGATGCGGCGCGAGAAGCAACTGCTCGAGGAGCGTCTCGTGGCTCCGCTGGCCCAGCCGGATCTCGCCGATCGTTACGGGGTGGTGCCGCCGCGGGCGGTGATGCTGTTCGGGCCGCCCGGTACGGGCAAGACAACGTTTGCGAAGGCTGTGGCGTCGCGGCTTGACTGGCCGTTCGTGGAGGTGTTTCCCTCTCGACTGGGCGACGGCAAGAGCTCGATGGCGGCGTCGCTGCGCAGCGTGTTCGAGCGTATTGCTGAACTCGAGCACGGGGTCGTGTTCATCGATGAAGTCGAAGAGATTGCGTCGCAGCGCAGCGATCCGCCGAACCCGACGCAGGGGGTTACGAACGAGCTGCTCAAGATCGTCGCCGACTTTCGTGACCGTGAAGGGCTGTTGCTCGTGTGTGCGACGAACTTTGTGCGCGGACTCGATGCCGCGTTTATGCGACATGGACGGTTCGACTACGTGCTGCCAATTGGGCTGCCCGACGCGGAGGCGCGCGAGGCGATTTGGCGCCGTTACGTGCCCGACGAGATCGCCCAGACCGTCGATTTCGCTGAACTGGTGGAGCGCAGCAGCGGGCTCACCCCGGCCGACATCGAGTATGCAGCGCGGCGCGCTTCGCAAGACGCGCTTGCGCGCGCGTTGCGTGCACAGGACGGGCTGGGCGCAGCCCCCCGCGCTGTGCAGCAGCCGACCGACCTGTCGACCGCTGACTACCTTGAGGCGCTCAGCCACACCCGTGCCACCGTTTCTGCTGAACAGCAGTCTTCGTTTCTCGAAGACATCGACACGCTCGCCCGGCTGTAGCCGGGCCGCGATGTCGGTGGCAGCGCATAGGGTCGAGGGAGACGGCTGCCGGGGATCCGGAGCGAGCAACAGAGGAAGGAACACCGCGTGTTCATTCAGCAGCGGGCAGACGGGGGCACCCGCCTCGTCACGAGCGCGAGCGACCTTTCGGCGGCGAGCGCGTGCGAGTTCGCGTTTTTGCGGCGCGTCGACGCGAAGTTTGGGCGCGACGTTGTCGTGCCGCTTGACGATGATGCGATGTTGGCGCGCGCGGCCAGGCTGGGTGACGCGCACGAGGAGCGCACGCTCGCGGCGTACGTGCGGCAGTGGGGCGAGGGCGCGCCGGGGGAGCCCGGCGGCGTCGCTCAGATTGAGTGGCCCGCATCGATGAGCGAGGCTGATCTGCTCGCGCGGCAAGAGGAGACGGTGCGGGCGCTTACCGGCCGCGCCGAGGTGGTGTTTCAGGCCACCTTTTTCGATGGGGTGCAGCGCGCCGCTGACGGCGCAGGGGCGCCCGAGATCGGGTTTGTCGGGTTCGCCGACTTTTTGCGGCTTACCCCGTCGGGCGCATACGAGGTGCAAGACACGAAGCTGGCGCGCCGGGCGCGCGTGACCGCGCTCATGCAGCTCGCCGCCTACGCTGAGCAGCTGGAGCGTGTGGGCATCGAGCCTGCCCAAGAAGCGGTGTTGATCTTGGGCGACGGGGCGCGCTCGGTGCACCGCGTGGCAGACGTAGCGCCGGTGTTTCGGTCGCGCAGGCAGCGCTTGCACGAGATCTTGATCGCGAGCGCGCTGCGGGCGGGGCCCGATGGGCTCACCTCGTCGGCGGCGCCTGTCGCCTGGGGCGACGCGGGCGTTTGGGCGTGCGGTCGGTGCGAGGTGTGTGAGCCCGAGATCACGCGGCATCGTGACTCGTTGTTGATCGCGGGCATTAGGCGCACGCAGCGTGACAGGCTCATCGCGGCGGGCTACACCAACATTGAAGATGTCGCCGCGGCGGGCGTCTCAGCGGGGTGGGTGGAGCCGCGTGGGCTGCAGGCGCCGAACGCAGGGGGTGAGTTCGAACCACACAGCTGCCTCATTTTAGAGTTCGAAGTGCCGGGTATCTCGCAGCGGGTACTCGAGCGCATCGCCCGCCAGGCTGCGCTGCAGTTGCGGGCCGAAAGCGGCACACTGCCGCCGGTGGAGGTGGCGGTGCCCGAGGCGTTGGGCGCGATTCCAGCCCCCAACCCGGGCGACCTGTTTTTTGATTTTGAGGGCGACCCGATGTATCGGGAGCCGGGTGGTGAGGGCGCCAGGTGGGGGCTCGACTACCTGTTTGGCATGGTCGATGCGAACGAGTCGTTTACTGCATTGTGGGCGCACGACCTCGCTGCCGAGAAGCAGGCGCTCATCGATTTTCTTGCGCTCGTGCGTGAGCGCCGGGCCGCATACCCGGGCATGCGCATTTACCACTATGCCGCGTACGAGCGCACCCACCTGTTGAGCATCGCCGCCCGTCACAGTGTTGGCGAAGCAGAGGTCGACCAGCTGCTGCGCGAGCACGTGCTCGTGGACCTGTACCCGATCGTGCGGCAGGCGCTGGTTGTAGGCTCCCGCTCCTACTCCATCAAGAAGCTCGAACCGCTGTATATGGGTGACGAGCTGCGCGACGAAGCGGGGGTGACGAACGCGGCCCAGTCGGTGACCGAGTACGCCGATGCGATGGCGGCGCTGGCGTCTTCCCGCGCTGCCGAGCGCGCTGAGGGTGAGCGACGGCTCGAGGCGATCGGCGACTATAACCGTTACGACTGCGTCTCGACGCTGCGGCTGCGCGATTGGCTGCTCTCGCTCGCGGCGGCTGCTGGCGTTTCTCCGTATCAGCCGAGCGACAACGACCGAGGTGACGATACGGGCCCCGACCTCTCGGCGAGCGCGATCGGAGAAGAACTGCTCGAGCTCGCCGCCGTCGCCGCCGACCGTGATGAGCCCGAGGAAGCGCAGGCGCTCAGGCTCGCCGCGAGCGCCATCGATTACCACCAGCGCGAACAAAAGTCGTTCTGGTGGGCGCACTTTGCGAGGCTCGTCGACCCCGTCGAAGAGTGGGCCGACACGAAAGATGTGCTCGTCGTCGAACCCGCCCTCACCCGCATCGAAGACGAATGGCACAAGCCACCCCGCGCCCGCACCGAGCGGCGCAGGTTGCGCCTCGCCGGGAGCATCGCACCCGGCAGCTCACTCAAAAGCGGCGACGTCTACCTCGTGTATGACACTCCCACGCCGTTTCCTCAGATTGGCGCCGCCCCTGGGGCGCGAGGGGCCAGGCGTGCCCGCATCGTCGAACGCGACGGCGACGTGATCGTCGTCGACGAAACGCTCGCGGCGGGCAGCGAGCCATACTTTGAGTTGCCGGTCGCGCTCACCCCGGGTCCGCCACCCCCTGCGGGCGCACAGAAGGGCGCGATTGAAGAGTGGGGGCAGGCGCTCGCCGCCGCCCGCCGCGCAGGCACCGCCTTTCCGAACGCGGTCTACGAGCTGTTGCGCCGTGACGAGCCTACGATCGCAGGCGGGTTCGCTCCCATCGACGCCGCACCAGACGGTGCGATCCGGGCGCTGACGTCGAGTCTTACCCGCTCAGAGCACGCGGCGCTTGCCGTGCAGGGTCCGCCCGGTACCGGTAAAACGTACCTCGCGTCGCGCGTGATCAAGCGGCTCGTGGAAGAGCGGGGGTGGCGCATCGGGGTGGTGGGCCAGTCGCACAAGGTCGTCGAGAACGTGCTCAACGCGACCGTGCTCGCAGGGCTCCCTATGGGCCAAGTCGCGAAGGTACCGCAGGGCGGCAAGCTCGCAGACGACGCGCCTCAACCCGAGTTTGCTGTGCTGCCCGGCAACGGGCACGCCGAGTTCTTGCGCACCCACGAAGCGCAGGGCACCGGCTGCGTCATCGGCGGCACCGCCTGGGACTTTAGCAACGAAAAACGGTTCGCACGCGGCAGCCTCGACTTGCTCGTCGTTGATGAGGCGGGCCAGTTCTCACTCGCCCCCACGATCGCGGCATCGGTGGCGGCCGAACGTCTGCTGCTGCTGGGCGACCCGCAGCAGCTGCCGCAGGTCTCACAGGGCTCACACCCCGAGCCCATCGACGAGTCGGCGCTCGGCTGGCTCATCGCCCACCACGACACACTGCCCGCCAGCCGCGGCTACTTTCTTGCCGATACCCGTCGCATGCGCGCCGAGCTCGCAGACGTCGTCTCTGAACTGTCGTACGAGGGCAAGCTGCGCGCCCACGAGAGTGCCGGCAGCCGCGAGGTGACCGGTGCCGGGCCTGCGGGGCTCACCTGGCATCCCGTCGAGCACGCGGGCAATGCGACCTATGCGCCAGAAGAAGCGGCCGAGGTCGTACAGATTGCCCGCCTAGCGCTTGCCGGTTCCCTGCGCGAGTCAGGCGGGAGCCCGCGCCCACTCACCCCAGACGACGTGATCGTCGTTGCCGCCTACAACGCTCAGGTTGAGTGCGTAAGCGAAGCGCTCGCCGCCGCGGGGCTCGGTGGGGTGCGGGTTGGCACGGTCGACAAGTTTCAGGGCCAAGAGGCCGTAATTGCGATCGTGACGCTCGCCGCATCGAGTGCTGAAGACGTGCCGCGCGGGCTCGACTTCTTGCTCATGCGTAACCGGCTTAACGTGGCGATTAGTCGCGCCCAGTGGTCGGCGCACCTCGTCTCGTCGTCGCGCCTCGGCGCTGGCTTACCGGGTAACGTCGAGGGGCTCGCTGCGCTCTCGGGCTATCTGCGGCTGCTTGAACGGGCGCACTGATGCCGCAGCCCTGTTCGGTGCTGCGGCATCTGCGTGCCCGGCCCTGACTTTCAGTTCACCAACGGTTCTTCAGCGCACGGTAGCGTACAGTTCGCGCCACTGCTGTGACTGGATCACTTGGCGGGCGGGGCCGTGGGCTGCCAAAGTCCGGTTAAACAATAAAATATTGTCGAAGTAACTCTGCACGGTGGCAGGGTTATGGTGCACTGCAAGGATCGTTCTTCCAGAGGCGGAGAGCTCGCGCAACTGTTGCGTGATGATGAGCTCGCTGGCATGGTCTACGCCAGTGAGAGGTTCATCAAGAATAAACAGCTCGGCCCGCTGCGCGAGCGCTCGTGCAAGAAATACACGCTGCAGTTGACCCCCTGAGAGATCGCCGATGCGGCTACCAGAATAGTCGCCCATTCCCAGCTGAGACAGTGACTCCGCGGCAACTTTTCGATCGACCGCACGCACTCGCTGTCCAAATTTTCGTCTCGGATAGGTGCCGAGAAGGACCGTGTCAAAGGCTGTGATGGGGAACGTGAGATCAATATTACTTCGTTGGGGTACATAGGCCACCCTGGGTCTCACTTTGCGTAACGGCTGACCGAAAAATGTGACACTTCCGTGTATCGAAGCGGTCAAACCGAGCAGGCTCTGTACCAGCGTCGACTTCCCGGCTCCGTTCGGCCCCATGAGTGCAGAGAGCGAACCTGAAGGGAGAGCAAACGACACGCTGCTCGCTATTACGGTGCCGGGGTACCCAATGGTGAGGTCTACAGATTCAAGGGCGGTGCTACTCAACGGCATCTACCGCCGCACCCAACCCTGCACCAATCTGCTTGATGTTGAAACGAAGCATCTCAAGGTAGGTCGCGCCGTTCGTGTTTGAACCCCCAAGCTCGTCAGAGAAGACTTCGCCGAATATGGGGGTCGTCGTTTCGCTTGCGACGGTCTCCATCGGGCGCGTGTCAACGTTTGACTCGACGAACAGTGCGGGGACAGGGTTGTTCTTCAGCTCCTCAATGAGCGTTGACACCTGCGCGGGTGAACCGAGGTCGCCCGTGTCGATTGCCCAAATATATAGGCCCTGTAGGCCATATCGGTCGTTCATGTACTGGAATGCGTTCTCACTTGTGACGAATGTTCGATGCGCTGGTGGGATCGTTGCTACGGTATCGGTGTATTCGCGGTCGATCACAGCAAGCTTCTCAAGGTAACTCTCTGCACGAGCGGCGTAGTTTTCTGCGTGATCGGGGTCGGCCGAGATGAGCCCGTCGCGGATATTCTTCGTATAGATCATTCCCACATTGGGATCAAGAAATGCGTGTGGATTAACTTCGTGCTCGCTTCCAGGCCCGTCGGAAAGGTACATCGGCTCCACCCCCACACTCGCCTCAACGACATGTTCATCGTCCAACCCGCTGCCTGTCGTGTCCAACAAACTCTCCAGCCAACCGTCTCCGAGCTCCATATTCAGACCGTTCCAAATGATTACGTCTGCCTCGGCTGTGTGCGATACATCGTCGGGAAGCGGCTGATACTCGTGTGGGTCTGTTCCGAGTGGGACAATGCTGTGCACGCTGACGTCGTCACCCCCCACCTCTTTCACGATGTCCTCAAGGATCGAGAATGTTGTCACTACACTGAGCTGCTGTTTGGCTTGGCCCGGGCCCGATGCATCGACGATTGCACATCCTCCAAGGAAGAGAGCGGCCGCCGCCGCAACGGACAGTACCGAGCGGGTATTTTTCTTCATACAGTTTCTCTTTCGGGTAGGGAATGATCGGGAGAGGTGCGGAGGGGCGCTGCAGATGCTTTTGTCCTTCGCTGGGAACACTTCTGAACCGCGAAAACCACGACAAAGATGGTCGCAGATGCGAGAACAATTGCAGGGCCGGAGGGGACATTGAGGTAGAAGCTCGCAATCAACCCGGTCAAGCTCGCGAATGCGCCAAAGCCCGCGGCAATGATCATCATTCGGCTGACGGAGCGCGCGATGAGAAAGGCGGTGGCTGCAGGCGTGATTAATAGTGCGACAACAAGGATCACGCCCACCGCTTGCAAGGAAGCAACCGTCACAAGGGTGAGCAGCGCCATAAGCGTGTAATGCATAACGACGGGTGATATTCCATAAGTGGCGGCGATCACCGGGTCGAAGGTGGTGATCAGTAGCTCTTGGTACAGCAAAGCGACGGCCAACAGAACCAGTACTGCTACCGAAATCGTCACGAGCATGTCGCTTCGACCGATGGCGAGGACATTGCCAAACAGAATCTTCGTGAGGTCTGTCGACGAGGGTTTCAGTGATATTAGTACGATTCCTAGCGAGAACATGGCGGTGAACACGATCCCGATGACCGCGTCATTTCGGATCCTTGTCTGGCTGCTGAAGTAGCTGATCCCCGTCGCGGTGAGAAGGCCGGCAATCAGAGCACCGGGGAAGAACCCGAAACCGAGCGCTGCCGACGCCGCAATGCCGGGGAGCACCGCGTGAGAGATCGCATCTCCGATGAGGGACGCGCCACGCAACAGTGTCAGAGTTCCCACAATGCCGCAGACCACGCCCACGACAAGTGAGGTGGTGAGCGCCCTTTGCAAGTATGCATACACAAAAACGGATTCAAAAAATTCCAATTGACAATATCCTCCAAATCTTCATTCCGACCACTGTAACAAATAAGTTCGGTTAGGCGAACTTTGCAGTTCGATAGCGTTTCGGGGGGATTGATTCAAAATTGAGACCTTGTTTTCGGGCACAGAAGCGTAGTGTGAACGAGGGAGTCGCGAATGGCTCCCTCGCACTGACTCGGTTCGCACTGACATGGAGGTCAACATGGCTGAGAATCCCGGCACGCTGTCGAAAGAAGAAAGGGCTGCCGTGAAGCAGCGTGCGGCTGAGCTGCGCGCGCAAGAACGTGCGGGCAAGAACCGCGCCGCGGGTGAGCAAGCGGTGCGTGAAGCGATCGCTGAGATGCCGGATCAGGATCGCGAGCTCGCCGAAGGAATCGACAGCATTGTGTCTGAGGTCGCTCCGCACCTCATGCCGAAAACCTGGTACGGGTTTCCGGCGTATGCCGACGCGAACGGCAAGATCGTGGTGTTCTTTAAGGCGGCTTCCAAGTTCACGACGCGGTATGCGACTCTCGGATTCGAGGAAGCTGCGCAACTTGACGACGGTGAGCTGTGGCCCACCTCGTTTGCGCTCGTTTCGCTCACACCAGAGTCGAAGCGCACCATTGCTGACTGCATTCGCCGGGCGGCGGGCAGCCCAAGCGCCTAATGCTGGGCATGCGCCGGGCAAACGTGGTTGAGTGGGCGCATGACTGCATCATCGGAGATCACGAAACACGACCGTAGGTTTCTGCAGCGCTGCATCGACCTGGCACAAGAAGCACTCGACAGCGGCGACGAGCCGTTCGGGTCGGTGCTGGTGAACGCGCAGGGTCAAGAGCTGTTTGCCGACCGCAACCGCGTGGCAGGCGGCGACCACACGCGCCACCCCGAGTTTGAGATCGCCAGGTGGGCAGCCGCTCATCTCACTGTGGAGGTGCGGCACGCCGCGACCGTCTACACCTCGGGTGAACACTGCCCCATGTGCGCCGCAGCGCACGCCTGGGTCGGCCTCGGGCGCATCGTGTATGCGAGCAGCAGCGCGCAGCTCACGACGTGGCTCGCAGAATGGGGCGTCGCTCCCGCACCAGTGCTCCCGCTGCCCATTCACGCTGTGGCGCCGCTCACTCCCGTGGCCGGACCCGACGATGAACTTAGCCAGCAGGTGCGCGCGCTGCACGCGCAACATTACTCACAAGATCTCAGATAGGTCCCTGCGAAGGCTCAGGTTGCAGCCCCGACGGCTCTCGGTGAGGATTTAAGGCGGGGGCCAAATACGGCCCCCGCCTAGAACAAGCGACTCAAGTCGCTTTGCTCGGAGTATGAACGGTCTGAGACCTAGTGGTCCATCCGGTAAATGAAGGCAGCCATCGCCTCTCGAGTGACTTTTTCCTTGGGTGCGTAAGCCGGCTTCGAACCGGGGACCTGGTTGCCTGTGGAGAGGCCACTGCTGTGCATCCAGCTAATCTCGTTGTAGAACTTGCTCTTGGGGGTCATGTCAGAAAAGGGTGACGAGCTGGGGCCCCGATACTTCGAATTGCTGAATCGATACAGGAAAGCAGCCATGGCCTCACGGGAAATTTGGTCCTTGGGGGCAAACACCGGCTTCTGTCCGGGTCGCGCAGTGCCGGTAGAGATATTGCGCTTGTGCATCCAGGCGATCTCTCGGTAGAACTTGTCAGTTGGCTTCACATCAGCGAATGGTGACACCCGAGGGGCCGTGTAATTCTCGCCAGAGAGACGGTACAAGAATGCGGCCATGGCTTCGCGAGACACCCGGTCCTTAGGGTTGTAAGTTGTTTCGCCTGTGCATCCCTCGATCTTATTGCCAGAACTCAGCCCCGCCGTGCCCATCCAGTTGATCTCGCGATAGAACTTGGACCAGGGGCGTACGTCGAGAAAGTGCCCCTTTTGGTTCTTCGTGATTGCTGCGAAATTCGTCACATTCGTCGAGTTGAAGCCAGCTCCGTTGTAGACAATTCCCACCCCTACGTCGGTAACCTCGGGGTCGACCATCATCGCGGCCACCTCATAGTCGTATGCGGATTCAAGCAGGAAATCATATCCAGTGAGCCAGTCGTAGCTACCGATGACTGATTGACCGACCCAGTCAGCGTTGGGCGAGAGGCTCAGCAGGTTACTTTGTGTACTGACCCAACCTCGGTTCATCACGGTGGTGCCCCAGCTACGGGCTTTGGTGCTGAGCGCAGTGTCGTAATTGACGATTGGTAGGCAGAGATCGACTCGAACAGCGTTGAATAGATCCCGAAACTCAGCCTCATTGTCTGAAGAAAGTGAGCCCCCAATGGGGCCTCGAGTGCCGAGGCTGCTGGTGTCAGCGGAGGCTACATCTAGTAGGGGGAGGCGCGCCACGAGCGATTCTTGCAGGTGGCTCGCCTGACCGCTGTCGGTTGACTTGGTGGACTCTCGGGCGATGTTTTCTTGGGGCTCTGCACCAGTGCCCTCGGCCGAAGCGTCTTCAACGAGCGGAGCTACTTGCTCCTGCGCGTTTTCAGACCCGAGATTGCCTTCTCCTTCGTCAGGGGCTTGCCTTGAGCTCTCATCTGGTGCCGAAAGATCCTGTGTATCGCTCGTCCTCGTTTCGTCGGGCTGCTCGTCATAAGCGAACGAAGCGGCACTTGGAACGAGCGCCGATAAAGCGATTCCACAGCTAACGGCAATCGCTGCTGACTTGGTAAATAATTTACTCATAACGGAATCATATTGGGCGTAATGAGTGGGTCAACACGCACCACACGACAACATGCAATATGCCACACAGTGGGATGTGGCAAGGCACACGTGACGGCAGCGGCACCGCGCTACGGTTACACCATGACGAATTTCGGAGGCACCGCACCCGTTCCTGCACCTACGCCGCCGTCGCGGCGCTCGCAAATTCCCGCGTTCGAGGTGATGCGCATCACCGACGAGATCGCGCGTCGCCGCGCCGCCGGTCACAACGTGGTTTCACTGTGCGCGGGTGAGCCCGATGCGATGCCCGCGCCCGGTACGCTGAGGCCCGCGGGGTACACCGGGCCACTCGGCACGAGCCCGTTGCGCGAGGCGATCGCGGGGCACTATCGTCACTGGCACGGCATCGACGTCGACCCCGGCACGGTCGCAGTGACCACCGGATCATCGGGCGCGTTTCAGCTCGTGTTTCTTACGGTGTTCGATCCGGGCGACCGGGTGGCGCTCGCGAGCCCCGGCTACCCCGCCTACCGCAACATTCTCGCAGCGCTCGGGGTCGAGGTCGTCGAGATTGCGACGGGCCCCGAAACGCGTTACCAGCCCACACCAGAACTGCTCGACGCGGCCGTCGCGAGCGGCGGCCCCCTCGCAGGCCTCATCGTCGCGTCGCCCGCTAACCCCACGGGCACCATGCTTTCGCGTGTTGAGCTGCAGGCTCTCGTCGACTGGTGCGATGCCCACGGTACACGGCTCATCAGCGACGAGATCTACCACGGCATCACCTTCCCCGAAGCTGGCGCCCCTGACGCCCGCGGTGTGAGCGCACGGGAGCTCTCGAGCGAGGCGATCGTGATCAACTCGTTCTCGAAGTACTGGGGTATGACCGGCTGGCGACTGGGGTGGGCGCTGTTGCCCGCATCGCTTGTGGCGGCGTTCGAAGCGCTCGCATCGAACTTTGCGCTGTCGCCGCCGGCGCCCGCGCAGGAGCTCGCGCTCACCGCGTTCACACCAGAGACGTACGCGAAACGTGACGCGGTCGTCGAAGACTTCGCGCGCGCTCGCGCCCTGATCCTTGACGCCGCACCGAGCCTCAACTGGGGCAAGGCAGCACCCTCAGACGGGGCGTTCTACTTCTACTCCGAGCTCGGCAAGTCACAGCTCGAACGCTACGGCGATTCGGTCGGGTATGCGCGGGCGCTGCTCGAGGGCGCTGACGTGGCAGTTGTGCCCGGCGTTGATTTCGATCCGGCCGAGGGGCACAAGGCGGTGCGGCTCTCGTACGCGGCGGGCGAGAAAGCGGTGGCCGAGGCGCTCGAACGAATCCTGCGCTTCCAGGCATAGTCGGTTCGAGGTCAAGGTAATCAAATGGTTGGTGCCGGCCGAAAGCGGTCGGCACCAACTAACCGAGAGGCTACTCCCGCAGCAGCATCCTTCCGGCCTGGCCGCTCCAGATTCGATCCTGATCGGGAAGATCGGCGCCCAAGTAATAGTCGGGTATCTCGATGGGGACCCCCGCGGGGAAGTACGTGCCAAACGGTGCTCCCGGTACGAACAGCCCGATACCTCCGGCAGATTCTGAGGTATCTCGTTCTGAGAGCTGCTCGACGTTTCCGCTGGGAAAGGTTACGTTCGGAAAATCAATGGTGTAGCACTCTTGATTGTTGTTACTCTCAGGCGTCGCACACCACCGGCCGTTGATGTCTTCGACGACAGGCTCGGCAGAGCGCTCTGCCTGCGAGCGGGCATCAGCATCAGCATCAACTCCACTGCTTGCACCGTCTTCCCACGGCACGACTATGCGGTCGACGCCGCAGGCCGCCGTGCTGGTGCTGTCGACCTCCCAGAGCAGTAGCAGCCCCTCGTCGCCCGGGCTAAACGCGTGGGCGTTCGATAGGTAGTCGGCCGCCGAATCGCTGCATGACGCCCAGTTGGCGGTGCCGCGCAGGGCGGTCTCGGCTCGGCGCAGCACACCCGCATCCTTGACGTCGATGAAATCGGTGAGCTGTGCCTGCTCGCCCGTCTCGAGGTTTACCGTGGTCGAGAACGCGAGCGAGTTGCGGTCTCGTGTGCCCAGCGTGTAACTGGTGCGGGTGGCGACGGTGCCATAGTTTTCGTACACTCCCGCATGCTCGAGCGTGTACGTAGCGTCGCTCTCACAGGTGTCACCACCGGGTGCGAGCATTTGATTGCCACACTCCATCAGCGTGACCGTTGAATATCGCTCGAGACCAGCCTGCAGCTGCGCGGCATAGTCGTCTGCGACCGTGCGGGCGAATGCGTCTGCGATGTCGGGCTGCACTCCCGTGATGAGCATTTCGGGGGCACCCGCTGTGAGCACAATCTTTGTGCCGCCCGCATCTGTGACCCGCACCGAAGTCGTACCCTCGTCCGCCGCCACGATCGGGTCAAAAACGAAGTCAGCGGCGCTGGCCTCGTTGCCCGTGTCGCTTGTGCCCGGCCCGTCAGCGACGGCGCGATCGTTTTTGCCCGGCTGCGCCAGCACGACCCATGTGACCGCGCCGCCGATGATGAGGGCCGCCGCCACGCACCCAGCTACAACTTTGCCTGCTGTGCTGGCCAAGAAGCCGGGCTTTGCGGGTGTTCCTGCGACACAGGTCGGGGGCGCGGGCGCACCCGCGGGCACCTGCGGGGGCGCGAAAGCGGTCGGGTCGAAGTGTGGAGGAGGCGCCGGTGCGCCCTGCTGCGCGCCAGCTGGGCCGCCCGCGTTCGGTGGGGGAGTTTCGGGGCGCGCTGCGCGGTCATCCATGCTTGATCGCCTTTCGTGTCTGAACGCCTCTAGTGTGCCACGCAAACGACGCATGTCGCACTACTGGTCCGACACAAAAAGGCGCGGGCTCTTCGCAAACGAGGAGCCCGCGCGCGAAGCGGCCTACTGAGTTAGGCCACGATCCGGATCGGCACACCCGCTGCGACACCGATGCGACTGCGCAGCCCGTCGGTGACCGCGGGGGCGGCAGCGTCGACGCCAAGCGCCTTGAGCACCGCGGGGGAGTGCGAGCCAAGCTCGAGCACGACGGCCGAGACCTGCTCAGCGAGCGGCCCCTCGAGCGCCGCCACCGCGCGTGCGGCCGCTGAGCGTGCCGCGCGAGGCAGCGCCGCGTCATCTGCGCAGGCAACGTCGGCGCTCGTGTACACGACGCCTGCGCCCGTGCGCACCTCGCCGCGCACGCCAGCTTCGGCCTGCGTCACAACGACCTCGAGATCGCTGGCGGCGCCGGTCGCGGGGGTGAGGGGGAATGAAAACTTCGAAGGGGCGTCACCGTGATCATGATGATCAGGTGACGCCCCTCCGAATGAAAACTTAAGATCCATAGGTCCTAAGCGTACTCGGGCAAATTATGCCTGAGCTGCAAGCACGTCCTCGACAGACGAGAAGGGCAGGCCCTCGAACGCGTCTGCGACACCCTTGTAGGTGACCACGCCGTCGTGAGCGTTGAGGCCCTTGGCGAGCGACGCGTCGTCGTTCAGTGCCTTGACCCAGCCCTTGTCTGCGAGCGCCACCACGTAGGGGAGCGTCGAGTTGGTGAGGGCAGCGGTCGAGGTCTCGGGGACCGCACCGGGCATGTTCGCCACGCAGTAGTAGATCGAGTTGTGCACCTGGAAGGTGGGATCATCGTGCGTAGTGGGGCGCGAGTTCTCGAAGCAGCCGCCCTGGTCGATCGCGATGTCGACGAGCACCGAGCCGGGCTTCATCTGCGCAACCATCTCGTCGGTGACGAGCTTGGGAGCCTTCTTGCCGGGGATCAGAACCGAACCGATCACGAGATCAGCTTCCTTCAGAGCCTCGGTGATGTTGTGCGCGTTCGAGGTGCGGGTCTGGATACGACCTGCGAACTCGTCCTCAAGCTGCTTGAGGCGGGGGATCGCGATGTCGATCACGGTGACCTCAGCGCCCATGCCGAACGCGATACGTGCAGCCTGCTCGCCTGCAGCGCCGCCGCCGATGACGACAACCTTGCCGCGACGGGTAGCGGTCACGCCACCGAGGAGCACGCCACGGCCGCCGTTCGCCTTCATCAGCGAGTATGCGCCAACCTGCACAGAGAGGCGACCAGCGACCTCTGACATGGGGGCGAGGAGGGGGAGGCCGCGGCTGGGCAGCTGCACGGTCTCGTATGCGATCGCGGTGGTGCCCGAAGCGAGCACTGCGTCGGTGAGCGTCTTGTCTGCAGCGAGGTGCAGGTAGGTGAAGAGCACCTGACCCTTGCGCATCTTCGCGTACTCAGAAGCGATGGGCTCCTTGACCTTGAGGATCATGTCGGATTCAGCCCAGATCTGGTCTGCACCCTCTACGATCTTCGCGCCAGCGGCGATGTACTCGGCATCGGTGATGGCCGAGCCGAGGCCGGCGCCAGCCTGCACCAGCACCTCGTGGCCACGACGGGCCAGCTCGAATACACCGGCCTCCGTGATGGCGACGCGGTTCTCGTTGTTCTTAATTTCGGTAGGAATACCGACGCGCATGATGTGCTCCAAAGGAATCAGCGTTGGATTGGGTCTCGTCAGCTCGTACTACTTCGCGAACGTTGCGTGGTAGCGTCGTTCGTAGCAGTGGAGCCAGCTTATTGTGCAGTATATTCGATATCGATAGCAAAATGGTGAATTCTCTTCGGAATTCGTTGTCTGGCAGAAGTTCGCACCCGGAGAGGTTGATGTACATGGCAGATGTAACGAAGATTCTGCGGCACGACATTGAATTAGATGACGTTGACCGCAAGATCCTCGCCGAGCTGCAGGCGAACGGTCGAATCACCAATGCAGAGCTCGCAGAGCGGGTGGGCGTGGCCGCCTCAACCTGTATTGCACGCGTGCGCAGCCTGGTGAGTCGGCGCGTCATCACGGGTTTCACCGCGACGGTTGATCCGCGCATGATCGGTCTCGACCTGCAGGTGCTCATTAGCGTGACGGTACGCTCTGGCGCTCGCCAGCTGATCACCGAAATGAGCGACCAGCTCAAGGCGCTGCCCGAGGTGACGCAGCTGTTCTTTCTCGGCGGCGTCGAAGACTTTATTATTCACCTGGCGGCGCGCGACTCAGACCACGTGCGCGACTTTGTGACCGAGCACCTCTCGGCGCACCCCGCCGTGTCGTCCACACGCACGAGCATCGTGTTCAGTCACCACCAAAACCCGGTCAGCGCCGCCTAACGCTAGTGCGTGTCGGGCGGTGTGAGCCTGGTCTCGTGTGCGTCAAGCGCAAGCTCGGCCGCGCGCAGCGCGTGCGAGCTATAGCGGCCGATCGCCCGTTCCTCGAGCAGCGCCGTCCGTTGTGCCTCGAGTGCGGTGCGGGTCAGCCTGACGTACGCGCGGGCCGGGCTCTCGGCCGGAGATTCCGGCTGTGCCGCAGGGTCGGCCGCGGCGCCGTCTGACCCAGCCGAACCCGCGCCCGGCTCAGCGCCGCCCATGGTGAAAGCCAGAGGGGCGAGAGCACTTTTGGCGCTGGCGCGGGCACGGGCGGTGACCTGCTCGGCGGTGGCATGATCCGGAGCCTCGTTGGCGATCGCATCGTTGATTGCGTCGTTGCCAGCCTCGATCAAGTCGCCGCCGAGCGCCGCGAGCTCGGCCGCGCTCGATCCGGCGCCAGCGCCGCTGGGCCACAGCCTATGAATGAGCGGGGGCAGCGTGAGACCGTGTAGTAGCAGGGTGAGGACGGCCACTGCGAACGCCACCATAATCAGCTGCGGCCGGTAGGGAATGGTGACCGGGATCGACTGCGCCGCGGCGAGCGTGACGACGCCGCGCATGCCGCTCCAGCTGAGGGCAGCGCCGTCGCGCCAGCCGAGCGGCTGCTCGCGCTCGTGCGCAATGTCGGCGTGTACTCGCCGTTCGAAGATCGAGATGCGCCTGAGCTGTTGTGTGTTGGGGGTAGGCTCAGCGCGCCCCGCAGCGCGTTCGACTGCGCGCTTGAAATGGCGCCCGCGCCGCTCGTACGAGCGCACCGTGCTGCGCATCGTGAGCAGCAGCGGCGCCATGAACAGCGCGCGCAGGGCAATGAGCACGCCGACGAGTACGAGCGCAATAAGCGGCACGTGCGCGACGACAAAGTCGCTGTCGTGCACCTGCTCTACGAGGGCGTGCAACTGCAACCCCATGAGCAGAAACACGCCGTTTTCGAGCGCGAACTGCAGCGTACGCCAATTGAGGCGCTCGTTCATGCGCGCCGTCGCGCTAAACCTGCGCGACGCGTGGTGACCGGTGTAGAGGCCGGTCACCACGACCGCGAGCACGCCCGAGGCCCCCAGCTCTTCGGCCGGAATGAACGCGACGAACGGCACCACAAACGACACCATCGTGTCGTAGACCGGGTTGCCCAGCTTCGCGCGCAGCCACACCGTAATGACGCCCATGAGCATGCCCACAATGAGCGCAACCGTCACCGAGTAGGCGAACGAGCCCGCCGCCTCCCAAAACACGAACGACCCAGCGACGGCGGCGATCGCGGTTTTGAGCAGCACGAGCGACGTCGCATCGTTGACGAGGCTCTCGCCCTCGAGAATGGCGACGACGCGATCGGGCATGCCGAGCCGTTTACCGATCGACGTGGCGGCGACCGCGTCGGTCGGGCTCACGACTGCGCCCAGCGCGATCGCCGCGGGCAGCGGAATGCCCGGCACGATGAGGTGCAGCACCGCGCCGACAACGACCGCCGAGATCACCACGAGCAATACAGACAGCCCGATCACCGGTTTGAAGTTGCGGCGAAAATCGACGAGGGGCACGTTTACGGCGGCCGCGTAGAGAAGCGGCGGCAGCACCCCCAGCAAGATCAGCTCGGGTGACACCTCGACGAGCGGCACGAACGGCAGGTATCCCGCACCAATACCGATCACCACGAGCAAGAGCGGCGCCGCCACGCCAATGCGGCTGCCCAGAATGGACGTGCCAACGAGCACGACGACTCCGATCACGAGCAGGAGTCCGTATTCCATGGGCCACGTCGCTTTCGTGTTGGGGTTCGGTGCCGAGAAGGAGGTGCTTTAAGTGTATTGGCGCGGCTGACGCGGCTGGCGCGGCTGGCGCGGCTGGCGCGGCTGGCGCGGCGCTACCTGCGCCTGGCGAGCCCCACCACGCCCGCGCACGCGATCACGACGAGCGCGATCGCGCCGACCTGCAATGGGGCAAGGCGTTGGGCGAGCACGACGAGGCCCGCGAGCGCGGCGACCGCGGGCCCGAGACTCGACAGCACTCCGAAGACGCGCACGGGCATGCGACGCAGCGCCACGAACTCGAGGGCGTACGGCACCACCGAAGTCAACAGCGCAGCCCCCACAAACACGAGCGCGAGGCTGGGCGCCGCCGCGAATGCGCGTACTGCGTCGCTCCCGCCAAACGGCAATGCCGCGAGAGCCGCGATCGTCATCGCGACCGCGAGCGGGTCGATACCGCGAGTGCCGGATCCGAGCCTCGCTGAACTTACGATGTACAGCGCCCAGCATGCCGCAGCGGCGGCCGCGAACGCGATGCCGCCAGCCGCGAGTTGTACGCCAGGGGCTGCCCCGAGTAGCACGACGCCCGCGAGCGCGAGCGCGACCCAGCCGAGGTCGATGAGTCGCCTCGACCCGAGGGCCGCTACCGTGAGTGGGCCGAGCAGTTCAATCGTGACGGCCACGCCGAGCGGAATCTGCTCGAAGGCAAGGTAGATGCACGAGTTCATTCCAGCGAGGGCGAGCCCCAAAGCAGTGACGGTAAACCAAGTGCGGCGTGACCAGCCCCGCACCCGCGGCCGCACGATCACCAGCAGCATCACCGCGGCGAACGTGAGCCGCGCGGTGGCGGCCCCGAGTGGTCCGATCTGCCCAAACATTCCGCCGACAAGCGCGTTGCCAAACTGCACGCTAAAGATCGCGGCGATGGCGAGCACGCTCGGGGGTACGCGCTGCAGAGAGAATGAGGTCATTGCACAAAACCCTACCTCTGCCTAGAGGCCGCGAACTCTAGGCGCAACGCGGCCCCGGGGATCGATACCCTATAGAAGAGCATTGGCCGAGCGTGACAGGAACGAGAAACGATGAGCCTAACGACGACGGTCTTGAAACTGCGCGCCGACGCACAGGCGGCGGGGCGCAAGAGCGCCACCCCCGACGACACGTTTGAAGCGTTCGAAGAGTGGGTGCAAGAAGAACGCGGGCTCAACCTGTACCCGGCGCAAGAGGAAGCGATCTTAGGCATCACGCTCGGCAGCAACGTGATCCTCGCCACCCCCACGGGTACGGGTAAGTCACTCGTTGCGCTCGGCGCGCACTTCACCGCGCTCGTCGAAGGCCGACGCACCGTCTATACGGCGCCCATCAAAGCGCTCGTGAGCGAGAAATTCTTCGAGCTTGTGCGCATCTTTGGCGCAGAGAACGTGGGCATGGTGACCGGCGACTCAGCCATTAACGCTGACGCACCAGTGCTGTGCTGCACCGCCGAGATTCTCGCTAACCTCGCGATCCGCGACAAAAACGTCGATAACCCCGACACGGGTGGCATCACCCAGGTCATCATGGACGAGTTTCACTACTACGCAGACTCAGAGCGCGGCTGGGCATGGCAGGTGCCGCTGCTCCTTATGCACGACGCGCAGTTCCTGTTGATGTCGGCGACGCTGGGCGACGTCACTGATCTCGCCGCAGACCTAAGCGAAGCAACCGACCGCGACACCACCCTCGTGACGGGTGTCGAACGCCCCGTACCGCTGCACTTCAACTATGCGGTGTCGCCCGCTCACGAGGTCGTTGAGGAGCTCGTCGCCGACAAGCAGACCCCCGCATACCTGGTGCACTTCAACCAGTCACACGCTGTCGAACAGGCGCAGGCCCTCGCGAGCATCAAGATCGTCGACCGGGCGGGCCGCGACGAAATCGCGGCGGCGCTCGGTGACTTCAGATTCTCCACCGGGTTTGGTACGACGCTGTCGCGGCTCGTGCGCTCGGGCATCGGTGTGCACCACGCGGGCATGCTGCCGCGCTACCGCCGCCTTGTTGAGCAGCTCGCCCAGCGCGGGCTCCTCAAAGTCATCTGCGGCACCGACACCCTCGGAGTGGGCATCAACGTGCCCATTCGTACCGTCGTGATCACCGCCCTCACCAAATTTGACGGCGAGAAAATGCGCCGGCTGAGCGCCCGCGAGTTTCACCAGATCGCGGGCCGTGCTGGGCGCGCAGGCTACGACACCGAGGGCGACGTAATAGCGCTCGCTCCAGAGCACGAGATCGAAAACGCAAAGGCCGAGGCAAAGGCGGCCGCGAAGGCCGCGAGCGCGAAGGGCGGCAAAAAGCCCAAGCCTGCCAAAAAGAAGTCAGCCCCGCAGGGGTTTGTGGCGTGGAACGAGCAGACGCTCGACAAGCTGGTCGCCTCAGAACCCGAACCGCTCGTGAGTCGCATGCGCGTCACCCACTCCATGGTGCTCGGCGTGATCGGCCGCGGTGAGGAATGGGAAGGTGAAGCGCTCAACACGATGCAGATGCTCATCTTCGACAGCCACGAACCCAAAGCAAAACAGTTCGCGCACGCCCGCACCGCGCTAGAAATCTTTCGCACCCTGCGCAACGGCAACATCGTTGAGATCCACGAAGACGAGAACGGGCACAAACTTTTGCGGCTCACCGTCGACCTGCAGGCAAACTTTGCGCTCAACCAGCCGCTGTCGCCGTTTGCGCTCGCCGCCATCGAGTTGCTTGACCCCGAGTCGACGAGCTACGCGCTCGACGTGATCTCAATCATTGAGGCGACGCTCGAGAACCCGCGCGCGATCGTGCGGGCGCAAGAGCACAAGGCCCGCGGCGAAGCGATCGCGGTCATGAAGGCCGACGGTATTGAGTACGACGAGCGCATGGAGCTGCTCGAAGAGATCACCTACCCGCAGCCGCTCAAGGAGCTGCTCGACGAAGCGTTCCACGAGTACACGAAAGAGGTGCCGTGGGCGCGCGACTACGAGCTCAAACCCAAATCGGTGGTGCGCGACATGGTCGAGCGCGCCTTTGGATTTAGAGACATCGTCTCGTTCTACCAGCTGGGTCGCGCCGAGGGCGGCGTGCTGCGCTACCTGAGCGACGCGTTTCGGGCGCTCGAGCGCACGATCCCCGAGCAGGCGAAGACCCCTGAACTTGAAGAGCTCATCGATTGGCTTGGGGAGCTCGTGCGCCAGGTCGACTCGAGCCTCATCGATGAGTGGGAGGAGCTGGCGAACCCCGAGGCAGCGGCAAAACACGCCGCCCAGGTCGCGCAGGCTGCCCAGGCCGGTGAAACGGTCGCACCGCCCACCCGCTCGGTGCTGCGCAACGAGCGTGCCTTCTTGGTGATGCTGCGCAACGCACTGTTTCGCCGGGTGCAGGCGGCGGCCTTCGAGCACTATGGTGAACTCGCCGAGCTCGACGGCGCGCACGGTTTTGGCGAACAGAAGTGGCGCGACGCGCTCGCAGGCTACTACACGGAGTACGACGAGATCCTCGTCACGGCCGACGCACGGTCGGCGGGCCTCGTCGAGATTGACCGCAACCCTGAAACGGCGGGGGAGGGCGCGTGGCGGTTTAGGCAGGTGTTGCTCGACCCGCAGGGGGACCGCGACTGGGCGATCGAGGGCACCATCGACCTCGCCGAGTCAGAGGCGCTGGGTGAGCCTGCCGTGCGGGTCGAGCGCGTCGGCCCCTTCGCGCACTAGACTCTCTCCATGCGCCTCGGAGTCATTGACGTTGGGTCAAACACCGTTCACCTGCTGATTGTAGATGCGCACGCGGGCGCGAGCCCCGTGCCGTATCACTCGCAACGCTCGGTGGTGCGCCTCATGCGCTACCTGGGCCCCGCGGGCGAGATTCTTGAAGAGGGCGTGCAGCTGATCCTCGAAGCCGTACGTGAGTCGGTGCAGACCGCTAACGAGATCGGCGTCGACGACCTGATTTGCACGGCGACGAGCGCGGTGCGCGAGGCCGCCAACGGCGAAGATGTGCTCGCCCGCATCGCGGCCGCGGGCGGTATCACCCCCGATGTGCTGTCGGGGGAAGATGAGGCCCGCATCACGATGCTCGCGGTGCGCCGCTGGCTCGGATGGTCTGCCGGCGAGATTTTGCTGTTTGACATTGGCGGCGGTTCGTTCGAGATCGCGCAGGGCTCAGACGAGTACCCCGATGTGCAGGTTTCGCTGCCGCTCGGGGCTGGCCGCTCGACGATCCAATACCTCGCAGAAGATCCTCCCTCGCGCGAGGCGGTGTCGCAGCTGCGCGCGCACGCCCGCAGCGAGTTCACGCGCGTGCGCGATGAACTGTTTCAGGGGCGCCCGCGGCCCAAACGCGTCGTGGGCACCTCTAAGACGATCAGGTCGCTCGCGCGGCTCGTGGGTGGCCCCGCCGACCCCGTCACGGGCGATCTTGCGCCGCTGCACTATACGGGCCTGCGCGAGTGGGAACCGTCGCTGCGCGACATGCCCGGTTCCGTGCGCGAGTACCTGCCGGGCATCACGCCCGAGCGCGGCTACCAGATCATGGCGGGTGCCGTGGTGCTGCGCACCGCCATGAAGGTGTTTGACGTTTCGACGCTCACGATCTCGCCCTGGGCGCTGCGCGAGGGCATCGTACTGCGCTACATCGATGCGCTCGATGGCCGCGGCGCTGACCCGGTAAGCGAGTAGCTTGATCCGGATCCCTGCGCCGCAGCGCCCGCGGTGACACGAAGCCACCGAGCTTGTCGCCTGTGTAGGGTGTATGCCGAGTCACCGCGTGACGAAAGTAAAATATGCGCGACAACTTCCGTTTCTGGGGCAGTCTTAACCGGAAGTAGTCGCGCATATTTTTGTATCCGGGGTTGGGGCTATGGTCCTCAGAGCACCCACATCGCATGGACCCTGTGACTCCTTCGTCGCGCAGGGTGACCGGGAAGTATCAATCGAGCTCTGTGATCGCCGCGCGCACGGCGGCCGCGAGCTGCCTGACCGCGAGCGACGGTTCGAGCCGGGGCCCCTGGCCGGGCGCCGCGAGCACCAGCGAGCGCGCGAACTCGGGGGCCGCGATGGGCCGCAGCTCGACGCCGGGGTGGTGCGATCCGATCGCGAGCTTCGGAAACAGGCCGATGACCATGCGGGCGGCGACCATGCCGAGCATCACCTGTACGTCGTCGGTGCGAATGGCGACGTCGAGCGTGCGGCCGGCGGCCGCGAACGTGTCGATCAGCACGGTGTCCATCGGGTCGCCCTGGGTTGAGCCAAACAGCCAGCGTTCGTCAGCGAGGGTGAGCAGCGTCTCGAGGTCGATCACCTCGTGCGTGGCGAGCGGGTGACCCTCGGGCAGCGCGAGCATGAGCGGGTCACGCAGCACCTCGGTTTGCGCGGTGCCGGGACGAAACGGCAGATCGTAACCCACCACCGTGTACACCAGCGCCGCGTCGAGCTTGCGCTGGTTGAGGTCGGCCACGAGCGGCACCGACTCTTCGAGGTGCGCGTCGACTTCGATGCCCTGCGCAGCGACCCGCGAGACGATGCCGGGCAGAAGCTTTGCAGCGGCCGTGGGAAACGTGCCAAACCTCAGTCGTACCCGGCCGTGCGCGGTGAGCTCGCGGGCGTCCTGCAGCGCGCGGTCAGTGAGAGTCAAGATCTGGTCGCCGCGATCGAGCAGCAGTGCCCCGACCTGCGTGGGGGTGCTGCCGCGGGTCGAGCGTTGCAGCACGGGCGCGCCCACGAGCTGTTCGAGATTCTTCAGGTGATAGTCGACGGTCGGCTGGCTCCAGCCGAGCGCGCGGGCGGCGCGCGTCACCGACCCCTCGGCGCGTACCGCGCGCAGGGCTTCGAGCTGGCGCAGATCAATCACGCTTGGTCACCTACTCCATATATCGCACATCGTACAGAACGTCGCATTTGTCACATACATCATATGTGACCCCTGAGAAGTGAGGGGGATTCCGCCCGCCACAATGTGCACGCCACGATGGAACCATGCTCTACGCCGTCTCTGCGCTCAATGACGCTGCCCTCAACGACGCTGCCCGTGGCGACGCCGCCCATGGTGACGCTGCTCTTCACGAGGCAGCCCCCGAGACCGTGGCCGCGCACCCCCACGCGGCCACACCCTACGCCGACGCCCTCGACCGGTACATCTCACGCGACCCGCTACAGCTGATGGTGCCCGGCCACGGCGGCAGCGACTACGGCATTAGTGGGCGCCTATCGCAGTTTTTTGGCGAGCGCATGCTGCGCCTCGACGTGCCGATGCTCATCGACGACATCGACCTCGGTGACGACAACCCGCTCGACCAGGCGCTCGCGCTCGCGGCCGACGCGTGGGGCGCGAAACGCACCTGGTTCTTGACGAACGGCGCCTCACAGGCCAACCGCACGGTTGCGCTCGCGGTGCGCGGCCTAGGCGAAGACGTCGTCTCGCAGCGCAGCGCCCACTCGAGTTTCAGCGACGGGGTGCTGCTCGCGGGGCTCACCCCAAGCTTCGTGTTTCCGTCAGTCGACGAGGTAAACGGCATGGCACACGGTGTTTCAGCGGCCGCGCTTGACGAAGCGCTCACCGCGGCCGCCGCCACGGGGCAGGCTGCGTCTGCGGTCTACATCGTTTCGCCGAGCTACTTTGGCTCGGTCGCAGACGTGCAGGCCCTGTCGGAGGTGGCGCACGCGCACGGCGCCCCGCTCATCGTCGACGGTGCCTGGGGCCCGCACTTCGGGTTTCACCCGGGGCTACCCGAGTCGCCCGCCCGCCTCGGCGCCGACCTCGTAATTTCTAGCACGCACAAGCTAGCGGGTTCTCTCACTCAGTCGGCCATGCTGCACCTGGGTCACGGTCCCTTCGCAGACCAACTCGAACCGCTCGTCGAGCGTGCCTTCGCGATGACGGCCTCAACCTCGACGAGCGCGATCTTGCGCGCCTCGCTCGACATCGCTCGCCACGCGCTCGCCACGGGCGAAGAAGCTATTGGCCATTCCATCGATGCGGCCGAGCAGTTTCGGGCGCTGCTTCGGGCAGACGATCGCTTCAGCGTCGTAAGCGACGATTTCGGTCGCTTCGCCGACATCGTCGACACCGACCTGTTGCGTGTGCCGATCGACGTGTCGGCAGCCGGCGTGAGCGGGCACTGGATGCGCCAGCACCTCATCGAAACCGAGGGTATTCACTTCGAAATGTCGACCGCCACCGTCGTGGTGGCCGTGATCGGCGCGGGTAAGGCACCCGACCTCGGCCGGGTCTACCGCGCGATGGTCGCGGCTATCGAGTCGCCCGCGGCCGAGCGCGAGCGCGCCCACCACGCCCGGGCCGAGGCGTTTCCGCCGCTGCCCGCGCCGGGGGCGCTGCGCATGCTGCCGCGTGCGGGCTTCTTTGCCGACACCGAGGTGGTGCCCGCGCACGAGGCGATTGGTCGGGTGTCAGCAGACACGCTTGCCGCCTACCCTCCCGGCATTCCCAATGTGATGCCCGGCGAAGAGATCACGGCCGAGACGGTCGCATTTCTCGCAGCAGTGGGCGCATCGCCCTCGGGCTACGTGCGTGGCGCCGTCGACCCAGACGTCGCTCACATGCGTGTGGTGCGCGAGCCGCGCGACGCCTAGCCAGACGCGGCAAGCACACACGACACACGCAAGATACACGCTTCGGCCGGGGTGATGCGCCCCGGCCGTACCCCGTCGCCCACCGGTGCGGGGATAATGGAACGATGCCGCACACCGGCGACCGCGTTCCGTCGGGGCCTACACGCCCCAGACAACGAAGTCTAGAGAGAGACAACAACGAATGACCATGACCCTGCGACAGCAGCTCTTTCGCGTGAAGCCCGTGCCCCGAGACGGGGGCGACGGCAAGAGCGAGCTCAAGCGGACTATCGGCCTGTTTCAGCTCACCATGATCGGTGTGGGCGGCACAATCGGCACCGGTATCTTCTTTATCCTGTCTGAGGCGGTGCCGATCGCCGGCCCCGCCGTGATCTGGTCGTTCATCATCGCGGGCGCCGTCGCGGGCCTGTCGGTGCTGTGCTACGCCGAGCTTGCGAGCGCCGTGCCCGTCTCGGGCTCCTCATACTCGTACGCCTACAGCACGCTGGGGGAGCTGCCCGCTATGGGCGTTGCCGCCTGTCTGCTGCTCGAGTACGGTGTCTCGACCGCGGCCGTCGCGGTCGGGTGGTCGCAGTACGTGAACCAGCTGCTCGGCAACGTGTTTGGCATCCATCTGCCCAAGGCGCTTTCGTACGCCCCCGAAGAGGGCGGCATCATCAATCTGCCCGCCGTGATTCTCATCGGGCTGTGCATGTTCCTCTTGATTCGCGGCACCTCTGAGTCGGTCGTCGCCAACACCATCATGGTGCTCATCAAGATCGCGGTGCTGCTGTTCTTCGTCGCCGTGGGCATCACGGGCTGGAACGCCGATCACTTCGCAGACTTCGCGCCGTTTGGATTCGCGGGCGTCATGACCGGCGCTGGCCTCATCTTCTTCTCGTTCGTGGGGCTCGACGCTGTCGCCACCGCGGGCGACGAGGCGAAGAACCCCAAGCGCAACTTGCCGATCGCGCTGATGTCGGCGCTCGCGGTCGTTACGACCGTGTACGTGCTCGTCGCTGTTGTAGGCCTCGGTGCGCAAGCCTCGGGCGACTTTGCTGGCCAAAGCGCTGGCCTGTCGGCGATCCTCGAGAACATCGTGGGCGCGACCTGGCCGGGCACCGTCGTCGCCGCGGGTGCTGTGATCTCGATCTTCAGTGTCACGCTCGTCGTGCTGTACGGCCAAACGCGCATCCTCTTCACGATGTCGCGCGACGGCATGGCGCCCAAGATCTTCCAGAAGGTCAACCCGCGCACGCAGACCCCGGTCGCCAACACGATTATCGTGTCGATCATCGTCGCGGTTCTCGCGGGCGTTCTGCCCATCAACTTCCTCGCAGAAATGACGTCGATCGGCACGCTCGCAGCGTTCCTCGTCGTCTCGATCGCGGTGATGGTGCTGCGCAAACGCGAACCTGATCTCGAGCGTAAGTTTCGCGTACCGCTCTACCCGGTCGTGCCGATTCTGTCGATCATCGGCTGCCTCTGGATCATCAAGGACCTGCGCCCCATCACGATCATCGTGTTCGCGATCTGGACGGTGCTCGTGCTCACTTGGTACTGGTTCACTGGCCGCAAGAACTCGGTGCTCGGTCACCAAATCGAGACCGGCAAGATCGTGCTCGTGGGCCCCGGCCGGTATGAGCTCACTGAGCCCGCCGATCTCGCGGTCGACGCGGCAGATTTTGATCCGGATCACGCCCGCGGTGCAGGCTCGAGCGATGGCGGCGCGTCATGACCGGGCAGCTTGCCCCGGGCGCCGTAGTCGTGGGCGTCTCGCCCGCGCACCCCTCGCGCGCGGCCGTGCGGTTGGGGGCGCTGCTCGCGCGCTCACACCGCGCCCCGCTCGTGCTTGCAGCCGTCACCTCGGCGGCGTGGCCACCGCTGCCCTCGAACCGCGGCGCAGACAGCGACTTTCGTGAGTTTGCAACACGCCAGGCCGAGGCAGCGCTCGCCGAGGCACGAGCGTGGGTACCGGGTGACCTCGACGCCGAGGTGCTCGTCAAGGGCGCTTCGAGCGCCAGGCGCGGCCTCATCGAAGTGTGCGAGGAGCTTGACGCGCTGCGGCTCGTGGTGGGTGCGCGCGCCGAAGGGGCGCACCACGAGATCGAGCTGGGGTCGGTCGCCTCGGGCCTCATGCAGAGCGCACCTCTGCCAATCGCGATCGCGCCGCACGACTTTGACATCGCAGACGGCACGCGCGTGCCCAGGCTCACCGCGTCATACAGCGGCTCAGAAACCTCGGGTGAGCTGGTGCTGGGGGCCGCGGCAACCGCGGCCAAATTTGGCTGCGGCATTCGCGTCGCCTCGTTTCACACGCGCCCGCGCGGTTTCGCAGAGGCGGGCGTGGGACTCGACGTCGAAGACGAAGTGATTGCGCAGTGGGGCACGGTGATCCGGCAGCACGTGACCCAGCTGCTCAGTGACATCGAGGAGTTTGCGACCCCGCCCGAGGTGAGCGACGCGGTCGTGGGAGTCGGCCACCAGTGGCATGATGCGCTGCGCGCAGTCGACTGGCTGCCCGGCGAGCTGCTGCTCGTGGGCTCTACCAGCCTCGGCCCGATCGCGCGTGTATCGCTCGGATCGCACGCCGTAAAAATTGTGCGGCACTCACCAGTTCCGGTCGTCGTCGTCCCGCGGCGGGCGACCGGTGGCTACATTGCCCAAGCGAAGCACGCCTAGCTTGCGTTTCGTTCCCATCTTCCACACCACAAGGAGTCAACATGTCTAACCTTTCACAGCCGGCCGCTCAGGGAACGCGGCTCGACGAACTGTGGTCGATTTTGCCCGAGGAGTCAGCGGCTGACGAGGCGGGCGTGCTACACATCGGCGGTGTCTCGGTGGCTGAGCTCGCCCAGCAGTACGGTACCCCGCTCTATGTGTATGACGAGGCAGGGCTGCGCAGGCAAGCACGCAGGCTACAAGACGGGTTGCGTGAGCGCTGGCCGAACTCAGAGGTGCTGTTTGCTTCGAAGTCGTTCCCTGCAGTGGGCATGTACAAGCTCGCGGCCGAAGAGGGGCTGTCGGTTGATATCGCCGGCGCGGGAGAGCTGAAGCTTGCGCTCGCGGCCGGTGTGCCGCCTGAGCGGCTGCACTTTCACGGTAACGCGAAGACCGACTTTGAGTTGGCGTTCGCTCTCGAGGTGGGCATCGACACGATCATCGTCGACAACGAAGACGAGATCGATCGCCTGGAACGACTGCTCACGAAGCCGCAAAAGCTGCTTTTGCGCGTGATTCCCGGTGTCGACGCGAAGACGCACGCCTCGCAGGCGACAGGCGGTGACGACTCGAAGTTTGGGTTGCCAATGGACCAGGCGATCGCCGCTATCGAGCGCATGCGCGCGCACCCGCTGATGCAGTTTGAGGGGGTGCACCTGCACATCGGCTCGCAGATTCTCGATGTCGATCAGTTTGCCGAGGCCGTCACAAAGATCTCGACCGCCGGCACGTTCGACACCTACGATGTGGGCGGAGGTCTCGGCGTGAAATACACCTACGACGAGACGGCACCCGAGATTGGCGACTACCTCGACGCGATCGTGGGCGCCGCCCGCGCCCACCTGCCCGCTGACGCGAAGCTGCTGATCGAGCCCGGCCGTTCACTCGTGGCACGCTCGGGGGTCACGCTGTACCGCGTCACCACGGTGAAGAGCACGGGGCACGTGTTTGCCGCCGTCGACGGCGGTATGGCCGATCAGCTCGACGCCGCACTCACCGACCAGCGCTTTGAAGCGGTGCTCGGTAACCGCACACTCGATGCGTGGACGAATACGGTGCAGCTCGTGGGGCGCCAGTGCGAGTCGGGCGACCTGCTTGTTGACAGGGCACGGCTGCCGATGCCGCACGTGGGTGACCTCGTGGTGCTCGCCACAACCGGTGCCTACGGTTACACGCTCGCCAACAACTACAACGGTGCGCTCAAGCCCGCAATCGTGTTTGTGCAAGACGGCAAGGCGCGCCTGGTCGCCAGGCGCGAGACCTACGACGACCTGCTGGCCACCCACGCCCCGGCGCTCGAGGCGTAACGCGCGTTTCAGAAACACCACAGGCCCCGGCGCATGCTGGGGCCTGTGACGTTTGATCCGGATCGATATGGCCCAGGGTCGAAGCTAGATCTGCTCGACCGCGAAATAGTTGCCTTCGGGGTCAGCGAAGTTAAAGGTCGTGCGGCCGCCCATCGTGATGAGCTCGCCGACGGTGACACCCGCGGCATTGAGTCTTGCGCGCATGCCAGAGGCGTCCTTGCTGCCGAAGAGGATTGACGGGGTCGCGAGGTCGAGTTCGGGAGACATGCTGGCCACCGTCGAACGGTCAAACAGTACGAGGGCGGCGCGATCGTCAGGAAAAGCGGCGAGCTCGACCGACAGCACGTGGCCGTCCATGCGCTGGGTGTCGCGCCGGGAGAACCCGATCTCGCGTTCCCAGAACGCGGCCACGCGCTCGGGGTCGTTGACGTACACCATGACTTTGCCGAACCGGTCGATCATTGGGGTCTCCTTGGAAGCATCGGTTGAACGGGCGTGCCGCCAGTATTGCAGTGGCGGCACGCCCGGGCAACCGCTTCTGCACGGCCCGTTTTGAGTTGGAGTGGGGGTTCGTGTAAAGTTAAATCTTGTTGCGCCGCTCCGGTAGCGCGGCAAGAAGTTCCTCTTGGGATATGGTGTAATTGGCAACACATCGGTTTCTGGTACCGACATTCTAGGTTCGAGTCCTGGTATCCCAGCCACATAACTCCCCGGTCATCACGACCGGGGAGTTTTTCGTTGCGTGGTGCACGTTGGCGCCGGTCTTGGGTTAGGGATGCCGGTGTTGTGCCTGAGGGAAGATACGCAAGGTACGCCGTACGCATGACAATACGCTCCATCTGCGGTAAACTATCTCTGATGTCACTGGTTCGTCCGGTGTCTGACTCCTAGCGCCCTGACTGCTTCGGCAAGCGGGGCGCTTTGTATTTCTCGGCGAGAGGAACTGCTTGATGGATCAGCACGAGCTAACTCGATTTCTCAGCGCGCCGAGGTTTAACCGCTATCTGGGATCGTGCGAGCTGGGGTTTCTGCTGAGCCAGGGCACCAATGTGCTGATGCAAGCGGCGCGGCGCGCGCGAAGGTCTACACATCGTAGAACCCCGCCGGGGCATGATGACGTCGTCGCCCACCTCTCTTTCGGCACTTGGTATTCGCTGCTCCCGGGCCAGCAACTCCATAGCGGGCAACGACAAGTTCTGTGGGAAGAAGCCATTGCCGCTGCATTCCCTGAACGGCATCAGGTGCCAGCGCGAGCGATCAGGCACACTGTTCACGCCGTGTACGACGTGCGAAATCGCGTCGCGCACTTCGAACCGATCTATGACCTGTACCTTGCAGGTAAGCGCTCTGCAATGGTGCGTCTGCTGCATATGATCGACCGTCCAATGAAGAACTGGTTTATGGAAGTCGAGCGATTCAGCGATGAGATTGAGCGTTTCGTAGAGACGTGGCCGACGGTCGCGGTGCAGCGATAGGAGCACGCCTGCTCGCTCGGTGGCCTACGCGTCGGGGAGTGCCTGGTGTGTCGCGATCGCCATGCGGTTCCATGAATTGATCGCACAAATCGCCATGAGTAGCTGCACGCTCTCTTGCTCTGAGAACTCGGCCTGCACCTCGCCCCAGACCTCATCGCTCACGCCACCGTCGGCAATGAGTGTGACCTCTTCTGTAAAGGCGAGGGCCGCACGCTCGCGCGCCGAGTACAGACCGGGGGCTTCGTGCCACCCGGCGAGCACGTCAAGTTTGCGCTGTGCGACACCGGCGTTGCGCCCCTCACGCGTGTGCATGTCGAGACAGTATGCGCAGTGGTTGAGCTGTGAAGCGCGCGTCTTGACGAGCGCCAACAGTTCTTCGCCGAGGCTGCCCGCGTGAACGTAATTCTCGAGCGAGAGCATCGGGGCGTATGCGGCCTTGTCAGCCGCCGCAATGTCGAGCCGCTGAATATGTTCACTCATAATGGAACTCCTTTCGAAGCACATCGCGTGTGCGGCGAAGCTCGTCGAAACATGCGCGAGTGCTCACTCGCTAGCAGGCTACACCCGCTGCAGGTAGCAGTCACGCGCCCAGAGACAACGACCCTGCGGCCGCAGACAACATGTGCAGCGCTAACCTGAAACGGTGACACACCAGGGATCGGGCTTCGAAGAAGACCCGCGCAAGTTCGCGGCGCTGCGCAACCGCAATTCAGCGACCTACATTTCGGGCGGCGCGCTCTCGATGATGGCCGACAACATCGAGCACGTACTCGGGTACTGGGTGCTGTGGCAGGTGTTTCAGTCACCGTGGCTCGTCGGATTTCAGATCGTGAGCCACTGGCTGCCCTACCTGCTGTTCTCGGTGTACGCGGGCGCGCTCGCCGAAAAATATGACTGCCGCCGCATCATCCAGATCGCGCAGGGGCTATTCATGTGCGTGTCGCTCGCCTGGGGCATCCTGTTTCTCACGGGCACACTCGAACTGTGGCACGCGGTCGTGCTGCTCGTGCTGCACGGCCTCGCCGGCTGCCTCTGGATGCCCGCCGAACAAATGATGCTGTACGATTTCGTTGGCCCCCGGCAGCTGCCCGGCGCGGTGCGCATCAACTCGACGTTCCGCTCACTCGCGTTTCTCGCGGGCCCGATCGTCGGATCAGCCCTGCTGCTCACCGCGGGCCCCGGCATCGGCATGCTCATCAACATCCTCTTCTACCTGCCGCTCACAATCTTTCTCGCGCGCACGAAGATCACCGGCCACAATCGCGACGCGGGGCGCGGCAAGGGCGATGATTCGATCCGGATCAAGCCGAGCGGTGAGCCCCAGAGCGATCGGATGTCGATCTTCGATGCGTTCAGGGTGCTGGGCACGGTGCGCCGTGACCGGTTGCTGTTTGGCATGGTGCTGCTCAGCGCGCTCGGGGCCGTGACCATTGGTGCGGTGCTGCAAAACGCGATGCCCGAGTTCGCCGATATTTTTGGGGCGGGCAGCGAAGGGTTCGCTTACGGGGTGCTGTTGTTTGCGAACGGCATCGGAGGCGTCGTGGGCGGGTTCTTGCTCGAAGCGACACGCAGGGTGCCCGCGACGGGCACGACGGCCGCGTGTGCCGCGGCCCTGCTGGGCGTAAGTACCGTGGGCTTTGCGCTCGCCCCGTCGCTCGCCGTGGCCGTGATCGCGCTCGTGGCGGGCGGGCTTGCCCGTATCACCGCCGACTCGACCGAGATGAGCATCGTGCAGCTGGAGGCCCCAGTGGGCGAGCGTGGGCGCATCATTGGGGCGTACACCATGTTTGGGCCGGGCATGATGACGTTTAGCGGCGTCACGGTCGCGGTGCTCGGGTCGTGGGTGGGGCTGCAGGGATCAGTGCTCGTCGGCGGGGTGGTGCTGACCGTTGGCGCTGCGCTCGTGTGGCTATTCGTCCTGCGTGGCGCGCGCCCGCGGCAGACAGTGGAAGAATAGGAGCCATGGCAACTCCCGTGAACTCACCGCGCGGCATGCGCGACTTTCTTCCCGCTGACAAGGCACGCCGTGAGCACGCGCTCTCGGTGATCAAGGGCGTCTACCGCGCCCACGGTTTTGACGAGATCGAAACACCGGTGGTTGAGGATCATGCGCGACTGCACGCCGGCCTGGGAGGCGACAACGAGAAGCTCTCGTTTTCGATCTTGAAGCGCGGCATTCGCGCAGAGCAGCTCGAAAAGGCTCAGGCTGCGGGCGACGCCGAACTGCTCGCAGACCTCGGCCTGCGTTTCGACCTGACGGTGCCGCTCACCAGGTTCTACGCGACCAACCGGGCCGAGCTGCCGCCCGTGTTTCGTGCGATTCAGATCGCGCCGGTGTGGCGCGCGGAACGCCCACAAAAGGGACGCTACCGGCAGTTCGTGCAGGCCGACATTGACATCATCGGCGAGGCCGGTCTCATCGCCGAAATCGAGCTCATTACCGCGACTTCGCAGGCCCTTGCGACGCTCGGGCTCTCTGGCTGCGTGATTCGTGTCAACGACCGGCGAATCTTGTTTGGGCTTTTGGCACACTGTGGCTTCGCCGCCGAGACACACGACCGCGCCCTGATCACGGTCGATAAGCTCGACAAGATTGGTGCGTCGGGTGTCGTTGAGGAGCTGCGCGAGATCGATGCTGCCGCGGCCGAGCAGCTGGGTGCCGTGCTGGCAGACGTTGAACCACTCCTGGCGGGCGACGGTATCGCATTGACCCGTGAGGCGATAGCGAGCGTGCTGCCCGAGGGCGCGGCCGAAGACGGCATTGAAAACCTGGGCGCGCTGGGCGAAGCGCTCGACGGGGCGCTGCCTGCGGGGGTTGAGGTTCGATTTGATCCGACGCTTGTGCGCGGCATGGGCTACTACACCGGCACAATCTTTGAGGTGGCACACCCGGGATCAGGTAGCTCAGTCGGCGGCGGCGGCCGATACGACGGCATGGTCGGTCGGTTCTTGGGGCAGGACGTGCCCGCCGTGGGATTCTCGATCGGGTTTGAGCGCGTGGTTGATTTGATCTCACTGCCCGAATCGACGGGCCCCGAGGCCGTAGCTCTCGTCTACGACACCGACGTAGCGTTTGCTGACCTGCTGGCACTCAAGCGCGCGCTCGTAGAAAAGGGGCACCGGGTGCGCCTCGAAAAGCGCCAGAAGAACATGAAGGCGTTGCTCGCGCGTATCGTCGCCGAAGGGTTTGTGAGCGTCGCGAATGTGCGCGCCGGCATGCGTGAGGTCGAAGACATCGAGATTCGACAGCTCGACGGTTAGTCAGCAAATTCGCAGCGCCGGGCGTTGACGGGTAACCCCTCGGGGGTGTGTGCTGTACGCACGAACACCCTCGAGGAGGCTCCCATGTCCAAGCAGGTTTTCATAAACTTCGCCACCGATGACCTCGAACGCTCGAGCGCGTTTTACGTCGCACTCGGGTGTGAGATTAACCCACTGTTTAGCAATGAGCAGGGCGTATGCGCGGTGTGGAGTGAGCACATTTATTTCATGCTTTTGACTCGCGAATACTTCGGCACCTTTACTGAAAAGAAAGTGCCAGATGCGCGCAGAGTGGCGCAGGTGCTGGTGGCGCTCGCTCAGGGCTCACGCGATGAAGTCGACGCGACCGTCACAGCAGGACTCGCCGCTGGCGGGGCAGAGCCCGCGCCCGCGCAAGATCTCGGATTTATGTATTCGCGAGACCTCGAAGACCCTGACGGGAACATCGTAGAGCTCTTCTTCATGGATCCGGCCGCCGTCGAAAGTGGCCCGCCAGACATGCCCTAGTGCTGCCAGAGCTGCGATCGGATCGTGCCAGTTACACCGCCGCGCCTCGGGCTTTCGGGCGTGACACCCTAAACTAGTGTTCGGCGGCAATCTCGCCGCCGAACACCTGCGCCGACCCCGACTGCGGGGCGGCGCGATCCGGAGCATCCGAACAGAACCCAAGGAGCGCATGGTGGCATTTATCGACGCGGTGATCGCACGCGAGATTCTCGATTCGCGGGGCAACCCGACCGTTGAGGTTGAAGTTGGCCTGACCGACGATTCGGTGGGACGCGCAGCGGTTCCCTCAGGTGCGTCGACAGGCGCCTTCGAAGCGTACGAACTGCGCGACGGTGACGAAGACCGTTACCTCGGCAAGGGCGTAACCCGCGCCGTCGACGCGGTGTTTGATGAGCTCGGCCCGGCCATTGAAGGCTTTGCGGCTGACGACCAGCGCATCATCGACGAGGTGCTGAAGGAGACCGACGGCACCGACAACAAGCAGCGGGTAGGCGCAAACTCGATTCTGGGTGTGAGCCTCGCTGTCGCACACGCAGCTGCAGCCGCAGCCGAGCTGCCCCTCTACCGCTACCTCGGTGGCCCCAACGCCTCGACGCTGCCCGTGCCGCTGATGAACATCATCAACGGAGGCGCACACGCCGACACCGGCGTTGACATTCAGGAGTTCATGGCGGTGCCGCTGGGCGCCGAGACCTTCTCTGAGGGGCTGCGTTGGGGCGTTGAGGTGTACCACGCACTCAAGGCACTGCTCAAGGAAAAGGGCCTGAACACGGCGCTCGGTGACGAGGGCGGCTTCGCCCCCGACCTGCCGAACAACGCTGAGGCACTTGAACTGATCGTCGAGGCGATCAAGCGTGCGGGCTACGAGCCCGGCCGCGATGTGGCGCTTGCGCTCGACGTGGCGTCGACCGAGTTCTACAAGGATGGCGTTTACACGTTTGAGGGCCAGGAGCGCACGGCCGCCGAGATGTCGGCCTACTACGCCGACCTGATGGCGAAGTACCCGCTCGTTTCGATCGAGGATCCCCTCGCTGAGGACGACTGGGAAGGCTGGAACCTGCTCACCGCCGAGATTGGTGACAAGGTGCAGCTCGTGGGTGACGACCTGTTCGTAACGAACCCCGAGCGCCTCGCCGATGGCATCGCCCAGGGCACGGCCAACTCGATCCTCGTGAAGGTCAACCAGATCGGCACGCTGACCGAAACCCTCGATGCCGTGCAGATGGCGCAGCGCGCTGGCTACACCGCCGTCATGTCGCACCGCTCGGGCGAAACCGAAGACGTCACGATCGCTGACCTCGCGGTCGCCACCGACTGCGGCCAGATCAAGACCGGCGCCCCCGCACGCAGCGACCGTGTCGCTAAGTACAACCAGCTGCTGCGCATTGAAGAAGAGCTCGGTGGTGCTGCGAAGTACGCCGGCCGCGCCGCGTTTCCCCGCTTCGCGGCCTAACCGGACGCTCAACTAGACACCGCAGTACAGCAGGAAAACGCGACAGGAGCACGGTGAAACGCTGGACAGACGACCTCAGGGCCTGGGCCTCGAGTCTGAAGATCAGCGGTTTCACCGTGCTCGTTGTTGTGCTGGTGATCGGCGGTGGGCTGATTGTGAGCCCCAGTCTGTCGACGTTTGTGGCGCAGCAGCGAGAAATCTCAGAGCTGCGCCGCAGCGTCGCCGAACGACGGGTTGCGGTTGACGAGATCGATGCCGAGCGTGCTAGATGGAAAGACCCGGTGTACGTCAAGTCTCAGGCGCGTGACCGGCTGTACTATGTGTTGCCGGGGGAGACCCAACTCAATGTGATTGACGACATCGTGATGCCGATCGAATCGACCGAAGAAACAAATGCGAAGCTGTCTAGGTCCCAGGAGAACTGGGCAAAGACATTCGCTGCCTCGGTTATCGCGGCAGGCCTCGCCCCCGAAGAAACCCCCGAAACAACCAAGAAGGATCCGCAGCCATGAGCCGCCCCCCGTATGACGCCCCGACCGCCGCTGACATTGACACCGTGAGTGCGCAGCTGAACCGCGAAGCTCGTGGCGTCGTCGGCATCGCCGCACGCACCGCAGCGGGTGAACCGACGGTCGTTGCGACCTCGCCCAGGCTGCCCGATGGTTCGCCGTTTCCGACGTTCTACTACCTGAGTCACCCCGAAGCCGTCGCGGCTGCCTCGCGCCTAGAAGCAGCGGGTGTGATGAACGAGTTCAACGAGCTGCTCGCTGAAGACGAAGATATGCGGGCCCAGTACCAGCGCGCGCACGAATCCTACGTTGCAGACCGCGACAGCGTCGGAGAGGTGCCCGAGCTTGCGGGCATTAGCGCTGGCGGTATGCCCGTGCGGGTGAAGTGCCTGCACGCCCTCATTGGTCATGCGCTCGCGGCAGGCCCCGGTGTGAATCCCATCGGTGACCTCGCGCTTGAACGCTGTGGCTGGAGCCCCGCCTCAATCTAAATATTTCGTTTCAACATAGAAAATGTGTTGATTCGAGCGTATTACTCAGATTTTCCGCGGAACTGGACAGTAACGCGTGAAAAAGCGAGTAGAGTAGTCGTCTGGGCGGTTTCGCCCAATTTTTCTGTGCCCGCACTCCGTGGGCCACGCGCTTCGTGCACCAGCACGGCGCATTTCATAGGCACACTGTTTCAAGGAGACTGCTTCGTGGCGAAGAAGATTCTGATCGTTGGCGGCGGCTACGCCGGCTTCTACACTGCATGGAAGCTCGAGAAGCTGCTCCGTGCGGGCGAGGCAGAGGTGACGATCGTCGACCCGCTGCCCTACATGGCATACCTGCCGTTCTTGCCCGAGGTGGCCGCGGGTTCAATCGAGCCCCGCCACGCGGTCGTCGCTCGTCGCCGCCACCTGAGCAAGACCGCAAACGTTGCGGGCAAGGTGACCGGTATCTCGCACGCCACGAAGACCGTCACCATCACGCCGAATGTTGGCGAGGCATACGACTTCGCATACGACCAGATCGTCATCACGACCGGCTCGGTCTCGCGCACGTTCCCGATCCCGGGTATTGCAGACAACGCAATCGGCATGAAGACGATCGAAGAGGCCGTCGCCGTGCGCGACCGCATGGTCGGCAACTTCGAGCGTGCAGCATCGCTGCCCGCCGGTTCACCCGAGCGTGCACGCCTGCTCACCGTCACCGTCGTGGGCGGCGGCTTCGCCGGCATCGAGACCGTGTCTGAGCTGCGCTCGTTCGCGACGTCGCTGCTGCGCCGCTACCCCGAGATCACGTTCGACGAGACGAAGTTCCACCTCGTCGAGGCAATGGGTCGCATCATGCCCGAGGTGACCGAGAAGCTTGCAGACTGGGTTGTTGCAGACCAGACGCGCCGCGGTGTTGAGATTCACCTCAACACGCAGCTGCAGTCGGCTGACGGTGGCCACATGGAGCTGTCGACCGGTGAGAAGTACGAGAGCGATCTCATTGTCTGGACCGCGGGCGTTATGCCCCGTCCCTTCCTGCGTGGCACCGACCTGCCGATTGGCCCCCGCGGCCACGTCATTGGCAGCCCGTCGCTGCGCATCACCACCGAAGAGGGCGAAGCTCTCGAGGGTGCCTGGACCGCGGGCGACACCTCGCAGACCCCCGACATTTCTTCGACCCCCGGCCCCGGCGGCTTCTGTGTGCCCAACGCGCAGCACGCTGTGCGCCAGGGTCGCCTGCTCGCCAAGAACATCGTCGCTGACCTGCGCGGCGAGGGTGTGCGCGAGTACAACCACAAGAACGCTGGCGCAGTCGCTGGTCTCGGCATGAACACTGGCGTGTTCAAGTCGGGCGGTAACTTCGCGATGAAGGGCTACTTTGCGTGGCTCGCACACCGCTTCTACCACGGCCTCGCGATCCCCACGTGGGAGCGCAAGTGGCGCGTGTTCGGTGGCTGGGCTAGCCACTTCTTCCTCGGCCGCGACATCGTCAACATCGAGGCGACGCAGAACCCCCGCGAAATCTTTGAAGAGTTCGCATCGCGCCCCAAGGCGTAATTTCGCAGCCATAATTTCTGGCTAGCATCACGAAGCGCCCTGTTCGGCTTACGCCGGCAGGGCGCTTCGTGGTGTTTCGGCTTAAAGGTGCATACCGTGCAAAGATTCAAGAGGTGGGTGTGGTGCAACGACGCTTAGTGACGTCGCCATACGTGAAGAGATCAGTAGCCGCCGTGCTGCTCACTGTTGTAGGAGTGAGCCTCGTCGGCTGTGGGGTAACTATGGCGGAGACGACGGGACCTGCGACGGGTGGAAAGTCGTCGGATGCAAAATCGTCGGGTGCTACGCCAGCTACCGTGCCAGAGGAAGCCGCCGCAGCTGAAGCCGCAACCACGGACCATGTGGTGCGTGTCGAACCGATCGGCGACGGGCCGATCGGTTTGCGTTTGGTGGATCCCTCGTCGATTGAGGCAAATGAGCAGTTCTCGGGCAAGGTGATCACCGGCCCAGGGGGCTGCCTCTCGCTTACCGCGAGTGAGCGTCCCTACACCCTGGTGTTCGATGCACCCACTAACTTTGGTTTAGCGAACCAGCGACCGCAAGTCTCTGACGGAACGCTGGGGTCGGTGCACGTGGGAAACTGGATCGATTTCACAGGCACGAGGGTTGCCATCGCCGACACAACAGGGGTGCCAGATAGGTGCGCCAAGGGCAGCGATTTCGTTGTCGCAATCGGCAGCGATTCGACTCGTTAGTTCAGCGTCGCTGCGTCTGGGCGTCCGGTGTCAGGCGCGCCAGGTCGTGCTACAGCGTCGGCGCGTGCTTCGTCAAAAATTCGTACATCTCGGTGTCGTCCACACCGGGAAAGGTGCCGGTGGGTAGCGGCGAGAGCACGTGCTGGTGCATGCGTGCGCTGGGCCACGCCTTGCCCTGCCAGCGCTCAAGCTGCGACGGCTCGGGGGTGCGGCAGCACGCCGGGTCAGGACAGGTGGACTGCATGCGTCCGCTCTTGTCGCGCCCGCGAAACCACTTCGAGTCTTCAAACCGCACGCCACACGCGATAGCAAAGAGACCCTGCTCTGCGTCGCCCGTCTGCACGCTCGTCCAAAACGTTCCCTCAGGCGTATCAGTGAACTGATAGAACTCGCTCGTGCGGTTTTTGCGGTTGAAGGCGCTGCGGCCGCCCCACTTGTGGCACAGCACTTCGCCCTCAATGGAGCCTGAATCGTCGCTCGGAAACGGTAGGCCATTATTCTCGTAGCCGCGCACTAGCGCGCCCGCCCCGTCGGCGCGGTAGTGGTGCACTCGCAAGCCCAGATGGCGGGTCGCGATATTCGTGAAACGGTGCGCCGCTGCCTCGTGTGTCACGCCGAACGCGTCGCGAAAGTCCTCGATGGCGAGGTTGCGGTTGCGCTTCGCGGCCTGCAAGAAATCCACGGCCTTGGCTTCAGGGATGAGGCACGCGGCAGCAAAGTAGTTGATCTGCAGCCGCTGCTCGAGAAACTCTGCGTAGCTCGACGGCTCCTTGTGTCCAAGCACGCGGTGCGCCATCGCCTGCAGCGCGAGCGATCTCAGGCCGTGCCCGCCGGGAATCGAGGTAGGAGGCAAATAAATGAGGCCATTCTCGAGGTCGGTAATGCTGCGGGTGTTTGACGGCAGCTCATCGACGAACGTGAGGGTAAACCCGAGCAGCTCGGCGAGCATCGCGACTTCGCGGTGCGTGACAGCCCCCGCGCCGTGCCCAATGCGGCGCATCAGGTCTGACGCGACCAGTTCGATATCTTGCACGTAGTTATCGCGTTCGCGCATCTGAAGCCGGATCTCGGTGTTGGCTCGCCGTGCTTCTTCGCTCGACGCCGCTGCTGCGCGTGAGCGCCTGGCGAGCTCACGGTGCAGCCCCACGAGCGACTTCAGAGCATCGTCGCCGAGCGTGCGGGGAGCGCGCACGTGGGGGAGGCCGAGCCGCAGGTAGCCCGGAGCGGTTTGCGCGCGCTCGAGTTCGATCTCGAGTGCGCTGCGCTGATCCGGAGCTTCGCGGCGCAGCAGCTCAGCGGCCTCGACACCGAGCTCGCGCGCGATCGCCTGGAGCAGGGTTAGCTTGGGTTCGCGGCGGCCGTTTTCAATGAGCGAGAGCTGGCTGGCAACTACACCGACGCGGTCGCCGAGCTGGCCCAGTGTCAGCCCGGCCTTGGCGCGCAGGTGCCGAATGCGCTTGCCCATGACGAGGCGGTCGAGGTCTGCCGGGTTTTGGTTGGGGGCCGGATCTTGCATCATGATTTTGACTATACGGCAATAATCGCGAATATTTCCACCGTAATTGGTGAATGAAAGGTGAATAGTCGCGTAAAAATAGAGATGTCACCGATTCTTCACCCGCTCGGGGTGACTAACGAGGAGAACAACGCTATGGGCAGCATCGATACAGCCGAGGCCACGATTACGATCGCGGAGCTCGTGCGAGCACAGGCCACTACCGCGAACACCGAGGTGCTCTCGTGGGTCACGGAGGTTGCCGAGCTGACCAAGCCCGACGCCGTCGTCTGGTGCGATGGCTCGCAAGACGAGTGGAACCACATCACGACCGAGATGGTCGAGGCTGGCACGCTGATTCGCCTGAACAAGGACCTGCGCCCCGGCAGCTTCCTTGCGCGCTCACACCCCGCAGACGTCGCACGCGTCGAAGACCGCACCTTCATTTGCTCTGAGAACGAGTCAGACGCGGGCCCCACGAACAACTGGGCTGCCCCCGCCGAGATGAAGCAGACGCTCATGCCGCTCTTTGACGGTGCGATGCGCGGCCGCACGATGTACGTGGTGCCCTTCTCCATGGGCCCCGTCGGCGGGGCCATCACCCAGCTCGGCATCGAGATCACCGACTCGCCGTACGCCGTGCTCAACATGCGCATCATGACACGCATGGGCCAGGCCGCAATGGACGGCATCACCGCTGGCAGCGAATGGGTGCGCACGGTGCACTCGGTCGGCATGCCGCTCGATGCTGGCCAAGACGACGTCGCATGGCCCTGCAGCGACACCAAGTACATCACCCACTTCCCCGAGACACTCGAGGTGTGGTCGTACGGATCAGGCTACGGCGGTAACGCACTGCTCTCGAAGAAGTGCTTCGCGCTGCGCATCGCCAGCGTCATGGGTAAGAAGGAGGGGTGGCTTGCCGAGCACATGCTGCTGCTCAAACTCACCAACACCGAGACCAACAAGGCCTACCACCTGTCGGCAGCGTTTCCCTCGGCGTGCGGCAAGACAAACCTTGCGATGCTGCAGCCGACGATTCCCGGCTGGAAGGTCGAGACGATCGGTGACGATATCGCATGGCTGCGCCCCGGCTCTGACGGCCGACTCTACGCGATCAACCCCGAGGCGGGCTTCTTTGGTGTAGCACCGGGCACCGGCGAGAGCACCAACCCCGTCGCGGTCGAGACCATGTGGGGCAACACGATCTTCACGAACGTCGCGCTGACCGATGAGGGCGACGTGTGGTGGGAGGGCAAGACCGACGAGGTCCCCGCCCACCTCATCGACTGGCAGGGCAACGACTGGACTCCCGAGTCGGGCCGCGTCGCGGCTCACCCCAACTCGCGCTTCACCGTGCCGATTCAGCAGACCCCCACTCTCGCGCAGGACTGGTACGAGCAGAACGGCGTGCCGCTTGACGCGATTCTGTTTGGCGGCCGCCGTGCCACCAACATTCCGCTCGTCGCCAAGTCGCTTTCGTGGGAGCACGGCGTGTTCATGGGCGCGACCGTGTCGTCAGAGAAGACCGCCGCGCAAGAGGGCACCGTCGGCGAGCTGCGCCGCGATCCCTTCGCAATGCTGCCGTTCTGCGGCTACAACATGGCCGACTACTGGGGCCACTGGCTCGAGATCGGCCAGAAGCTCGGTGAGAAGGCCCCCAAGGTGTTCCAGGTGAACTGGTTCCGCAAGGGCGCCGACGGTCGCTTCCTGTGGCCTGGCTTCGGCGACAACTCGCGCGTGATCGACTGGATCATTCGCAGCGTCGAAGGCGATGTTACGGGCGAGACGACCGCGATCGGCACCGTGCCCGCGGCGGGCGAGTTGAAGCTCGATGGCATCGAACTGCCCGAGGCCGACCTCCAAGAGCTATTTGCGATCGACGCGCAGTCGTGGCTCGATGAGGCCGCGCTCACCGAAGAATACTTCGCCCAGTTCGGTGACAGCCTGCCCGCCGAGATGACGGCCCAGCTCGAGGGACTGCGCAGCCGCCTCGGCGCGTAACCCAGCAGCCCGCGCGATGTGCGCCCGGGCCCCTAGACCGTAAGCCCCGCCGTTCTGCCCAACGGCGGGGCTTACTCTATGTAATCGAGGGCGCAGGTGCTGCAAAACCCGAGCGCTGCAGTATGCGCATTGGTGGTGCCCCTACTGGGATTCGAACCCAGACTTGATCGATTTTAAGTCGACTGCCTCTGCCGGTTGGGCTATAGGGGCGACGATCCATGATCCCACATATTTGACCCGCGAAATTACAGCACCTTGTTTAAGAATTCTCGCGTGCGTTCTTGCTGCGGGGTATCGAATATTACAGCAGGGGGGCCAGCCTCAACGACGATACCGCCGTCCATAAAGATGACGCGGTCGCCAACTTCACGAGCAAATCCCATCTCGTGGGTGACGACCACCATCGTCATGCCTTCTTCAGCTAGCTGCTTCATAACCGCGAGCACATCACCTACGAGTTCGGGGTCAAGAGCCGAGGTTGGCTCGTCGAAGAGGAGAATTTTAGGTTCCATCGCGAGCGCGCGAGCGATCGCGACTCGCTGCTGTTGACCGCCCGACAGCTGCCCAGGATATGCCTTTTCTTTGTCGGAGAGCCCGACCTTGTCGAGCAGCGCTCGGGCGCGCTTCATGGCATCGGGTTTGCTGAGCCCGCGCACCTTCATCGGCGCAAGGATCACATTCTCAATCACTGACTTGTGTGGAAACAAGTTGAACTGCTGGAACACCATGCCAATTTCAGTTCGCAACTCATCAACGTTGAGCCGTGGGGCAACAACATTCTTGCCGTCGACGAATACGGTGCCGCTGGTGATGGTTTCGAGCAGGTTGAGGCACCGTAGAAACGTGCTCTTGCCCGAACCAGAGGGGCCGATGACGCACACCACCTCGGACTCGGCGATCGAACAATTGATGCCTGAGAGCACCTCGTTGTCTCCGAACGACTTATGCAGGTCTTGCACCTCTATTATTGTGTTCATCGTCGGTCCAGTCTTTTCTCGGTGATGCTGAGCGCCTTCGATAGCGTCAGTGTGATGGCCAGATAGAACAGTGCAACCGTCGTGTAGATCTCGACCGCATTGAAGTGACTCGCTGCAATCATGCGGCCTTGGAAGATCAGCTCGGGGACGAGGATCACTGACAGAATCGAGGTGTCTTTGATGCTAATGATGAACTGATTACCGAGCGGTGGGATCATGCGCTTGAACGCCTGCGGCCAAATCACGTGGAGCATCGACGTGTGCTTACTCATGCCAAGGGAGCGGCTCGCCTCCATCTGTCCTTTGTCGACAGACTGAATGGCGCCGCGCACAATCTCGGCGATGTAGGCGCCTGAGTTGAGTCCAATAACGATAATGCCAGCGAGCACCGATGGCAGCGTGTAATTGATGATGAGTGGCAGCGCGAAGAAGATCCAAATGGCTTGCACTAGAACGGGGGTGCCACGAAAGAGCTCGACGTACATCGTGCTAAGCCAATACAAGGGCTTCAGTGTACTAATGCGGCCGACGCCCGCGGCGGCTCCCAGCGCGAACCCGATGATGAGCCCTGCGATCGAAACAAGTAGCGTGTAATAAAGCCCGGTAAGCAGTGCCGGAAGGAAGTCTACGACCCCGGCCCAGTCGAAGTTGGCGAGTGCAGTCAATGCGGGTGTGCCTCTCGTGAAGGGCCGGTCGGCATGATCTGACCGGCCCTATCGAACTGGGAAAAACTGCTATTTGGCAGAGGCTGCGAGCTCGTCGAGCCACGTGGGCTCTTCACCGAACCATTTGGCGAAGATGTCTGCATAGGTCCCGTTTTCGATGATGGTGGCGAGGGCCGAATCCATTGCTGCCACGAGAGCATCGTTGCCCTTCGACACGGCGATGCCGTAATCCTGAGCTTCTAGCAGGTCACCCACAACCTTCAGTTTGCCATCGCCCGCGGTGCTGACGTAGTACTCGACGTTGGGGGCGTCGTACAGCACGGCGTCTGCCGTGCCACCTTCGACGGCGAGATAAACCTGATCAAGCTGCTCGAAAGGCAGCGCCTTGGCGCTAGGAATATTCTCTTTAATGTAGTCAAGCGGAGCAGAACCCAGCCGTGAAGCCACAGTTTTCCCCTCTAGGTCTTCAACACCCTGAATATCTGTGTTGTCGACGGGGACGCCTACCTTGATACCCGATTTGTAGTAGGGGTCTGTGAAGTCGACGGCCTTCTTGCGGTCATCGGTGATCGTGATGCCGGCGATGGCGATGTCAAAAGCCCCGGTCTGCAGGCCGGGAATGATCCCGTCGAAGTTCGTGGTTTCGAGGTTAATGTCAAACCCGACCTCATCGGCAATCGCGTTCACGATATCGATGTCGAAGCCGACATGCTCGCCATCTTGGTCAAATTCGAATGGCACAAATGAGCTGTCGGTGGCGACAGTGTAAGACGACTTGAGGTCACCCGAATCGGCCGAGGTGCCCGCGTCGTCGGAGCCGCCTGAACTGCCGGTGTCGCCGCTTGAACAACCGACCACTCCCGCTACGAGTGCAACGGCAGCGGTGGCTGCGAATGCTGTAAAAATGCGCTTGGTGAACTTCACTGTTGACCCCTTGCTTTTCGAATCTCCGGGTAGGAGCTTTCACTCCACGCTATGGAACTTGTCGGCCACGGGCAAACAAGCAGGGCCCAGTGTGCGCCGATTTAGCCCGGCTCCGGGCTTTAGTCTGCTCGTCCACGCCACCCGCCGATCGTAGTGGTGGCGTGCATCTGAGCGTGCCACGCCAAATGTGCAACATCTGAAAGTCACGTTCTGGTACCGATTGAAATTGCGCCCCGAGCGGGGCGTGAATCGCGCGACCCAGTAGGCTGATGTGGTGCTATTTGCCAAGTTCGTTCTTATCGCCGCGATTGTCGCGGCCGCCTCGCTCGGTCTCTTCATGCGTGTGCGCGCGTGGCGGGTGCGCAAAATCGCCGAGCGTGCGCGCTGGGAAAGCGAGCTTTCGCGCGACCTGCGAGATCTCTGATCTATCGCGCGACGCCACCTCATTTTGCTGCGCGAACTCGGGCGACCGCATAGACTGCGGCTATGTCACTCGACCTCGGCGCTTCAGAGCTGCTGGCGGCTGCCACGCGCGAGCCCTGGCTTGATCCGGATCATTACTGGGGCACGATCGATGCTGCAGCACGCAGACACCCCGGGCCGGTCGTTGCGCTGTCGCTTGCGGCGCTCGCGCGTAACGCGCACGATCTGACGCGTCGAGCGGGCGGGATCCCGGTGCGTGTCGCGAGCAAGTCAGTGCGGTCACGCGCGGTACTAGAAGCCGTGCTCGCGCTGCCGGGATACCGCGGGGTGCTCGGGTACACCCTCGCCGAGGCGCTGTGGCTTGTGTCGACCGGCATCGATGACGTCGTGGTGGCGTACCCGAGCGCGGACCGGGCGGCGATCGCGCAGCTCGCGGCGAACGATGAGCTGGCGGGGCGGGTGACGGTGATGATCGACAGCGCTGAGCAGCTCGACCTGATCGACAGTGTCGCGCACCCCGGGCGGCGCGCCGACGTGCGAGTGTGCATCGACCTTGACTGCTCGTGGAAAGCGCCAACTCTTGGGCACATCGGCGTGCGCCGCTCACCCGTGCACGACGCCGAACAGGCCGAGTGGCTCGCTCGCCACGTGGCAGGCCGGGCTGGGTTCACGCTGGTGGGCGTGATGGCCTACGAAGCTCAGATCGCGGGAGTGGCAGACCGCCCCGCAGGTAAACCCGCGACGGGTGCGCTGATGCGCGCGATTCAGCGGGCGAGCGGGGCAGAACTTGCAGCGCGTCGAGCCGAAGCGATCAGGCGGGTGCGGGGCGAGGCCGAGCTCGAGTTTGTGAACGGCGGCGGTACCGGATCGGTCGAGCGCACCGCGCGCGAGGCCTGCATCACCGAGGTCGCCGCGGGCAGCGGACTATACGGTCCGCACATCTTCGACCACTATGAGGCGTTTGACGTGGCCCCCGCCGTAGGGTTTGGGCTCGACGTCGTGCGCAAACCCACGCCCGACCGGGTCACACTGCTGGGCGGCGGATGGATCGCGTCGGGGCCCACGGCGCCAGACCGGTCGCCCCTGCCCGTGTGGCCCGCAGGGCTCGCCTACGAATCACGCGAGGGAGCAGGAGAAGTGCAGACCCCGCTGCGCGGAGCTGCGGCGCGGGCGCTCACAGTGGGAGATCGAGTGTGGTTGCGGCATGCGAAAGCGGGCGAACCAATGGAGCATACCGAACACATCGTGCCCATCGGCGCCGCCGGTGAGCCGCTCGAGCCGATCGCAACGTACCGGGGCGAAGGGAAGTGTTTTCTGTGACCGCAAAATGGGTGAACTGGGCGCGCACCGAATCATCGCAGCCCGCGACCACGGTAGCTCCACGCAGCGCCGAACAGGTGGTCGCCGCAGTGCAGCGGGCGCGTGACACGGGGCACACCATCAAACCGATTGGCGCGTCGCACAGCTTCACCGCGATCGGTGCGACCGACGGGATTCGGGTCGATATGAGCCGCATGCGCGGGCTCGTGGGTGCCGACACCGCGAAAATGCGCGCAACACTGTGGGGCGGCACGCACCTGTGGGAGGTACCCGCGCTGCTTGCTCCGCTCGGGCTGGCGATGGCGAACCTCGGCGACATCGACCGGCAGACCATCACGGGCGCCACGCAGACCGGCACACACGGTACGGGGCTCGGATTCGGGGGACTCGCTACGAGCATTGTGGGCGCACAGATTGTGACGGGCGAGGGGGAGATCCTAGATATCGACGAGCAGACGAACCCCGAATTGCTGCCCGCGGTTGCACTTGGCCTGGGTGCGCTGGGCATTGTGCTCACGGTGACACTGCAGTGTGTGCCGCGGTTTCTGTTGTGCGCCGAAGAATCCCCGGCGGGACTCGACGAGGTTCTCGATGGTTGGGAGACGCGTGCACACGACGCCGACCACTTCGAGTTTTTCTGGTTTCCACACACTCGGTCGGTGCGTACCAAAACGAACACGCGACTGCCGTTTGACAACCCGCGAAAGCAGCTCGGCCGCGTCGCCAGGTTCGTCGACGAAGAACTCGCGAATAATGTCGCCTTCGGCGCGTGCGCTGCCATCGGTGCCGTGGCGCCGCGCGCGGTGCCGCGGCTTAATCGGCTGATCGAATCGGTGTCGAGCCGCCGAAGCTACGCCGACGAATCGTGGCGTGTCCTCATCACAAACCGCCGCGTGCACTTTCGTGAGATGGAATACGCGGTGCCGCTCGCTGCCGTGCCCGGCGCGGTGCGCGAGCTGGGGGCACTCATCGAACGCGAACGCTTTCGCGTGTCGTTTCCCATAGAGGTGCGCTCGGCCGCGGCAGACGATCTCATGCTGTCGACCGCGTACGGCCGCGAGTCTGGCTACATTGCGGTGCATCGCTTCTGGCGTGAGCGTGACACGGCCTACTTTCGTGAGGCCGAGGCGATCCTTGCCGCCCATGACGGGCGGCCGCACTGGGGCAAAATGCACACGCTCGGGGTCGATCAACTGCGCACGCGGTACGCGCGCTTCGGCGACTTCTTGGCTGCGCGCGAGCGGCTCGACCCGGATCGGGTGTTCGCAAACCCGTACCTGACCCGCGTGTTGGGCGAGTAAACGGCTAATCCACAGCAGACACTTGTTCCGTATCGATACACTTTTCCCATGTCTGGTGGATTGATTGCCGCGCTCGTCGCCGTGGGTGTCCTTGTTCTTCTGATCGGCTATGTCTGGATCACCTACAACTCCCTCGTCACGCTGCGGGTGCGCGTCGATGAAGCGTGGAGCGACATCACGGTGCAGCTCAAGCGGCGCGCCGACCTGATCCCGTCACTTGTTGAGTCGGTCAAGGGATACGCTGCTCATGAGTCGGGCGTGTTTGAAGCCGTCACGAAGGCGCGCGCAGAAACGATCTCTGCCGATAGCCCCGCCGAAGCGTCGGTGGCCGAGGGCCACATGCAACAGGCACTGAAGAGCATCTTTGCTGTGGCAGAGGCCTACCCGCAGTTGCAGGCAAGTCAGAACTTTCTGCAGCTGCAGGGCGAACTCGTTGACACCGAAAACAAGATCCAGGCGTCGCGCCGGTTCTACAACGGTGGCGTGCGCGAGTACAACACCAAGATTCAGCTCTTCCCCAACACCCTCTTTGCGCGGGGGATGGGATTCGCTGAGCGGCAGTTCTTCGAGGTTGACGACGTCGCGTCGATCTCTGAGCCGCCGCGCATTCAGTTCTAACCGGGGCGGGCCGTGTACAGCGCGATTCGCCGCAACAAGGTCAATAGCTTTCTCATCATCCTGCTGTTTCTCGTCATTATTGGCGGGCTAGGGTGGTTGGCCGCATATATTTATCAGTCGCCCGGCATTGTCATTACGGTGATGGTGTTTGCGCTGGGGTACGCTGTGCTGCAGTACTTCCTGGCGGGCAAACAAGCGATCTCGATGAGCGGCGCACAGCGCATCCAAGAAGCCGACAATCCCAGGCTCTATCGCATCGTCGAGAACCTCGCGATCACAACGGGCACACCGATGCCCGAGGTGTACATCGTGCACGACCCCGCCCCCAACGCGTTCGCGACGGGGCGTGACCCCGAGCACGCGATGGTAGCGGCGACTACCGGGCTGCTCGACATCATGACCGACTCAGAGCTTGAGGGTGTCATGGCGCACGAGCTGGGTCACGTGCGCAACTACGACATTCGGGTATCGATGATCGTGTACGGCCTCGTTGTCGCGATCGGCATGCTCGCCGACATGATGATGCGCATGGCGTTCTTTGGGCGCAACAACAACAACAACAACCCGGTCGTGCTCGTATTTGGGCTTGTCGCAATGCTCGTAGCACCGCTCGTGGCGACCATGGTGCAGCTCGCGGTGTCGCGGCAGCGCGAGTACCTCGCCGACGCAACGGGTGCGCTCACAACACGTCACCCCGAGGCGCTCGCAAGCGCCCTGCACAAACTGTCCACCTACGGTAGACCATTGCAGAAGCAGCAGTCGAGCATGGCGCACTTGTGGATCGCTGACCCGCTGAAGCCGGGCCTCGCACAGCGACTCTTTGCCACGCACCCGCCGATTCCCGATCGGATTCGCAGGCTGCTCGACATGGGGGGCAAATTCTAGGGTGCAGCAGGCCGGGCACGCTAGGCTAGGTAAGTTACCCGAGGAGGTTGCTCACCGTCGTGTCCACCATGTTTCGCTCGCTCCGAGGCCGCAACTACCGCATTTGGTTTGCTGGCGCGCTGCTATCAAACGTGGGCGGATGGATGCAATCTACCGCCCAGAACTGGGTGGTGCTCACCGAGCTCAGCGACAACAACGCCTCGGCGGTCGGCGTCACCATGGCGTTGCAGTTCGGCCCGCAATTACTGCTCGTTCCCTTCAGCGGTGCGGTGGCAGACAAGTTTGACCGCCGCAGAGTGCTCATGATCACCCAGAGCCTCTTGATGCTGTGCGCGGCGGCTCTCGGTGTGTTACTCGTCACCGGTGTGGCCGAACTCTGGCACGTGTACGGCTTTGCGCTCGCACTGGGCGTGATTAATGCGTTTGACGCGACTTCTCGTCAGGCATTCGTCTCAGATCTGGTGAAGGGCGACCAGATTTCAAACGCGATTGCATTGAACTCGGCGTCGTTCAACTCGGCCCGTCTCATCGGCCCAGCCATTGCTGGAATCCTGATCGCCGCGGTCGGTTCTGGCTGGGTGTTTCTGATCAACGCCGTGTCATTCTTCGCGGTGCTCATCGCACTGTCCGTGATCAAACCTGATCCGGAGCCGGTGGAAAATGGGCCGCACCGAGAGGGGCAGCTGCAGCAGCTCGTCGCAGGGTTTCGGTATGTGCGGCATCGCCAGGACCTGTTGGTGATCTTTGTGATGGTGTTTGTGCTGGGCGCGTTCAGTATGAACTTTCCGATCATCGCGTCTACCATGGCCGTCGAATTTGGGCGCGACGCGACCGACTATGGACTGTTGTATTCGATGCTCGCGATCGGTTCACTCACGGGCGCGCTCCTCGTTGCGCGCCGCCCCGCGGCCCGCATGCGCGCGGTGATCGCGGCATCGGGAGGCGTGGGCGTGGTGAGCCTCACGGGTGCGTTCATGCCCACGTTTTGGGCGTTCGCGGGGTCGCTCGTGTTTCTTGGTTTTGCTACCGCAACACTTTTGACTACCGCTAACGGATTTGTGCAGACGACGGCAGCGCCGCACGTGCGTGGCCGCGTGATCGCGCTCTATGTGGCCGTGCTGATGGGTGGCACACCGCTCGGGGCGCCACTTGTGGGCGCTGCCGCAGACAGCTTGGGTGCGCGTGCGACGCTCGTGATCAGCGCTGCCGCGGGACTTATCGCATTCTTTGTGGGCGCGATCTGGCTTGTGACGGCGCGCAAACTACGGCCGCACCGGGGCGCTGGCTGGCGGCTGCGGTTTACCCACGTTGGGCGACCGGGGCTCGAAGATGATCCGGCTGAGCAGGTTGAGACGCTCACCGCACCGCTCGATATTTTGCGCCGCCCCGCCGCCCCGATCCCCGCAGAAACTTCGGTGCCGCAAGAGACGGCGCAGGTTCCGCTCACGACCAGCAAGATCCAGCTCCCCGGGCACATCGCAAAGCGTGATGCGGGGGAGTAGGCTGGAGGGGTTCACGCGAACTCGCGTTCGCTTCTTACAACTTAGATGGAGCCAAGATACCGGTGAGTGACTTCCTGTCGGCACAAACCCGCACTGAAACGGACTCGATCGGCAGCGTGGAGGTGCCCGCAGCCGCGTACTGGGGCGTGCACACCTACCGCGCGCACGAGAACTTTCCGATCGCGCGCCGCCCAGTTTCGGTCTACCCCGACTTCGTGCGCGCATTTGCGTGCGTGAAGCAGGCTGCCGCCCGAGCAAACCTTGAGATCGGCGCGCTCGACGAGCAGCGCTCTACCCTCATCGACCGCGCGTGTGAAGAGATCAAGACGGGCATGCTGCTCGACCAGTTCGTAGTGGGAGTTGTGCAGGGCGGCGCTGGCACGTCGACCAACATGAACGCGAACGAGGTCATCACGAACCGCGCACTCGAGCTGGCTGGCCACGAGAAGGGTGACTACTCGTTCATCCACCCGAACGACCACACCAACCACAGCCAGTCGACGAACGACACGTACCCGACCGCGATCAAGATCGCGCTCGCGTTCTCGCTCGAGAGCTTGCTCGAAGAGCTGGCACTGCTCGCCGACTCGTTTGCGGCGAAGGGCCGTGAGTTCAAGGACATCATCAAGGTCGGCCGCACGCAGCTGCAAGACGCGGTGCCGATGACGCTCGGCCAGGAGTTCAACGCGTTTTCGGTCACGCTGCGCGAAGACATCGACCGCCTGCGTGAGGCCGTCACGTTGCTGCGCGAGATCAACATGGGTGCGACCGCCATCGGCACCGGTATCAACGCGCCCAAGGGGTACAAGGAGTCGGTGCTGAAGCACCTGCGCGACATCACGTCGCTCGACCTGGTGACCGCTGGCGACCTCGTTGAGTCGACGAGTGACACGGGCGTGTTCATCACGTTCTCGGGCGCGCTCAAGCGCAGCGCGCTCAAGCTTTCGAAGATCTCGAACGACCTGCGCCTGCTCTCTTCGGGCCCGCAGGCTGGCTTCGGTGAGATTAACCTCCCCGCCCGCCAGGCAGGCTCCTCAATCATGCCCGGCAAGGTCAACCCCGTGATTCCCGAGGCCGTGACCCAGGTCGCGTACGCAGTTGCCGGATCAGACGTCACCGTGTCGATGGCTGTCGAGGCGGGCCAGCTGCAGCTCAACGCTTTCGAGCCGATTATTGCGCACTCGCTGTTCCAGTCGATCACGTGGCTCGAGCGAGCATGTCAGACGCTGCGCGTCAACTGTGTCGACGGGATCACCGCGAACACCGATCGCCTCGACGACATGGTGTCGCGTTCGGTGACCGTGATCACCGCGCTCGCACCCGTCATCGGCTACTACGAGGCCGCAAGCCTCGCGAAGGAAGCGCTGGCGACCAACGAGCGCGTGGGCGACCTCGTGATCTCGCGTGGACTGCTCAGCCAGGCCGAGCTTGACGAGATTCTGAAGCCCGCGAAGCTTGCAGGTATTCACCCCGAGACGGGCAGCATTGATGTTGTTCCCGCCGAGACGGTGGCCGCGAAGGTCGTGGCAGACGACACCGCCGAGTAACACCGCGGCAGCGTTGTAAACGCGAAGGGGGCGGGTGAGCACTCAGTGCTCACCCGCCCCCTTCGCGTGGTGTGTGCGGTAGACGTCTCGGTTACGCCTTCGTGCAGTGTGACGTCACGGCGCCAATCTTTTCGATCGTAACGGTCACTTCACTGCCGGGTACGAGATACAGCGGGGGCTTGCGTGAACGGCCAGCACCGCCCGGCGAACCGGTCGAGATGAGTGTGCCCGGCAGCAGCGTAAGCGACTGCGAAATCGAGGCGATCAGCTCGGCGACCGTGCGAATCATGAACGAGGTGTTCGAGTCTTGCACGCGCAGACCGTCGACATCGGTGGTAATGCCGAGCACCTGCGGGTCAGGGATCTCGTCTGCGGTCGTAACGACCGGGCCCACCGGGGTGAAGCCGTCGAACGACTTGCACCGCGACCACTGCGGTTCGAGAAACTGAATGTTGCGCGCCGTGATGTCGTTGATCGTGGTGTATCCAAACACGTAATCGAGCGCTTCTTCAGCAGAAACATTCTTCGCGGGCTTGCCGATGATCACACCGAGTTCGCCCTCGTAGTCGACCTCTTCGCTCAGGTGCACCGGGATCGGCACCTCGCCATCGTGTGATCCGAGGGAGTTGGGGAACAGCGAGAACAGCACCGGGCCGGAATCGTTGTCAAGGTTGAGCTCGCTTGCGTGCTCGTCGTAGTTGAGGCCCACGGCGAGGGTGATGGGGGGCCCGATAACTGCGGGTCCAAAGCTGATCTCCGTGAGCGGCGTCCACTCTGCGGCCGGCATCGTGCTGACCGCTTTGCGTAGGGCTTTGTGGGCTTCGGGGCCGGCCTCGATGTGCTGCTGCAGGCTGCGTGCGCTGCTACCTAAGCGGCTCACAGCGATGCACGTTTCTTCACGAACGACTGCAAGCTCTGGAGCGGAATCGGGGGAGAAGATTAGGTGCGCGAGTTTCACTCCTCCAGCGTAGCCGACCGTGGCGTGTGGCGGGCGAAAGGAGCTTGTGTGACGTGTCAGGCCGCGTTTTTTGTATGGTCGGCACGGGATTCATACGGCGGCGGCGGTGTTTCCTCTGAGCGAACGGGAAGGCAGGGTGATCAAGTTTCGGGGAGAATGGTGGTCATGACCGAGAATGCGAAGACTAAACCCGAAATTGAATTTCCTGACGGCCCGGCACCCGCCGAGCTGCAGATCGTAGACGTTGAGGTGGGCACCGGCGCAGAGGCAGCCGCGAGCTCAACCGTTGACGTGCACTACCTGGGCGTTGAATACGACACGGGCGAAGAGTTCGATTCGTCGTGGGGCCGAGGCGAGTCCATCAACTTCCCGCTGCGCGCGCTCATCCAGGGCTGGCAGGTCGGTATTCCCGGCATGAAGGTTGGTGGCCGTCGCAAGCTCATCGTGCCCCCTGCCCAGGCCTACGGCACCTCAGGCGGTCATCCGCTGTCGGGCAAGACGCTGATCTTTGTGATCGACCTGCTGGGCGTTAGCTAGGCGACCACTAGCAGGCGGCGGGCACGCCCGCGCGTGGTGAAGAGGGGGCTCGGCCGTGTGGCCGGGCCCCTGTTTCGTCTGCGCAGAGGTGGTCAGCGCGCTCGTGGGTGGTAACGTAGCTTCGTTCAGCACACGCACAGAAAGAAACGGAGCCGCCGGTGACCGCAGTCGACCAGCAGCAGGAGGCACAGGGTAACGCTGTGCCACGAGAACCCAAGAACAGGCTCGACCGGTTCTTTTTGATCAGCGAGCGAGGATCAACTTTCGGCAACGAGATCCGGGGTGGCCTCGTCACCTTCGTCACGATGGCATACATCGTGATCTTGAACCCGATCATTCTCACGAGCGGCGTAGATATCGAGGGTAACTCGCTCTCGTTCCCAGCGGTTAGCGCCGTCACCGCGCTTACCGCTGGCGTGATGACGATCCTGTTTGGGCTTGTCTCGAAGCTGCCGTTCGGTTTCGCTGCGGGACTCGGCATTAACGCCTTCGTGGCGTTCTCGGTCGTCGGTCAGGTGACCTGGCCCGAAGCGATGGCGATCGTCGTGATTAACGGTGTGCTGATCGTGCTGCTGTCTGCCACCGGTCTGCGCCGCATGATTTTTGACGCGGTGCCCGTTGAACTGAAACTCGCCATTACCGTGGGTATCGGCCTGTTCATTGCGTTTATTGGGTTTGTGAACTCGGGCTTCGTGACCGCGACGGGACAGGGGTCACCGCCTGTCGGGCTCGGCGGCGGCGGTTCTATCGTCACCGTGCCGACCCTGATGTTTGTGCTCACGCTCCTGCTCACAGGTGTGCTCGTGGCGGCGCGCGTCAAGGGTGGCCTGCTGATCGGCCTCGTCACGGGAACAGTGGCTGCTGTCATCGTTGAAGCCATTGCAAAGCTGGGCCCGCGCACGGGCGCTGACGGTGATGTCGCGAACCCGGGCGGCTGGGGTCTCACCGTACCGGAACTTGGCGGCGCCCCCTTCAGCGTGCCCGACCTGAGCCTTGTCGGGGCCGTGAGCTTCGATCTTGGGCGCGTGGGCATTGTGACCCTGGTGATGCTCGTCTTTACCCTCCTGTTCACCAATTTCTTCGACGCTATGGGCACCATGACGGGGCTGTCGCGAGAGGCTGGCTTGTCAGACAAGGACGGCAACTTTCCGCGCCTCAAATCGGCCCTGATCGTCGAAGGTGTCGGTGCGATCGCCGGCGGCATGACGTCCTCATCTTCAAACACCGTGTTTGTTGAATCGGGGGCTGGCATTGGTGAAGGAGCCCGCACGGGCTTCGCAAACCTCATCACGGGTGGCATGTTTTTGCTCGCCATGTTCTTCACCCCGCTCACGCAGATCGTGCCTACCGAGGTCGCTGCCGCGGCTCTCGTGATCGTCGGAGCGATGATGATGGCACAGATCAAGCACATCGATCTGGGCGACTTCCGCGTGCTGTTGCCGGTATTCTTGACCGTCTCGGTCATGCCGATGACCTACTCGATCGCCAATGGCATCGGCGCAGGCTTTGTCGCATGGGTGCTCGTGCACGCATTCAGCGGTCGGGCAAAGCAAGTGCACTGGCTGCTGTGGATCGTAGCGGCGGGCTTCGTCGTGTTCTTCGGGCGCGGTCCGCTCGAGGCATTCCTCGGTGCTTAATGCGTAATTGACCTGGGAACGCCCAAACAGAAGGGGCCCGGAATCTGACGGTTCCGGGCCCCTTTTGTGACTTCTACGAAACAATTACTCGTTTCGTTGACAGATGATTCGCAGCACCGATATTGTCTCAATCAGATCACAACACCAGTGTTTGTTAGACATCGGGCGGCCGGAGCAATCGGACGGCCACTCTTCACCGCAGCGTCGCGAAGGAGAGTAGTACATGAGTAGTGTAGGGCTGTTGTATGTCGGGGCCGTGCTGTTTATCAACGGTCTCATGCTCATCGACGTGGTGCCGGCGAAATCTGCCGCCGCGATGAACCTGTTTGTCGGGGGCATGCAGGTCATCTTTCCCACGATCATCATCGCGCAGTCGGGTGGCGACCCCGCGACGATCCTGGGTGCCTCGGGACTGTACCTGTTTGGCTTCACCTACTTGTATGTCGCCTGGAACACGCTCACCGGCGCGAGTGGTGAAGGGCTCGGCTGGTTTTCTCTCTTCGTCGCAGCGTGCGCGGTCGTTTTCGGCATTGTGCAGTACACGATGGCCCAAGACCCGGTGTTCGGCGTGATCTGGTTTGCGTGGGCCGTGCTCTGGTTCATGTTCTTTCTGGTGTTGGGGCTCGGCAAAGCCCATCTGGGTCGCTTCACCGGCTGGTTTACGCTCTGGCTGGGCATCTTTACGGGCGCGATCCCCGCACTGCTCATGCTCACCGGCCAGTATGTGACCGGCACCACAGAAGGCCTCATCGCTCTTCTGATCGCAGCGGTGCTGTTTGTCCTGTCTTGGGTGCTGGGCAAGCCACGGGCCGAAGGCGACGTGGCTGCGAGCGCCACTCCGGTCTCATCTCGGGCCACGTAACAGCAACCGATTTCAACTGTATCCACACAAAGAAAGGGGCCCATTCGTGCCCAACTACCGGTTCAAATGTGCACAGGGTTGCGAGTTCGATGCACTGTATTCGATGCAGGAGGTACCGCGTGAAACGAGCTGCCGCGCCTGTGGTTCGACCGCGAAACGCGCGGTGACCGCACCACACCTATCGGGTGCGGGCACAGCGGCGTTTGGGCTCGTGGATCGCGCCGCCCGCAGCGCTCACGAACCCAGTGTGGTATCGAGCCTGCCGAGCACGGGCGGCAAACAACAGCGCTACACGCACAACCCGCTGCACGCAAAGCTTCCGCGCACCTAGACCTCGCTCGAGGTGCGCGTGTAAATTTCGACGGCACCGAAGCCGTCGAAAATCCGCAGGAACAAGTAGGAAGTACGAAAGGTAGAAGTCGATGCCCGAACACATTTTCAAGCTGGATTCCAATAAGCGATTCGTTGACCAGGAGAAGCTCGGCCACAACAGGTGGCACCCCGAGATTCCGCCCGTCGCAACAGTCAAGCCCGGAGACAGCTTTCGTGTGGACTGCCGTGAGTGGTTCGACGGGGCGATCAAGAACGATGACTCCGCACAAGACATCCTTGACGCTCCGCTACTCACAGTGCACACCCTGAGCGGCCCCTTCAAAGTTGAAGGCGCAAAGCCCGGGGACCTCCTCATCGTTGATATTCTCGACGTTGGGCCCATCCCGCAAGAGGACAACGGGCCGCTCGCGGGTCAGGGGTGGGGGTACACCGGCATCTTCGCGAAGCGCAATGGTGGCAGCTTTCTCACCGACCAGTTTCCCGACGCGTACAAGGCGGTGTGGGACTTTAACGGGCAAACCGCGACATCCAGGCACGTGCCGGGCGTCTCGTTCACCGGCATCATTCACCCGGGCCTCATGGGCACGGCGCCGTCGGCTGAACTACTCGCCAAGTGGAACAAGCGCGAGGGTGACCTGATCGCGACGGACCCGCTGCGGGTACCACCGCTCGCCCTGCCACCCGAGGCGGAGCACGCGATTCTCGGCGGGCTCGACCGCGGTGAGTGGGCCAGGGTGGGCTCGGAGGCGGCGCGTACCGCGCCGCCGCGCGAGAACGGCGGCAACCAAGACATCAAGAACCTGTCGAAGGGCACACGTATCTTCTACCCCGTGTTCGTCGACGGGGCGAACTTCTCGGTGGGTGACCTCCACTTCTCGCAGGGCGATGGTGAGATCACCTTCTGCGGCGGTATCGAGATGGGCGGGTTTATTGACCTGCGCGTTGACATTATTCGCGGCGGGATGGAGACCTATGGCGTCGCTGAGAACGCCATTTTCATGCCGGGCAACGTCGAACCGCAGTACAGCGAGTGGCTCGCGTTCTCGGGTACGTCGGTCACCCTCGAGGGTGAGCAGCGCTACCTCGACTCGCACCTGTCCTATCAGCGGGCGTGCCTGCACGCGATCGACTACCTGACAAAGTTCGGCTACAGCCCCGAGCAAGCGTACCTGCTGCTCGGCGCAGCCCCCATCGAGGGGCGCCTGTCGGGGGTCGTCGACATTCCCAACTCGTGTTCGACGGTTTACTTGCCCACGGCGATGTTTGACATCGACATTAGGCCGTCGGCATCTGGCCCCGCGCAGATCGACCCGGGAATTGGGGCACCGCGCGCGAACGCGTAGCGCCAACCCCAGCGTTTAGCACACGCCTAGAGCAAGGCCCCCGGCTGCCCGCCGGGGGTCTTGCGTATTTTGGCGCTCGGGCTGAATAAGCACGGTGAAAGCGGATACGGTACGAGCGAGGGGAAGCAAAGATCGGTAGTGGGTACTTCAACCACCACAACCGAAGGAGACACCCATGCAACTTTCGCCTCAGTCACACGCTCTCGTCGAAGCGACCGCGGCGGTTGTCGCCGAGCACGCCGACGAGATCACGAGTGTGTTCTACCCGGCGATGTTCGCGGCCAACCCCGAGCTGCTGAACGTGTTCAACCAGGCTAATCAGGCCGTCGGTGAGCAGCCTCGAGCACTCGCAGCATCAGTCGTTGCTTTCGCTGTGCAGCTGATTGATCCGAATGCGCCGGACTTCTCGCCCGTTATGCGGAGGATCGCGCACAAGCACGTTTCGCTCGGTATTCAGGCCCGCTCGTACACGATTGTCGGCCATCACCTGCTGGCCGCTGTGAAGACCGTTCTGGGTGACGCAGTCACGCCCGAGATCGCCGCTGCGTGGGACGAAGTCTACTGGCTGTTTGCGACTGCGCTGATCGCCGAAGAAGCCCGCCTGTACGCGCTGGGCGGCACCGACCCCGAAATTCCGTGGCGTGACTACCGCGTAGCTGAGCGGTTTGAAGAGACCGACGGAATCTTCTCGCTACTGCTGGCCCCGGTCTCGGGCGAAGCACCCGAGCACCACACCGGCCAGTACGTCGCTATTTCCGTCGAGCTACCGGGAGGTCTTAGGCAGCCCCGGCAGTACACGATCTCGTCTGGGCCACGCGGTGACACCCTGCGTGTGACCATCAAGCGTGTGCTGGGGGAGAACGGTGCCCCCGACGGGCAGGTATCGGGCTGGCTGTACGACAACGCTGTGCCTGGCGCCGTGTTGCAACTGTCGCAGCCGGCGGGCGACGTGGTGCTTGACGCGTCTGATGACCCGCTCGTGCTCGTGTCTGCAGGAATCGGCATCACCCCGGTGGCCGCGATCATGGAAGACCTGTCTAGGCGCCAGCCCGGCCGCACCGTGCGTCTGTTCCACGCCGATCAGTCGCACGATACACACGCGCTGTACGCGGGCCTGCGCAGGCAGGTCCTCGCCATGAATGATGCGCGCGCCCAAAACTGGTACGCACAGCATGCAAGCGACGCACCAACGTTGCACCCCGCGAAGACGGGTCGCATGAGCCTTCGCGACGTCGAGCTGCCTGAGGGAGCGCGGGTATTCATGTGCGGGTCGCTGCCGTTCATGCAGGCGGCACGCCGCGACCTCGTAGGCCGCGGCGTGCCGAGCGATCGCATCCACTACGAGGTGTTTGGGCCCGACATGTGGGCCCAGAACCCCGCGTAACACCTGCGCCTGACGTTATACGGTGATGGGGCGGCCCACTCCCACGGGGGTGCTGGCCGCCTCGATCCGGATCACGATCGCTTTCGACACCGGCGTGTTGCTGCCGATAGCGGTGCTGTCGAGCGGCACGAGCACATTGGCTTCTGGAAAGTATGCCGCGGCGCAGCCACGCGCTGTGGGAAACGCGACCGTGCGAAACCCGCGCAGTACGCGGTCGGGCTCGTCCTTCCACTCACTGAAGATATCAACGGTCTGACCGTCGCGAAGCCCCAGCTCAGCAAGATCGTCGGGGTGCACAAAGATCACGGAGCGGCCGCTCTTGATGCCACGGTAGCGGTCATTGAGACTGTAAATGGTGGTGTTGAACTGATCGTGCGAACGCATCGTCTGCAGCAGCAGGCGACCGGGCGGGCAGTCGACGTGCTCGAGCTCGTTGACCGTAATGCGGGCCTTGCCCGTGTCAGTGTCAAAGCGACGTTCGTCGCGGGGCCCATTTGGCAGAATGAAGCCGTCGCGGCGGCGAGTTTTCTCGTTATAGTTCTCACAGCCCGGCACAACCCGAGAGATGTGATCGCGAATCACGTCGTAGTTGTCGACCATTGCGAGCCAGTCAATGCCGTACTTGTCACCCAGGGTGGCGTGCGCCATGCCGCCGATCACCGCGACCTCAGACCGCATCTGGTCTGAAATCGCCTTCACCTGCCCGTGCGAGGCATGCACCGCGCACACCGAGTCTTCGACGGTCACATACTGGGGGCCCGATAGCTGCACGTCGATTTCGGTGCGGCCGAGCACCGGCAGAATCAGTGCCTCGTCGCCGGTGATCACGTGTGAGCGGTTCAGCTTGGTTGAGAACTGGACGCTGAGCTTCGTCTTGCGCATGGCAGACTCGGCGAGGTTCGTGTCAGATATTGCGCCCAGCAGGTTACCGCCCAGGCCCACCCACACCTTGATCTTGCCCTGGTCGAGCGCCCTGATACCGTGCACAGCATCGACGCCGTGGTCACGCGGCGGCTCAAAGTTGAACTCTTTGCCGAGCGCGTCCAGGAACGAGTCGGGCATCTGCTCCCAGACCCCCATGGTGCGATCGCCCTGCACGTTCGAGTGGCCGCGAATGGGGGAGGCGCCAGCGCCCGGCTTGCCCATGTTGCCGCGCAGCAGCAGCAGGTTGATGATCTCCTTGATCGCGTCGACACCCTTGCGGTGCTGGGTGATTCCCATCGCCCAGGCAATGATGACCCGCTCAGAGTTCAGGTAGCGGTCTGCGAGCTCATCGATCTCGGCCGAAGACAGGCCGGTGGCCTGCTCGACCTCGCGTTCGTCGACGTTCTTCATGTGTGCGGCGAACTCTTCGAAGCCGTCGCAGTGACGCTCAATGAAGTCGCGGTCAAGCACGGTGCCCGGGTTGCGCTCCTCTGCTTCGAGTACGCGTTTTGAGATCGCCTGCAGCAGTGCCATGTCGCCGCCCAGCCTGATCTTCATGAACTGGTCGGCGATCTCGATCGGTTTGCCGACATAGCCGCGCACCTTCTGCGGATCCTTATAGCCGATGAGGCCCGCCTCTGGCAGCGGGTTCACGGCGACAATCTTGGCGCCGTTCTCTTTCGCTTCCTGTAGCGCCGTGAGCATGCGCGGGTGATTCGTGCCCGGGTTTTGCCCCATGATGATGATGAGATCTGACTCGAGAAAGTCATTGTAAGCGATCGTCGACTTACCGATGCCCACCGAATACTGCATTGCGGTGCCCGTGGACTCGTGACACATGTTGGAGCAGTCGGGGAGATTATTTGTGCCGAGGGCGCGGGCGAACAGCTGGTACATAAACGCCGCCTCGTTTGAAGCGCGGCCGCTCGTGTAGAACGAAGCCTCGTTGGCATGCTCAAGACCGTTCAAGTGGTCGGCGATGATGCTGAAGGCGCGATCCCAGCTGACAGGCTCGTAATGGTCTGAGTCCTTCGCCTTGTACACGGGCTCGATGATGCGACCCTGCATGCCCAGCCAGTACTCGGTCTTGTCCTCGAGCGATGTGAGCGAGTGCTCCTTCCAGAATGCACGCTCCACTTTGAGCGGCGTCGCCTCCCACGTCACAGCCTTGCCGCCGTTTTCGCAGAACTCTGCGATCTTGCGGTGGTCAGGGTCGGGCCAAGCGCAGCTCATGCAGTCGAAGCCGTCTTTGTGGTTGATCTTGAGCATCAGCTTCGCGGTGCGGGCGAGTCCCATGCCCTTGAGGGCGGGTTCCATCGAGTGGTAGACACCACCGAGGCCCGCCGCGTAATCTTTCGGGGCAGAGACCTCGAGGTCGGCGTCCGAAAAGTCATTCTTGGGGGCCTTGGGAGTCATGACTTGCCTGCTTTCGTGTGCAGCGTATCGGCGGAGGAGCCCGCCAGGGAAACGGTGGAGTTGGTGACGCGATCCGGCCTTGCATAGATCACCATAGACGGGCCGCGCAAGAAACCGATGAGCGTGAGGCCCGCGTCTTCGGCGAGATCGGCCGCGAGCGACGAAGGAGCAGAAACGGCCGCGAGCATGGGGATCCCCGCCATGATCGCTTTCTGCGTGAGTTCGAAACTCGCGCGCCCCGACACCATGAGTACGCAGGAGCGCGCCGGAAGCAGATCGCGCATAAACGCCCAGCCGACGACCTTGTCGACGGCGTTGTGCCGCCCGACATCTTCGCGAATCACGAGCAGCTCGCCCGTCACTCCGTCGAACAGCGCCGCGGCGTGCAGTCCGCCCGTGCGATCAAACACGGCCTGCTGCGCGCGCAGCGCATCGGGAAACGTGGCGAGCCGCGCGGCATCGATCTTGAGCGGGTCGCTTGCGACCTCGAACCGCGAGTTCGTGTGCACATCGTCGATGGACGACTTGCCGCACAGCCCGCACGCGCTCGTCGTCGTGAAGTTGCGTGCGAGACTCGGGTCGGGCGGCGTGATACCCGGGGCGAGCTGCACGTCGAGCACGTTATAGGTGTTGCCGTCGTCTGCTGTGGCGCCCGCACAATAGCGGGCGGTCGACATGTCTGCAGACGCCGCAATCACACCCTCTGACACGAGAAACCCTGCGGCGAGTTCGACATCGTAACCCGGGGTGCGCATGGTGACGACGAAGGAGGAACCGCCGAGACGAATCTCGAGCGGCTCCTCTACCGCCAGAAAATCAGCGCGGTGAGAGACCTCCGCCCCTACTGTGAGGCGGGTGACTCTGCGGCGGGCTGCTATTCGTGACACGTTACTTGCTTAGCACCGATGAGGCGCCGGATCAAGCCGTGCTAGTTGCCCAGTACCTTTTGGAACGCCTGGGCGTACCGGTTGTCTTCCTCGGACGTGAGTGAGCGCATGTCATAGACCTTGCTCGACATGCTCTCATCGGGAAAGATCAGCGTGTTCTCGGCGAGTGCTGGATTGAGTTCTTGCATTGCCTCGCGTGCGCCCTTTACTGGCGTAACGTACTGCACGTACTCGGCGACCTGGGCCGCGACCTCGGGCTCGTAGTAGTAGTCGATGAGCTTGTGCACCTGGTCGGTCGATTCGGTCGCGACGGGCATGCAGAAGGAATCGATGAAGAGCGCCGCACCGGCATCTGGGACCACGAACTTCCAGACTTCTTCGCCCTCTTCTTCATTGAGCATGGCGATGTCGCCCGACCAGCACATGCCGGCGAGTACGTCGCCCTTCTGCAGGTCTTGTGTATAGGAGTTGCCTTTGACGTTAAAGACCTGGCCCGCGCGCAGCTGCTTCTCGACGACGTCGAGAGCCGCAAAGAACTGATCGTCGCCCCAGTCCCCGGTAATGTCGACGCCCTGTTCGAGCATCACGAGGGCGAGCGTGTCGTCTTGCTCGCTGAGCAGGTTCACCTTGCCCTTGAGGTCGGGGCGCCAGAGGTCTGAGACGCTCTCAACGCCCTGCGGGTACAGCTGCGTGTTGTAACACAGGCCGGTCATGCCGGCCTGGTACGGAATTGACCACTCACGATCCGGATCGAACGTGGCGTGCTGCACCATATCGATCATCTGGCCGTTCACATTGGGCAAGAGCGCACGGTCGAACTCACGTAGTTGGTCTTGTTCGAAGAGTCGCACGAGCGAGGAGTCTGTGAGACAGAATACGTCGTAGCCGGTGTCTTGCTCGAGCTTAAGTTGATCCTTAATCTTGGCGATGAAGGTCTTGTTGTCGTCGATGTCTTCGTAGTACTCGGCGGTGATGTTGGTGAGTTCCATGAACTCATTCAGGCTCGGGTTCTCACCCGTATCTTCGTCGTAGTCGAGATAATACGTCCAGTTGGCCCAGCGGACTTTGCCGCCTGAGCCGTCGCCTGGGCCAGACGGGCCAGCGCAGGCGCTCAGGGCGCCTGCGCCTACGAGGGCGGCTCCCAGCGCGCCGCCGCGCAGTAGCTGACGTCGGCCGAGCTGTGCCTGGCGCATGCGGCTGACGATTTCGAGGACGATGGGGTCTTGCGAACGGGGCGACATGTTTCCTCCCTTGGAAACCACGAACTTCACTGTTGTCAATCATCATGACACATTCGCTGATCGAAGGGGGAGTAAATCGCACCGCGACGAGTGTCGCAGGGGTTGCTACGCGCCCACCACGCGGTCGCGCAGCTGGTGCACGAGGCCGGGGTCGGCAACAAACATGAACGGCTCACCCGGGGCCGTGCCATCTGGGGCGCCCAAGATTTGCAGACCAGCCTCGGTGGCAATGAGGGCGCCTGCGGCATAGTCCCACGGTTGCAAGCCGAGCTCGTAGTAGGCGTCGATTCGGCCGCAAGCGACCATGCACAGGTCGCCCGCAGCAGATCCCATGCGGCGAATATCGCGCACGGTGGGAATGAGGCGCGCAGCCATCTCAGCCTGGGTCTCGCGGCGCTCTACCGTGTATCCAAAGCCCGTCGCCACGAGCGAGGTGGCTAGGTCGGTGTTGCCGGTGGGGGTGATGGGTGCGCCGTTCAAGCGTGCCCCACCGCCAGTGTAAGCCTCGAACATTTCGTCGCTGTTGGGGTTATATACGGCGCCAGCGATGGCGCGGCGTCCGTCGGCGTACGCGGTATCGTCGGGCACGGTCGCGGCGATGCTCACGGTGTAGTAGGGAATGTTGTACAGGTAGTTGACGGTGCCATCAATGGGATCGATGACCCAGGTGATGCCACTCGTGCCAGGGACCCCGGTACCCTCCTCGCCGAGTACGCCATCGTCGGGGCGGGCTGCGCGCAGCGCCTCGGTGATGAGTTGTTCAGCTTCTCGGTCTGCCTCGGTGGCAATATCGACCGCACTTGACTTGGCCGCCGCAACGCTCACACCGCGGTGGCGCAGTGCAACAATGCGGGCGCCCGCGACTCGTGCAACGTCTGAAGCGATTTGGGCAAGGGTAGCGGGGGAGTGTTGAGCCGAGGTCATGCATCGAGCCTAGCTCGCGAGTGTGTGAAAAGGTGCTCGCAGGTGCTAAGATAACAAGGTTGCCGTTTAACGGCCGCGGATTAAGAGAGCCCCAGCATTCAGCTGACGGCGCCGCGCAGCAATTGAAAGGGGTCCCTATGGCACTGGAATCAGCAGTCAAGAAGGCCATCATGGAAGAGTTCGCGACCAAGCCCGGTGACACCGGTTCCCCCGAGGTTCAGGTGGCAATGCTCACGCGTCGCATCAAGGACCTGACCGAGCACCTCAAGGATCACAAGCACGATCACCACTCGCGCCGTGGCCTGCTGCTGCTCGTGGGTCAGCGTCGCCGCCTGCTGTCGTACCTGCAGCGTCTCGACATTGCACGTTACCGTTCGCTCATCGAGCGCCTCGGCCTGCGTCGCTAAGTTTTTCGATCCTTCACGGATTGCTCAAGCGCCCGTCACCTTTCGGTGGCGGGCGCTTTTTGCTGCTGGATCCTGCGATTCGCAAGCTCACGCAGGATGACATGTGAGGCCACGGCAAGATGGCGCTGGAGGTGTGCGCGACGTGCCTCTGGTCATGCTGCGCGACGTTCCTCTGGTCATGCTGCGCGACGTTCCTCTGGTCATGCTGCGCGACGTTCCTCTGGTCATGCTGCGCGACGAAGGAGTCGCAGTATCCAAGCGCAGCCTGCCGGTAAACGAGTGATGGCCCCCTCGCAACTGCGAGGGGGCCATCACGATTCAGATCAGATTAGATCTTCGACGAAGCGTCCTTCAGAACGCTACGCAGGATGCCACCGATCTCAGCGAACTCCGACGGACCAATGGTCAGCGGGGGAGCAAGCTGGATGACGGGGTCTCCACGGTCGTCGGCACGGCAGTACAGGCCGGCGTCCCACAGAGCGGGCGACAGGTAGTCGCGCAGGAGTCGGTCTGACTCCTCCTCGTTGAACGTCTCCTTGGTCGCCTTGTCCTTGACAAGCTCGATGCCGAAGAAGTAGCCCTCGCCGCGCACGTCACCGACAACGTCGATGTCGAGCAGCTTCTCGAGCTCGGCGCGGAACAGCGGGCTGTTCTCGCGCACGCGGCCGTTGAGGTCCTCTTCCTCGAAAATGTCGAGGTTTGCGAGGGCCGCAGCAGCTGCCGCCGGGTGACCAGCGAAGGTGAAGCCGTGGTAGAAGGTGTTCTCGACCGAGTTGAAGGGCTCCGACACCTTGTCCGAGACGATCATGGCGCCGAGGGGCACGTAGCCCGAGGTGATGCCCTTCGCCGAGGTGATGATGTCGGGCTCGTAGCCGAGCGCCTTCGAAGCGAAGAAATCGCCCACGCGGCCGTATGCACAGATGACCTCGTCAGATACGAGCAGAACGTCGTACTTGTCGCAGATCTCGCGCACACGCTTGAAGTAACCGGGGGGAGGCGGGAAGCAGCCACCCGAGTTCTGTACGGGCTCGAGGAAGACGGCCGCAACGGTGTCTTCGCCCTCAAAGAGGATCGCCTCTTCGATGCGGTTAGCGGCCCACTGGCCGAACGCCTCGATGTCGTTTGAGGGGGCGCCCATCTCTTCTGCACGGTAGAAGTTCGTGTTGGGCACGCGGTGACCACCGGGGGTCAGCGGCTCGTAGAACTTCTTCATGTCAGGGATACCGGTGATCGCCAGAGCGCCCTGAGGGGTGCCGTGGTACGCGACCGAACGCGAGATCACCTTGTGCTTCATGGGCTTGCCCTGGATCTTCCAGTAGTGCTTGGCAAGCTTGAACGCCGACTCAACAGCCTCGCCACCACCAGTGGTGAAGAAGACCTTGTTCATCTGGCCGGGAGCGTAGCTCGAGAGGCGCTCCGACAGCTCAATTGCTGCGGGGTGCGCGTACGACCAGATCGGCATGAAGTCGAGCTGCTTCATCTGCTTGGCAGCTGCCTCGACGATGCGATCGCGGCCGTGGCCAGCGTTCACAACGAACAGGCCTGCGAGGCCGTCGATGTACTGCTTGCCAGCAGCGTCGTAGATGTGGTGGCCCTCGGCGCGCGTGATGACGGGGATGCCGTCGTTGAGCACCTTGCGGTTGGTGAAGTGCGGCCACATGTGCTTCTTGGCCGAAGCCTGAAGCGCGGGAGTGTCGACCGCGGCAGTCGGATCAAATGACATGGTTATCGTGTTCCCCAGTCGTATTTCTGTTTGGTGAGTTGGAGGTAAAGGAAGCTCTCTGTTGAAGAGACCCCTTCGATTCCGCGAATCTTCTCGTTGAGAAGCTCGATGAGTCCCTGGTCGTCTTCACACACAACCTCGGCGATGATGTCAAAGGACCCCGCGCTGAGCACGACGTAACTGATCTCTGGCATCTCGGCGAGACGGTCTGCGACGATTCGGGTATCCCCTGAAACGCGAATGCCCAGCATGGCTTGTCTGCTGAAGCCGAGCCGCATGGGATCGGTGACAGCGACAATCTGCATAACTCCGGCATCCGTGAGCTTTTGGACCCGTTGACGGACGGCGGCCTCGCTGAGGCCGACGGCCTTACCGATCTCTGCGTACGATCGACGCCCATCGCGCTGTAGCTGCTCGATGATGGCCTTCGATGTGTCATCGAGGGCTGCCGATGTGCGTTTGGTGCTCACGCTACTGATTCTTGCAGTGAAACACTAAAAAAGCAAAGGAATCCGAAGATTCACTATCTCTTTTAAGTAGATTCCATCGCTCTTGCTCTCCGGATCGGGTGGATCGTGCCGTATGTAACTGTTTCGTGAAGAATCATCGCCGCTCCGAGAATTGTTTTGCATCATGTCACGCGATGTGACATATTCAATTCACGAATCGGCAACGCTGCCGATCGCGCGAAATGCGGATTTCGCCTGTGAGAACCAAGGGAGATATCTCATGAACCGTCCGCTTCCCGAAGACCCGATCGTACGCAACATTGTGCAGATGATTCGCGGCGCTCAGATGAACCGACGTCAGCTGCTGCGCGGTGTGGCTGCTGCAGGCGCAGGTGTCGGCGCGCTGGGCCTTGCCTCGTGCGCCGGAGGCGGTGGCGCTGGCGGAGATGGCATCATCTGGGGTAACTGGACCTACTACCTCGACTACGACTCCGATACCGACACGAACCCCTCGCTTGTCGCTTTCACTGAAGAGTCGGGGATCCCGGTTCAGTACATCGAAGACATTGATGACAACAACACGTTCTACGGCAAGATCAAGGACCAGCTGAAGCTTGGCCAGTTCACCGGGTATGACGTGATCACGTTCACCGACTGGATGAACGCGCGCATCATCGAGGCCAACCAGGTGCAGGAGTTTGACTACGCAAACCTGCCCAACGTGAAGAAGAACCTCGTCGATAGCCAGTGGGACGCGCTCGACGTTGACTCCGGCCGCAAGTTCTCGGTGCCGTGGCAGCTGCCTGCATCGGGCTGGGTGTGGAACACGAAGGAGGTGCCGAAGGGAATTAAGACCCTCGACGACTTCTTGCGCCCCGAGCTCAAAGGCAAGGTGGGGGTCCTCTCTGAAATGCGCGACACGATGGGCATGATTCTTGCGGGCCTCGGGTATGACCCCGCCGGCGAGTGGGGCGACAAGGAATTTGACGAGGCGCTCGCATGGCTCGACGACGGCATCAAGAGCGGTCAAATCAAAAACATTAAGGGCAACTCGTACACGCAAGACCTGCAGCGCGGTGACACGCTCGCAGCGATGGCCTGGACGGGTGACGTCATTATGCTCAACGCCGAGAACGACAACCAGTGGACCATGGAGGTGCCCGAGTCGGGCGGCATGATCGCGGCAGACTCGTTCACCGTGCCCAACGGTACGTCGAAGGAAAACAAGGCCAAGGTCGAAGAGATGATCGACTACTACTACGACCCTGTCGTGATGGCGCAGGTCGCTGACTACGCGACGTTTGTGCCTCCGGTGAAGGGCACGCAAGAGGCGATGCGCGAGCTGAACCCCGAGAATGCCGATAACCCGCTCATCTTCCCGAGCGACAAAGACTGGGAGCACCTGCTCACCTTCCGCACACTGTCACCCGAGGACGACAAGAAGTACTCGACCGAATTTCAGAACGTACTGGGGCTCTAAGCATGGCAAACCTCAACTCCTTCGCCGAGGCGGGAGCCGACCTCGAACTCGTCGGCATTCAAAAACGCTTCCCTGGCTTTACAGCCATCGAGCACGTCGATCTCACGATCCCAGCCGGATCTTTTTTCGCGCTGCTGGGTCCCTCAGGCTGCGGCAAAACTACGACCCTGCGGCTTGTCGCCGGGCTTGAGGATCCCACAGAGGGCCGGATCCTGCTCGGCGGCAAGGACGTTACTGAGCTGAAGCCGCACAAGCGGCCCGTCAACACGGTGTTTCAGTCGTACGCGTTGTTTCCGCACATGACGATTCTTGAGAACGTCGCGTTTGGGCTGCGGCGCCGCAAGATCGGATCACCCGTTGCAAAGGCGCACGAGGCACTCAAACTCGTAGAGCTCGATCACGTCGCCGACCGTAAACCCGCACAGTTGTCGGGCGGGCAGCAGCAGCGCGTTGCCCTGGCACGCGCCGTTGTCAACAGGCCAGCGCTGCTGCTGCTTGATGAGCCGCTGGGCGCGCTCGATCTGAAGCTGCGCCGTCAGATGCAGCACGAGTTGAAGCAAATTCAGCAGGAGGTTGGGCTCACGTTCCTCCACGTCACCCACGACCAAGAAGAAGCCATGACCATGGCCGACACGGTCGCGGTGATGAATAAGGGGCGCATCGAGCAGATGGGAGCGCCCGAAGAGTTGTACGAGCTACCCAAGACGGTGTTCGTCGCAAACTTCCTGGGGCAGTCCAACCTGTTCTCGGTAACGGTCGCGGGTGGCACAGATGCGGTGCTACACACCGACTTGAACGGCAACCGCATTTCGCTGCTGCGCTCGCGCAGTGAGCGCGATACGGGTGAGATTACCGTGGGTGTGCGGCCCGAGAAGCTGCGGCTGCACCGCGAAGCCCCGGTAGCAGAGGCGGGCGTCAACATAGTTGGCCCCGGCCGCATTACCGACGTGTCGTTCATTGGTGTGAGCACGCAGTACTCGGTAGAAGTGCCCGGTGCTGGCGACGTGCAAGTGTTCGCTCAAAATGTTGAGGCAGGCCCGGCCGCGCGCGAGGGCGACGAAGTCTGGCTGAGCTGGCTGGCCGAGCACACATTTGGACTTGCAGACGACCGCCTCGAGACAGGTGCGCTCACCGCAGACTTCTCGACGCGGGCGATCGCGACCCAAGCCGCGCTCGCCGAGTAAAGGAGCCTCAGATGGCAATGACAGCCTTCTCGGCGAACGCAAAAACGGTAGATCAGGCTCCCCGCAAGGGCGGGCGTATCGCGCTGGCGCTGCTCGCGCCGGGCATCGCCTACATGCTGCTGTTTTTCGTCGCGCCGTTTATTCAACTTATTCTGACGTCGCTGCAGGCGCCAGACGCGAGCGGTGGTATTGGGCAGTACGTCGCCGCCGCGCAGTTTTCGAACTACTGGGTCGCGATTCAGGAGTACTGGCCGCAGATTGTACGCTCGTTTGTCTACGCTCTCACGGCTACCATCATTGGACTGTTGATCAGCTACCCGCTCGCCTACCTCATTGGCGTAAAGGTGCGTTCGAAGCCGATGTTGCAGGGGATTTTGTTGATCCTCGTCGTGGCCCCGTTTTTTATCAGTTTCCTGCTGCGCACCCTGGCATGGAAGTCGCTCTTGCCGAGTGAGCTTGTCGGCACGCATTTCTCGGTCATTCTGGGTCTTGTCTACAACTTCATTCCCTTTATGGTGCTGCCGATGTTTGCGTCGTTGCAGGCGCTCGATCTGCGGCTCGTCGAGGCCGGCACCGACCTCTACGCATCACCGATGACCGTGTTTCGCAAGGTGACGCTGCCGCTGTCGCTTCCTGGTGTGGTTTCGGGCACGCTGCTGAGCTTCATCCCGATGGCTGGCGACTACGTCAGTGCGTCGCGCGAGTTCTTGGGTGGCACCGAAACGACGATGGTCGGTAACGTCATCGAATCGAACTTCCTGCAAACCCAGAACTACCCGATGGCGGCCTCGCTGTCGATCGTGCTGATGGCGATCATTCTCGTCATTGTCGCGACCTATGTGAAGAAGAGTGGGGCGGAGGATCTGCTGTGAAATCGTTTAGCCTCGGTAAGGCATTTGTGCCGGTGGTCAGCGCGATCACCCTGATCTTTCTACTCACCCCGATTGTGCACGTGATCGTGTTTTCGTTTAATAATGCGGGTCGCAGCAATATTTTGTGGAAGGGCTTCACCCTCGACAACTGGCGTAACCCGTGTGGCGCCCCTCAGGTGTGCACGGCATTTGGTAACAGTATTCTTGTCGGCGTCATTGCCACGGTGGCCGCCACAGTGCTGGGCACGCTGATCGCCCTCGCGCTCGTGCGTTACCAGTTCAAATTCCGCTCGACCATCAGCCTGCTGCTGTTCACTCCGATGGCCACCCCAGAGGTAGTGCTCGGTGCCGGCCTGGCGTCACAGTTTCTGCTCGCCGGTGTCGAAAAAGGTATCGGCACGATCATCCTGGCCCACACGATGTTCTGTATTTCGTATGTTGTGGTTGCCGTGAAGGCGCGCGTGGCGAGCCTCAACCCGGCGATTGAAGAAGCGGGGCGCGACCTCTACGCCCCGCCCGGCCAGGTGTTCTGGCGCATCACGCTGCCCATGTTGATGCCCGGCATTATTGGCGCTGCACTACTCAGCTTCGCCCTGTCGTTCGATGACTTCATCATTACGAACTTCAACTCGGGCACCTCAACGACGTTCCCCAAGTTCATCTACGTGTCAGCGCTTAAGGGCGTACCCGCGCAGGCGAACGTGCTCGCGTCGATCGTGTTTATTGGTGCGCTCGTGCTGGTAATTCTTGTGCAGGTGCTCAACATCAACAAACAAAAGCGGCTGGCACGCCAGTAGCAGCGCAGCTGCACCGCGGTAGCCGGTAACTTGCGGCGCACAAGAGGGGGCGGGAGCATTCCCGCCCCCTCTTATGCGTGCGTTCTTCGGCCTGCGGCACTGATCCGGCACCCCAAATGAACATTGTTCGGTTATTGCGTGTCGCTTTGCGCGGCACCGTTAGATCGCGGCAAGATTGGGGGTTGACAGCGCGAGGGAGCGATGCGGCTCCCTGCGCGATCACGAGGATCGTGAAGGAGAATCGATGTCAAAAACGGCTGTAGCCGGGGTGGCAAAGGGCGCCACCCTCAAACGCAACCTGGGGCTCTGGGCGATCGTCGGCCTGGGGCTCGGATACATGACACCCACGGTCGTGTTCGACACGTTCGGCATGGTGGCGCGCGACACCAACAACGTCGTGCCCATGGCATATCTTGTTGCGCTCGTGGTGATGGTGTTCACTGCGATTAGCTACGGCAAGATGGCCGGTGCGATTCCGAGCGCGGGCTCCGCCTACACCTACGTACGCGAGTCCATGCACCCCAATGTTGGGTTTATGGTCGGCTGGACCGCGCTCATCGACTACATGCTGCTGCCAATGGTCAACTGCCTCATTATTCGCAGCTACCTCGAAGCGATCTTTCCGAACGTGCCCGGCTGGATCTGGGTGGTCGGCTACTGCCTGCTCACCACATCAGTGATCTACCTCACGATGCGCGGCACCTCAAACCTCAACGGTATTCTGCTCGTGTTCTCGCTCGTCGTGATGGTCGTCTTCATCGTCATGGTGTGGGCGCAGCTCGCGGGCGGTGAGGGCGTCGGTACCCTCGCATCGATGGATCCCTTCTTCCACGACGGCGTCACCGCGGGTGCGGTGCTCATGGGGGCGACGATCGTCTGCTTCTCGTTTATCGGATTCGACGCGGTCACGATGTACGTCGAAGAAGCCCGCAGCCCCAAACTGGTGCCGCGCGCCCTGCTGCTCACGGTTGTGTTGGGCGGCGCGATCTTCCTCATCGCTGGCTACTTTGCGCAGCTGCGCTTTCCCGCCTGGGAGGAGTTCGCCCCGGGCGGCGACATGCAGTTCATCGAAGACTCGACGCTGCCGCTCATGGGTGAGGCCGTCGGTGGCCCAGTGCTCATGGCGGTGCTCACCGCCGCGGGGTTTGCCGCGACGCTCGCTTCGGGCCTTGCCTCGCACGCGTCGGTTTCACGCATGCTGCTCGTGATGGGTCGCAACAACGTACTGCCCAAGAAGGCGTTTGGGTTCATTAACCCCAAAACGCACACGCCCACGTTCAATATTGTGCTCACCGGTGTCGTCTGCATGCTCGCGATCGCATTCACGCTCGAGATGATCGCGGCGTTCATCAACTACGGCGCGCTCATCGCGTTCTCGTTCGTCAACCTCTCGGTGATCGCCTGGTTTGCGATCAAGCAGGGTCGCCGCAAGACGCCCGGCGACATCTTCAAGTTCATCGTGATGCCCGTCATCGGCTTCGGCATGACCATCATCTTGTGGGTCAACCTGCACCTCGACGCCCTTATCGGCGGCGTGGCCTGGACCGTGATCGGGTTCTTCTACCTGCTCTACCTCACGAAGGGATTCAAGAAGAAGGTCGCCGCCTTCGACGAGGATCAGCCGGTCACCGGCTTCAATAAGATCCCCGAGGATGTCGAATAGCCCACGCTGCTATGCCCACGGGGCGATCTCGCTCCGGATCCCCGATGCCACCCCGCCCGCTCACGGGCGGGGTTTGGTGTTCAAGCGATAGAATCAATGCATCATGCTCGATATCGATTTCAGTGCACGCATCCGCGCGATCCGCTCCACCTACGCCGACATTGCGGCGGTGACCGACCTGGCGAAGCTCGACCGAGAGATCGCCGAGCTCGAAGAGCAGGCGGTCGCGCCCGGCCTGTGGGACGATCCTGCCGCGGCGCAGAAGGTTACGAGTGGCCTGTCGCACCGCCAGGCGCGCGTCAAGAAGCTGCGCGGCGTGGAAAGTCGCATCGACGATCTTGAGGTGCTCGCAGAGCTTGCGCAAGAGATGGAAGACCCCGACTCTGAGCAAGAGGTGATGGCCGAGCTGGCGTCGCTTGAAGAAGCCATGCAAGACCTCGAAGTGCAGACGATGCTCGGCGGCGAGTACGACGAGCGCGCGGCGGTCGTCACCATTCGCTCGGGGGCGGGCGGCGATGACGCCACAGATTTTGCCGAAATGCTGCTGCGCATGTACCTGCGCTGGGCCGAGGACCACGACGTGCCGGCGAAGGTGCTGGACACCTCGTACGCCGAGGGCGCTGGCATCAAGTCTGCGACGTTCGAATTGAACGCGCCGTACGCGTTTGGCAAGCTCTCTGTTGAAGCGGGCACGCACCGCCTCGCGCGCATCAGTCCGTTCGGCTCCGCCGATAAGCGTCAGACCAGCTTCGCTGGCGTCGAAGTGATCCCGCTGCTCGAAGAGGCCACCGAGGTTGAGATTCCCGAGACCGACATTCGCGTCGACGTGTACCGCTCGAGCGGCCCCGGCGGCCAGTCAGTGAACACCACCGACTCGGCGGTGCGTATTACTCACATTCCCACGGGCATTGTGATCTCGATGCAGAACGAAAAGTCACAGATTCAGAACCGCGCGGCTGCGATGCGGCTGCTGCAAACTCGCCTGCTGCTGTTGCAGAAGGAGCAAGAGGCAGCGAAAAAGAAGGAGCTGGCTGGTTCGGTGACGGCAAGCTGGGGCGACCAGATTCGCTCATATTTCCTGTATGGCCAACAGCTCGTGAAGGACCTGCGCACGGGCTTTGAGTCCTCGCAGCCTGACGCCGTATTTGACGGCGAAATTGACGGGTTTATCGCGGCTGGTATTCGCTGGCGATCGCTCGCAAAGAACGGCTAAAGGCAGCGCGCCTGCGCTTAGTTGTCAGCCCGGGGGCATAGGGTCGACCTGTCATGATTCTCTTCGAAAACGTCACCAAGAAATACCGGGGCACCCAGAAACCCGCGCTCGACGGTATCGACCTCCGTGTCGACCGTGGCGAGTTCGTGTTCATCGTGGGCGCCTCCGGGTCGGGCAAATCAAGCTGCCTTCGGCTGATCCTGCGTGAAGATCAGCCGTCGAACGGCAAGATTCACGTGCTGGGGCAAGACCTCAGCAAGATTTCATCGCGTAAGGTGCCCTATTTTCGGCGCAACCTGGGCACGGTGTTTCAAGACTTCAGGTTGCTGCAGAATAAGACGGTCTACGACAACGTCGCGTTCACGCTGCAGGTGATCGGTAAGTCGCGCGGCTTTATTCAAGAGGCGGTGCCCGACACGCTCGAGATGGTCGGGCTCGCCAATAAGGCGAAGCGGTTTCCGCACGAGCTGTCGGGCGGCGAACAGCAACGCGTCGCGATTGCGCGCGCGATCGTCAACAAACCCGCCATCTTGCTGGCAGATGAGCCGACGGGCAACCTTGACCCGGCCACGAGCCTCGGCATTATGCAGCTGCTGCGCGCCATCAACGCTTCGGGTACGACCGTGGTGATGGCGACACACGAGGCCACGTTTGTGGACATTATGCAGCAGCGTGTGGTTGAGCTCTCGAACGGTATCGTCGTGCGTGACGAGGTTGGCGGCGGCTACGGTGAGACCGCCTCAATTCCCGTGACCGACCTGTCAGAGGAGGGTATGCAGGTGCTGCGCACCACCGAGGCTGTGGTGCGTGCGGCGCTCGCGCCTGAAGAAATGGCGCCCGCCGAAGTGGCGCCCGAGGCCGTCGCTGCCCCTGCCCCCGAGAGTGAAGACCTCGCTGCAGCGCAGGTCTATGCACATCAGGATCCGGATCACGAAGAGCCCGGGCCCGAGGCCATTGCAGCGTCGCCCGCTGCGTCAGAAGACTTGGTGCCCGGAGTGTCGACGACCGACGCGGCTGCGGCTGCGCAGCCGGTCGAAGCTTCGGTGTACCAGGAGCCTGCGCCGTTTGGCGATCCAGACGACGACATGGACGACGACTTCACCGACACGCGCGACGCGGGGCCGCAGGGTAAGCGAATTCCGAGCTTCCTCGACCCAGACCGGCCACTCGACGCGGTGCGCATGTCAGAAACGGGTAGTCTCGCCGAGCACCTCGGGCTGAAACACAGTAACGATGACCAGACAGATGTGGGGCCTGTGCGATGAGAATTGGGCTCGTACTCGGCGAGGTCGCAAGCGGCCTGCGCCGCAACCTTTCAGTGGTGATCTCTGTGATCCTGGTCACGTTTGTGTCGCTCACGTTTGTGGGCGCCGCGATCTTGATGCAGCTGCAGATTCAGCAGATGAAGACGTTCTGGTTTGACCGGGCGCAGGTCGCGGTTTACCTGTGCACGGACTACGACGAGAGCGCCACCTGTGCAGGTAAAGATGCGGGGGAGGAGGAGATCGACGCCGTCGAGGCGGCTCTGGCATCAGACACGCTCGCACCGTACGTTGACGACTACTTCTTCGTGACGCACGAGCAGGCGTTTGAGGAGTTCCAAGAGCAGTTCAAGGGCAACCCGATCCTCGACATCACGCGGCCCGAACAGCTCAACCAGACGTTCTGGGTGAAGCTCAAGGACCCGTCGCGCTCTGAGATTATTCAAGAGACGTTTGCGGGCATTCCCGGTGTGCAGAGCGTGTCTGACCAGCGCAGCCTGCTCGATCGCATCTTCTTGTTCCTCGGGGTCGCAAGCTACACCGCCATCGCGATTGCTGGGCTCATGCTCGTCGCCGCGATGCTGCTCATCTCAACGACGATCAGGCTGTCTGCCTACTCGCGCCGCCGCGAGATCGGCATTATGCGGCTGGTCGGCGCGTCGAACAGGTTCATTCAAACACCGTTCATTCTCGAGGGCATCATCGCCGCCCTCATCGGCGCGGTGCTTGCAGGGGCCGCGTCGGTCGCAATCGTCAAGTTCTTCGTACAGGGGTTCTTGGTAGCCGAGGTGCCGTTCACCAGTTACATCACGGTCGAGCAGGCGCTCGTTGTGCCGCCGATTCTGCTCGCCCTCGGCGCGCTCCTGTCGGCAATCGCCGCGAAGATTGCGATCGCAAGATACCTGCGCGTCTAGTGTGCCAGGCCGCGATAGGCTGGTGAGCTAGCGCCGGATCCCGGGGGTGCGATGCATCGCACCCCCGGGATCCGGATCATGCGGCAGACGCCGCAACCAAGACCCGCGAGGAAGGACGTGACCGTGCCCAAGGAGACCGGTGAGAAGCTGATCGCTTCGAACAAGAAGGCTCGGCATGAGTACCACATCATCGACACCTATGAGGCGGGGATGGTGCTCACCGGTAGCGAGGTGAAGTCGCTGCGTATGGGGCGCGCGTCGCTCGTTGACGGCTACGTCTTTATTGATCGCGGTGAGGCGTGGCTCGACACCGCCTACATTCCCGAGTATTTAAACGGTTCGTGGACCAACCATGCGCCCAGGCGTAAGCGCAAGCTGTTGCTGCACAGGCAGCAGATTGACAAGCTCTACCAAAAGACGCGTGAGGGTGGCATGACGATCGTGCCTCTGCGACTGTACTTTTTGAACGGTCGAGTCAAAGTAGAGATTGCGCTTGCCAAGGGCAAGAAGGAGTACGACAAGCGGCAGGTCCTACGCGAGCGGCAGGATACTCGCGAGGCCGAGCGCGCCATGCGGCAGCGTAACCGCACGGGGGAGTGACGCGCGATTTTATCGCCTGCCCGGCGTGTACGCATTCAAAAGTGTTAGCATGGAGACACCGGCCAGTGGCCGGCCCCACAACTCCATAGCGCGCAATGTGAATGCTCCTGGCTGTACCCGCTTTGCGGGGCAGGTTTCGGGGCCGATCGGTTTCGACACGTCGATTTGAGACTGTGAGAAGCGGGTCGAGGACGCGAAGTTATCTCGTAAACGCCCTTCGCAAAACAATAGGTGCAACTTCTAAGCGCACCGACTTCGCTCTCGCTGCCTAAGCACGAGACCGAGTCCGTCAGACCGGGTTCGCCTCCGCCCCGGTTTCTGGCGTCATTTAGGAGGCTTGCTGGCACGTCGCGTCTCAGGGCGTGCCGGGACTTTTTCTGAGGCTGGGCTCGTCGCACTAGCTGTTCGTGGCAAAGAGCGGAGCCGAGTAGAACGATTTCACGAACTACACCCGTAGAAGGCATGGAATCATCGAAGTGGACCGGGGTTCAATTCCCCGCGGCTCCACCGGAGTTCACACTGCGCGCTGTGGCGTTGCTTGTAGGCTGAAGCACTATGAAGCGCGTTGTCGTTGTGGTGTTAGAGGGCGCGAAGCCGCTCGATGTTGGGATCCCGGCGCAGGTGTTCGCCACCCGTGCGAGTATGCCCTACTCTGTCGAGGTGTGCGGCGTGCACCCGGGCCTTATTACGGGCGGTGACGGCCTCTCGTACCATGTCGAGCACGGCCTTGAAGCGCTTGCAGGTGCCGATCTCGTCTTTATACCGGGGTACCGGCGGCCCAACACGGAGCTTGCGCCGCCAGAGCTGTTGGCCGCATTGCGGGCCGCTCATGCGCGCGGGGCGCGCATTGCGGCTATCTCAACGGGTGCATTTGCGCTCGCTGCTACGGGGCTGCTCAATGGGCGACGTGCGACGACTCACTGGCACTACTCGCACGCGCTGGCAGAGCAGTTTCCAGAAGTGCGGGTCGACGAGCGTGTGTTGTTTGTTGACGAGGGTTCGGTGCTCACGTCGGCGGGGGCTGCGTCAGGTATCGACCTGTGCTTGCATATCTTGCGCCAGGAGGCTGGCATGGCGGCGGCGAACCATGCGGCCAGGCGGCTCGTGGCCGCACCGTACCGCAGCGGTGGTCAGGCGCAGTATGTGCCGCAGAGCGTGCCAGAGCCGCACGGGGAGCGGTTCACGCGCACCCGGCAGTGGGCGCTCGAGCGTCTGGGGGAGCCGCTGTCGATCGAGGCGCTCGCCGAGAACGCGGTGGTGTCGCCGCGCACATTTGCGCGGCGGTTCCGTGACGAAACGGGATACACACCCATGCAGTGGGTGATGCGGGCGCGGGTCGACCGTGCGCGCGAGCTCCTCGAAGAGACTGAACTCGGCGTTGATGCGATCTCGGCGATGGTGGGGCTCGGCACCGCGACGAATCTGCGGCGGTACTTTCGGCGGGTGCTGGGCACAACCCCATCAGAGTACCGACGGGTATTTTCGCGCGAATCGGCTGCCGTTCACCGGGGAGATGCGGGCGTTTTGAGCTAATCAACCTGCATGTCGGGCGTGTTGGCAGTATTCGTTTGAACTGTGGCATTGCTGCCACTGTTCGCGGGGCATTCGATCGACGATGCTGGAGATAGTTAAAGATGTCTCGCGTTGAAAGGGAACAGTTTCATGACTGGTCGAGTGGCTATTAATGGGTTCGGGCGAATCGGGCGCGGTGTGCTGCGTGCAATGCTCGAGCAGGGAAGCGACCTCGAGGTTGTCGCGATTAACGACCTGACCGATCCGGCCACGCTGGCTCACCTGCTGGCGCGTGACAGCGTTTACGGCAAGCTGTCTGAGACTGTTTCGGTCGACGGTGACGAGCTGGTGGTCGGTGACCGGCGCATCAAGATCCTCGCTGAGCGCGACCCCGCAAAGCTGCCCTGGGGTGAGCTGGGCGTCGACGTCGTGCTCGAGTCGACGGGGTTCTTCACCTCGAAGGAGGGTGCACACAAGCACATCGAGGCGGGCGCCAAGAAGGTGCTGGTGTCGGCTCCTGCTGGCGGCGCAGACCTGACGGTTGTCGTCGGCGTCAACGATGACCTGTATGACGCGGCCGAGCACACCATCGTGTCAAACGCATCGTGCACGACGAATGCGCTTGCGCCGCTTGCAAAGGTGCTTGACGACCTCGCTGGTATCGAGCACGGCTTCATGACTACCGTGCACGCCTACACGGGTGACCAGCGTCTCGTCGACGCACCCCACGGTGATCTGCGCCGTGCCCGAGCGGCGGCGCTCAATGTGGTGCCGAGCTCGACCGGTGCTGCTAAGGCGATTGGGCTGGTGCTGCCCAGCCTCGACGGCAAGCTCTCGGGCGACGCGCTGCGGGTGCCGGTGCCGGTGGGGTCGATCGTGGAGCTCAACGCTACGGTCTCGCGCGAGGTGTCGCGTGACGAAGTACTCGCGGCCTACCGTGCCGCTGCTGATGGCCCGCTGGCGGGAGTGCTTGAGTACTCGGAGGAACCGCTCGTGTCGAGCGATATCGTCGGCAACACACACTCATCGATCTTCGACTCAGAGCTGACTCGCGCCGAGGGTAAGCACGTAAAGGTCGTCGCCTGGTACGACAACGAGTGGGGCTTCTCGAACCGTGCCGTTCAGGTGCTCACGCGCCTGGCTGCCTAGCTCGTCAGAAAGGGGCGTCTCGCGGTCTTCCGCGAGGCGCCCCTTTCGCGTCGCCGCCGTGCGGGTGCCCACTCTGGGGAGCTCGCGTCAAATATGCGCGACTACTTCCGCTTATGAGTAAGACTTAAGCGGAACTAGTCGCGCATATTTTCGGGTATCGGGCCGTACTTCGATCGCCACGTTGGCTGACGTGGGTGTCAGTGCTTTAGGCCGCGGGCCGTCGCAGCCGAGCCGCGAGCGCGGCAATCGCACGCCAGCCGAGTAGAAACACGGCGAGTGTCCCTGTCGCGACCAGCACGAACGGTAGTGCCGTTCCTGAGCCGGTGGCGAGACGCAGCAGCATGCCGATAGCGACGGTGCCGAGCCACACGGGTACACCCGTGCGCACGATCGCGAGCGGTCGGCGGAAGGCGAGAGTCATCAGCCACATGATGGCGAGGCCCGCCAGAAACGGCCAGGCCGTCTGCCCGAGCCCCAGCAGGCTCGCATCCCGTGCGTGCTCCGAGCGTCCGAGGGCTGCAAACAGTACAACCAGTGCGATGTCGCAAGCGGCAGCGAACGTGATGGTGAGAAGTGCGGGGCGCCCGGGGCGCGCAGCGGGTGTCTTGGCCATGGTGCTCCCTCTTTACGCGCGTGCGTTCTTGATCGTTGTGAGTACCGCTTCGTGCACCGCACCGTTTGTGGCGAGCGAGCTACCGTTCCACGCGTTTTCGGCGCCGTTGATGTCGGTGAAGCGCCCGCCCGCTTCGCGTACGATCGGCACGAGCGCGCTCAGGTCGTACGGCTTCACGTCAAACTCGGCGACGATGTCCACCAGGCCCTCTGCGAGCAGCATGTATGACCACATGTCTCCGTACGCGCGATCGCGCCACACCGCGCGGCTGAGCGCGATGAGGGGTTCAAGGTATCCCTCCTCGTCCCACTGGGCGATGCTCTGAAAGCTGAGTGAGGCGTGCTCGAGATCTTTGACACCCGAGACGCGCAACCGGCGCGGCGCATCGCCCCGCTGCTGCCCCCAAGCGCCGCTGCCCAGCTCTGCCCACCAGCGCGCTTCAAACGCCGGCGCCGAGACCACTCCAACCGTCGGCACTTCGTCCACCTCAAGTGAGATGAGCGCCGCCCAGTTGGGTACGCCACGCAAAAAGTTTGAGGTGCCATCGATCGGGTCGATGACCCACCGGCGCGAGCCCCGGTCGCTGCGTCCTGACTCTTCGCCAAAGAAGCTATCGTTCGGACGTTCCTCCTCGATCCGGCGCCGGATCGCGGCCTCGACTGCCTGATCTGCGTCGGTGACGAACGTGCGATCTGGTTTGGTTTCGATCGTAAGATCTGCGGCACGAAACCGGGGGAGGGCGATCGAGTCAGCGAGATCGGCGAGCTCGAGTGCAAATTTGAGATCTTCAGAGTGGGTGAAGTGCTGGGCAGTCATCGGCCACGCTTTCCATTAGCGAAGAGTGAAATAACTCGTGGATACGCGAAAGGCCCGACTGTAACAGTCGGGCCTTTCTCATTCTGTACACCCCCGGGACTCGAACCCGGAACCCATTGATCCCAGTTCGGCCAAAGTGTAGGGAGTGACAGAAGCGAATAGGCCCGGTTAGATCGGGTTTCTTTCGATCGTCTTTAACGATAGCAAACGACAGAAAACGACACGAATTAACTCAAAGTCATGAGTTGATCATGATTCCTAGGTCACCAATTCTTCGAGGTGCTCCGCAAAATCGGCCATTATTTCGGCCTGTTCGATGTAGTAGCGCGTGGTCACGTCTGCCGACTCGTGCCCCAACTGTAGCTGCGCGCCAGCCGCCCCCGCTTTACCGTCGAGGTACGTTACTACGGACTTGCGGAAGTCGCGGGGAGTGACGCCCTCAAACGCGGGGTCGTCGGTGATCGCTCGCCACTTGCGGCGGAAGTTGTTCGGTCACTGGTATTCGCCGTTACGTGCCGGGAATACCGGTTCGCCCTCGGCCATCGCGTACTTGTCCCGTAGCAGCTGCACCACGGACATCCGGAGTGTCATGCCGCGCGTCGCCGCGATACTCTTGCCCTCTGGCTGATGTTTCATTCTCTTCGTCTTGGAGTCGGGAACCATCGTGCCCGTGATAAGCAAGATGCCCTTGTCGAGGTCGAGGTCGAGGTCGAGGTCGAGGTCGAGGTCGATGTCTTGCCAGCGGATCGCCAGCAACTCGCCGGTGTGGCACCAGGTCACCGCGAGAAGCTTGAGCGGCACGTTCAGGTCGCGTTGACGTACCGCCGAAGTGATCTCCAAGAGCGCGAGCATCGCTTTCACCTGGTCGGGCTTGAGCGCTTTCACTGCAGCCTGTTTCACTACGACGGGTTTCGTGTTGTTAGCGAGGCTCATTCGCATTGCGTCGTGGCGCACCGCGACCGCGCACATGTTCTCGAGCACCACGCGAATACACTTGGCCGTGGATGGCTTGTCTTTCTGTGCCCGGATGATCTGTTGTTGCCGTGCCACTGTGAGCTGACGTAGCTTCACTGGCGAATAGCCGTATCGAGTAGCGCTAGTCCGCGTATCGCGTACGAAGTCGTGAGATTCGGTGTCCATGAACTCATGAGGTTTGGTGTCCACGATGTTGCGAGGTTACACACTCGATACGTGGACTGGCGCTACTCGATACGGCTATTCGTCAGCTTCACCTCGCCAAGCTCGGGCTTGACGTGGCGGTCATAGTTGGACCGGTACGTGGTGATCGTGCCGTCTTTCGTGCCTTCGTCTTCGAGTTCGGTGAAGTAATATTCTGCAAGGTCATCGAACGTCGACTCCGCCGTGATCGTCCCGTCGCCTGTCGCGGTTTTCGCTAGCTGTTTGAGCGCGGCTGTGAGGTTGCGTTCTGCGGCCGCGCCAGTATCGCCGCGGCGCTGCACGTGGACGCCCATACCGCGCCCGTCGCGACGGTATGCCCGCGCGGCGGGGCCGTGCGGGGTGTCGAAGCGCTTGATCTTCCCCCACTCACCGATCTCTAGCGGGATGCGGGCCATGATGCTTCACCCCGCAGGGCATGGTCAGATAGCGTAGAGAACATCGGATTGTCCTTTCGAGGTGATTCGGTGCGACCCTCGTGGTGTGTGATTGTCTGGCGACGTTTCACACCGCGGGGGGTTTCTTTATTCTCGAGACTGAGTCTGGTCTGCACCCGCGTTCAGGCCTGCTTCGTACGCGCGCTGCAGCTCGGCCTGCTTGACGCCTGCTTCGTACGCGCGCTGGCGTTCCTGCTCGGGCGTAACCCGATGCTTCTTGTTGGAAGCCTTGACTGCGAGCACGATAATGATCACGATCACCGCAATGATGATCAAGATACTGAGCATAAGGGTGAGCGGGTTGAGGTTGCCTAGCATGAGGTGTCCTTTCGGTAATGGCTGGTGGAGTGATTTCTGGTTATGCGGGGATGCAGCGATCCCATTGGCTGGTCATGCTCGATGGGTACGAAATCGCGCTAGGGCAGGGCGACGGAATCACCGCACCCGTACTAGTTTGCGTGAACTGCGGCAAACGAGTCTCTGGAGCGACGATGCGCCGCTCACTCCGACAGCATGCAGCCGACGCGAAATTGCACACGAACGAATGCGAGGCCGCAGAATGAGTATTGCAGAGTTGCAGCTACGCGACGTAACCACCGATGATGGGGGCATGACAGAACGTTACCTATCGACCACAGAAATTGCGCTCCTGTGGGGCGTATCACGCCCCGCAGTGAACAAAGCGTTTGAGGATGTTGAAGCCGACGCGCGTATTGGCGAGGTGCGCGGGTGGACGCATGAAACAGTCGACAAAGTGCAAGCAGCGAGGAACGCGAGCCCTGGCAGAGGTAACTGGGGGCACGCAGCGAAGTCTCCGGGACGACTAATGTGAAGCTTCACATTAACAGTGTTATCGTTCAGTGTTGAACGCCACAGCACCTGTGGAGAACCACCCCACAACGAGGGAAGCTAGCAGAACGTAGGCTTGTGCTTCCTCCGCGGATTGAGGTGTACCTCCGTGACGGTCTGACTGGGCGAACGAAAGGGTTTCGAGCATTCCGATGACCATCGCTCGGTGGTCTGGTACCCCGTCGTCCCTTCGTGCCAGCATCAAACTCCAATCGTCTTTAGATTTGAGCCGCTGAACGATTTTCGACATTCGAAGTCGCATGTCCTTAGGGGTAGCGACAGCGCCAGCCGCAAGCTCGGCGGCCTTCATCGCTTCATTAATCGCCTTCGAGGTATCGGGTTCCAATAGATTCAGTGCTGCCCATGCCTTCCCGAGATGGCTGCCTGCAGACTCTGATGCCATGTCTGCAGAGAGTTGGGCGGCTTCTTCGACTCCCTCGGGAAGGCGTCGGGAAAGCCTGAAGCGGTCATCTCTTTCGACAACTTCTACGCTCGAGCCTGTCTGGACAAGATGCCAGGCTAGGTCCGAAACAGGCTGAGCCGTGCCCATGTAAGAGTGTGGGTCAAAGTCCGCAGCCAGGAGAAAATCCACTACTCGAAGAACATTTTTGTCACCTAACCCAACGATCTTGTCAACGAGCCCGCTCGTCATTACATGCTCTGCATCTGCGGTTATAGGCAACCTTAAGGCGCTTTGGATTTGGTGCATGCGCTGAGGGGACGTGTTTTCGTATCCAGTATGAAGCCGTTCCCAGAGCCAAAGTCGTAGCGGCGCAACAAGCTCTGGGGGGATTTCGTCTCGAACCACTTTTCGGGCCATTACTTCGTCTGTATCCGCATCCCAAGGTATCCATACAGTCATGGCAGGCATCTTATCGATTATCAGGTGGCGCTCGGGGGATAGCCAGATATCCACAGATCGTCGCCAGTAGGCCCGCGCGCACGGTGTATGGGTTGGTGCGGGTGTAATCCGGCACCCTATTCACGTGCAGTGCTACGGGCGCCGCGTCGGCCGTTTTTCAAAGTCATGAGTTAATCATGATTTCGCTTGACCCCAGGAAACAAGAAAGGGCCGAGATCGTGATGATCTCGGCCCTTATCTGTACACCCCCCGGGACTCGAACCCGGAACCCATTGATTAAGAGTCAATTGCTCTACCATTGAGCTAGAGGTGCTTACCGCTGCTGGGCTGTGTGAAACTCTGTGTTTCTCTCTGCCGCGGCAACAAGAATTACTTTAGCACGGCCCTGGGCGGGCTAAAAACTTGACGCATTCGCCCGGGCGTGGCGGGCGGTAACTTCGTTACGAGAACTGGCGTGAGCGGGGTTTGCGTACGAGGAAGCAGGCCGCGACAGCGACCGCCATGATCGAAGCAACCATCACTGCCAAGCGTGCGGTATCGGCGTCGCCGGGGTGTGTGAAGCTCAACTCCGTCACAAGCAGAGACACGGTGAACCCCACGCCGGCGAGCGCGCCCACCCCAATCAGCTCGCGCCACTTCACTGCCGCGTCTAGCTCGGCGCGAGTAAAGCGGGTGAGTAGCCACGTAGTAAGCGCAATGCCAACCGGTTTGCCGACCACGAGCCCAAGCATCACGCCCACGGCGATCGGGTCGAACGGAAAGTTTGATTCTCCGCCGACGGCAACGCCCGCGGCAAAGAATGCAAACAGGGGAACGGCGATGCCCGTCGAGAGCGGGCTGAATCGGTGCTCAAACGCTTGGGCAAGGTCGGTGTTGCGGCGGCCAGAGACAGGAACAATGAATGCCAGTACGACGCCGGCGATGGTGGCGTGAATGCCCGAAGCGTGAAACAGTGCCCAGACAACAATGCCGAGCGGCAACATGACGAGCCAGGGGATCCACGTGCTGCGCGCGAGGCGTGCCGGGAATCGGTGCGCGAAGAATGCGTACAGTGCGAGCGGTACGAGCGAGAGCGCGAGTGGCAGCAGGTTGATTTCGGCGGTGTAGAAGATGGCAATGATGGTGATTGCGATGAGATCGTCGACAACGGCGAGCGTGAGTAGAAATACGCGCAGTGCGGGCGGAATGCGCGGTGCAAGGAGCCCGAGTACGGCCACCGCAAAGGCGATATCGGTCGCGGTGGGAATGGCCCAGCCGTGTGCGCCGGGGCCACCCGAATTCACCGTTGTATAAATGAGCGCGGGTACGATCACGCCACCAAAGGCGGCCACGACGGGCACCACGGCTGTCGAGAACTTGCTCAGTGCACCAAATGCAAACTCACGCTTGAGTTCGAGGCCCACCATAAAGAAGAAGATTGCGAGCAGACCGTCTGCCGACCACTGGCCAAGCGACAGATTGAGGTGCAGCGCCTCGGGCCCCACTCGGGTGTCACGCAGAGCAAAGTAGCCGTCTGCTAGTGGGCTGTTTGCCGCCAAGAAGCCGATCAGCGCCGCGACCATGATGATCACACCGCCCACGAGTTCAGCGCGCAGCAGTCTGCTTACGCGGGCGGCTTCTCGTTTATTGACGAGCGCCAGAATGCGGCGTGTGCGGCCGCGATTGCTGGGAGCTGTGGGAGAGTGGTGGGGGTGTGACATAGGGCACCTTCGCGTTTTACGGGTTGCTGAGCGACTTCGTCGACCAGACTTCCCGACACACCAGTGAACAGCATAACGGGTATGTCGCGATAGATGCTTGGTGAAATGTGAGTGCTATTCGCGTTCGAGTTCGCGATCTTGCTCTTGCATGGCGACGCTCGCGATCGCGAGCGTGAGGCCCGCGGCCCACGTTCCCCAGACAAGCAGCCGGCGCCAGTCGCGCGGCATGGCGGAGGTTCTCTTGGCGGCGCCAATTGCGCCGAGAGCGGCGCCGATGACGGCTGGGCTGGTCACAAACTTGCCGATCTGCACGGATCCTCCTGGGGGCTCGTCATCCATACGCGAAGATGCGCGTGCGATCAGCCTACCCGCTAGATCATGTCGGGCACTCGAACTGCGCGGTGTGCGATACCCTGGTCTCAAGGTCCGATTGTGGGCGTGGTTTTGTTATGGGCGTTCGAGAGCGCCCACCTGAACTTAAGGAGAGGCCAGAACATGGCGAAAGAGAACACCCAGGCGCTGTTCGAGGAGAGCTCGCGCGGCGCGGTGAGCGCGATCACAGCCGTGTTCTTCGTGCTGTCCTTCGTGCTGTCCATGGGCGGCATTGTGTTGATGAGCTACGGCTTCAACGTCACGCTTGGGTCAGTGACCGAGCTTGCGATGTTCGCGGGTGGCCTCGCCGCTACGACGATCGGCTTCGCGCTTCCTTTCACGGTGCTGCCCAAGATTGGCAAGTAACGACTGAAGTAACAGCGCGTAACATGCGACACGATGCCGGGGCCCTTCTGGGGCTTCGGCATCAGTCATTTCTGCGGGCCTCGCCGGTACGTGATCGGGGCGGCATCGCTAAGGGCATAGACTGGCGACATGGCAGAGATTGACATGAAGCCGCGAAGTCGCGACGTCACAGATGGAATCGAAAAGGCTGCAGCGCGAGGCATGCTTCGCGCGGTAGGTATGGGCGACGAGGACTGGGATAAGCCGCAAATCGGTATTGCCAGCTCCTGGAACGAGATCACCCCGTGTAACCTCAGCCTCAACCGCCTCGCGCAGGGTGCCAAAGAAGGCGTGCACGCGGGCGGCGGCTACCCGATGCAGTTTGGCACCGTCTCGGTGTCTGACGGCATCTCGATGGGGCACGAGGGTATGCACTTCTCGCTCGTGTCGCGCGAGGTCATTGCCGACTCGGTCGAGACCGTCATGATGGCTGAGCGCCTCGACGGCTCGGTGCTACTCGCTGGCTGCGACAAATCGCTCCCCGGCATGCTGATGGCCGCGGCTCGCCTCGACCTCGCATCTGTATTTCTCTACGCCGGATCAATTGCGCCGGGCTGGGTGAAGCTTTCCGATGGTACCGAGAAGCAGGTCACTATTATCGACGCGTTTGAGGCCGTGGGTGCCTGCGTCGCCGGCACGCTCAGCGAAGAAGATCTGAAGCGGGTCGAGTGCGCAATTGCTCCCGGTGAGGGAGCGTGCGGTGGCATGTACACCGCGAACACCATGGCGTGCGTGGCCGAGGCACTCGGCATGAGCCTGCCCGGATCGGCGGCCCCGCCCAGCGCTGATCGCCGCCGCGACTACTACTCGCACCGCGCGGGTGAAGCCGTCGTAAACCTGCTGCGCAAGGGCATCACCTCGCGTGACATCCTCACAAAGAAGGCGTTTGAAAACGCGATCACCGTTGCGATGGTGCTTGGCGGTTCGACCAACGCAGTGCTGCACCTGCTGGCGATCGCACGCGAAGCCGAAGTTGAGCTCACGCTCGACGACTTCACGCGTATCGGCGCGGTCACGCCGCACCTCGCCGACATGAAGCCCTTCGGTCAGTATGTTGCCGAGGACTTTGACCGAGTGGGCGGCATGCCCGTGATTATGAAGGCGCTGCTTGACGCGGGCCTGTTGCACGGTGACGCGCTGACCGTGACCGGCAAGACCCTTGCCGAGAACATTGCCGAGCTTGATCCGGCACCGATCGATGGCAAGGTGATTCGCAAGCTGGACGACCCGCTGCACGCCAATGGCGGTCTCACTATTCTGAGCGGTTCGCTGGCGCCCGAGGGAGCTGTCGTGAAGACGGCAGGCTTCGACCTTGAGCAGTTTGAGGGGCCCGCGCGCGTGTTTGAGCGTGAACGCGCCGCGATGGACGCGCTCGAGGCGGGCGAAATTAACAAGGGCGATATCGTCGTCATTCGCTACGAAGGCCCCAAGGGTGGCCCAGGTATGCGCGAGATGCTGGCCATCACCGCGGCCATCAAGGGCGCGGGGCTCGGAAAAGATGTACTACTATTGACGGACGGACGATTCTCAGGCGGCACAACCGGCCTGTGCATCGGCCATATTGCACCGGAATCCGCTGATGGCGGTCCGATTGCACTGGTGCGTGACGGTGACCTGATTCGGGTTGACATCACCCAACGAACGCTCGACTTGCTGGTAGACCCCGCTGAGCTTGAGGCCCGCAAAGAAACTTGGGCCCCGCTTCCCCCGCGATACACGCGCGGCGTTCTCGCTAAGTACGCCAAGCTCGTGCATTCCGCGTCAGAGGGCGCCATTACGGGCTAGTCCTCTCGGTGTTGCGGTCGCATGACACTCATGTGACCGCAACACTGTACGCGCGCAAGCCACTTCCAGACGAAAGAAAGCAATGACCTCGGATTCGAGTGCAACTCCACCCATACCCGACGCGCGCGGTGAACGCATGAACGGTGCTCAGGCTGTCGTACGCAGCCTCGAAGCTCTCGGCGTCACCGATGTCTTCGGTCTTCCTGGCGGCGCAGTGCTGCCGCTGTACGACGCGCTCATGGACGCAGCCAAGCTGCGCCACGTGCTCGTGCGTCACGAACAGGGCAGCGGCCACGCTGCCGAGGGTTTCGCGAGCTCCAGCAACCGTGTAGGCGTGTGCATCGCCACCTCGGGCCCCGGCGCCACGAACCTCGTCACCGCCATCGCCGATGCCTACATGGACTCGGTGCCGATGCTTGCGATCACCGGTCAGGTGTTCTCGCACCTCATGGGCACCGACGCCTTCCAAGAGGCCGACATCGTGGGCATCACGATGCCGATCACCAAGCATTCCTTCCTCGTAAAGAAGGCCGAAGACATTCCTGGCGCCATCGCGGCGGCCTACCACCTGGCCTCTTCAGGGCGCCCCGGTCCCGTGCTCGTGGACATCACGAAGGACGCGCAGGAGGGCATGCTCGACTTTGTGTGGGATCCCCGCGTGGATCTCGCGGGCTACCGCCCCATCACAAAGGCGAACAGCAAGCAGATTCAAGCCGCGGCAGAGCTCATTGCACAGGCCGAGCGGCCCGTGTTTTACGTGGGTGGCGGCGTTGTGCGCGCAGGGGCTGCAGACGAGCTGAAGCAGCTCGTTGAGCTCGTGGGTGCGCCTGTGGTGACCACGCTCATGGCGCGCGGTGTGTTCCCAGACTCACACCCGCAGCACATGGGTATGCCGGGCATGCACGGTACCGTTCCCGCAGTGCTGGCGCTGCAGGAGGCCGACCTGCTCATCACCCTCGGTGCACGGTTTGACGACCGTGTGACCGGCAAGGCGGCACTGTTCGCGCCCGATGCAAAGGTGATCCACGCCGACATCGACCCCGCCGAGATTGGCAAGATTCGTGCGGCCGACGTGCCGATCGTGGGCGACGCTGCAGAGGTGATTTCTGACCTTATCGCGGCTGTTACGACGGCGAAGGTGTCGCGCGAGTTCGCCGACACCTCAGCCTGGTGGGAGCGATTGAACGGGCTCCTCAAGACTTACCCGTTGGGGTATCAGGAGACGACCGACGGGCTGCTGTCACCCCAGTACGTGATTCAGCGCATCGGCGAGCTGACGGGCCCCGAGGGCATCTACGCCGCGGGTGTCGGGCAGCACCAAATGTGGGCGGCGCAGTTCATCAAATATGAGCGCCCGCACGCCTGGCTCAACTCGGGCGGTGCTGGCACCATGGGGTACTCGGTGCCCGCTGCGATGGGTGCGAAAGTTGCTGAGCCGGATCGTCACGTGTGGGCGATCGACGGTGACGGCTGCTTCCAGATGACCAACCAGGAGCTCGCCACGTGTGTGGTGAATAATATTCCGATCAAGGTTGCGGTCATCAACAACTCGTCGCTTGGCATGGTGCGCCAGTGGCAGACTCTCATCTATGACGGTCGCTACTCAAACACCGAGCTCAACACCGGTCATGGCTCGCAGCGCGTGCCCGACTTTGTGAAGCTTGGCGAGGCCTACGGCTGCTTGGCGATTCGCGTGGAGCGCGAAGAGCAGGTCGACGAGGCAATCAAGTTGGCACTCGCCACGAACGACCGCCCCGTCGTGATCGATTTCGTCGTGAGCGCCGACGCCATGGTCTGGCCGATGGTGCGCCAGGGCACATCGAACAGCGACATCCAGTACGCCCTCGAACACAGCCCCGAGTGGGAGGAAGAGTAAACCATGTCACGTCACGTACTCAGCCTCCTCGTAGAGGACAAGCCGGGCCTATTGACCCGTGTAGCCGGGCTCTTTGCACGCCGCGGCTTCAACATCGAGTCCCTCGCTGTTGGCCCCACCGAAATGCACGGTCTGTCGCGCATCACAGTCGTGGTCGACGAAGACGAGACGCTACTTGAACAGGTCACGAAGCAGCTCAACAAGCTCGTCAACGTGATTAAGGTGGTCGAACTTGATGCCACGAGTTCGGTGCAGCGCGAACACGTTCTCATCAAGGTTCGTGCAGATAACCAGTCACGATCACACGTGCTTGAAGCGGTCAACCTGTTTCGGGCGCGGGTCGTCGATGTGGTGCCCGATGCCCTCACGATCGAGGTCACGGGTGACACCGGCAAGATCGAGGCCTTTCTGAAGGTGCTCGAACAGTACGGCATCAAGGAGATCGCCCAGTCGGGGCTGATCGCCATGGGCCGTGGTTCGAAATCGATCACCGAGCGCGTTTTCAAAAACTGACGGCGCTTAGCGCCGTCATCCTGCGTGCGTGAAATACTCGGGCGAAGATGCGAAGCATTTTCGCGTATTTCACGCCGGCGCCACAGCGCCGGTGCGAGTCGCAGGATCCACAAACCAATTCACTTTTCAAAACCCCCAACATAAGGAGAACCCCGTGGCAGAGATGTACTACGACGCCGACGCCGACCTGTCGATCATCCAGGGCAAGAAGGTAGCCGTCGTTGGCTACGGCTCGCAGGGTCACGCGCACGCAATGAACCTGCGCGACTCGGGCGTCGAGGTCGTTATCGCCCTCAAGGAAGGCTCGAAGTCGATCCAGAAGGCCGAAGAGGCTGGCTTCACCGTTAAGACGGTGGCTGACGCGGCTGAGTGGGCCGACCTCATCATGATCCTCGCCCCCGATCAGCACCAGCGTGCGATCTACAACGAGCAGATCAAGGACAAGCTGACCGCGGGCAAGACCCTCGCGTTCGCCCACGGCTTCAACATCCGTTTCGGTTACATCGAGGCCCCCGAGGGCGTCGACGTGATCCTCGTTGCTCCCAAGGCCCCCGGCCACACCGTGCGCCGCGAGTTCGAGGCTGGCCGTGGCATCCCCGACATCATTGCCGTCGAGGTTGACGCGACCGGCAACGCATGGAACATCGCACTGTCGTACGCGAAGGCGATCGGTGGCACCCGCGCCGGCGTCATCAAGACGACCTTCACCGAGGAGACCGAGACCGACCTGTTCGGCGAGCAGGCAGTGCTCTGCGGTGGCATGAGCCACCTCGTGCAGGCCGGCTTTGAGACGCTCACCGAGGCTGGCTACCAGCCCGAGATCGCCTACTTCGAGGTGCTGCACGAGCTCAAGCTCATCGTCGACCTGATGTGGGAGGGCGGCATCGCTAAGCAGCGCTGGTCGATCTCTGACACCGCTGAGTTCGGTGACTACGTCTCGGGCCCCCGCATCGTTGACGCGGGCGTCAAGGAGCGCATGAAGGAGGTCCTCACCGACATCCAGACCGGTGCGTTCGCGAAGCGCTTCATCGAGGACATGGACAACGGTGGCGTTGAGTTCCAGGCCATGCGCGCCAAGGAAGAGCAGCACCCCATCGAGAAGACCGGTGTTGAGCTGCGCAGCCTGTTTGCATGGCAGCAGACCGACGCCGACTACGTCGATGGTTCGGCTGCACGCTAAGCACTAGCGGGTACAAGGGCGCTTGGAAATCCAGGCGCCCTTTGCTGTCCCCGCGGTGCAGGGCTGGCTCTAACCAGCGCGCTTCGTGCGCGCTGTAGCCCGAGCGGTCCACGGGTCCTCGGGCCACGGATGTTTCGGGTACCTACCGCGCATCTCGCGCCGCACCTGTTGGTACGGCCCGTCCCAAAACGATCGCAGGTCGTCGGTCACAGCGAGGGGCCGCCGCGCGGGCGAGAGCAAATGAAACAGCACAGGCACACGACCATCGATGAGTCGGGGACTCTCGGCCAGCCCAAACAGCTCCTGTAGTTTCACCGCCACCACAGGGCGGGCATCGTCGAGGTCGTATGTGATGCGCACACGCGAGCCCGAGGGCACCACGAGGTGCTCGGGCACGAGTTCATCGAGGCGCGCCGCTTCAGGCCACGGCAGCAGCCGGCGGAGCGCCTGCGCGAGATCGAGCCCCGCGAGCGCAGCGCCGGGGCGCAGCTTGGAAAGATCCGGCACGAGCCAGTCGTCGAGCCGCGTGAGCAGCGCGTCGCTGCTCACATCGGGCCAGGGCGCGCCGAGAACGCGGTGGAGCAGTGCGAGCCGCGCGCGCAGCGCACTCGCGCCGTCACTAAAACTGAGTGCTTCGAGCCCTTCTGTGCGCACGTACGCGGTGTAGGCGGGCCCAATGTCACTGGGCTCTGCCCGCACAGGGGAAGAGGCGAGTACGATTGCGCCCAGCGTGCGCTCCTCGCGCACCCGCAGCTTGCCGGCCTCGATCGTCGCGGCCCGCGAGGCAGCAACGAGCCTGTGCGCCACTTCGACCGCGACCTCTTCGCCCAACGGTGCCGCGAGCCGAATCACGGCGCCCGTGCCGTCGGCGGCGCGGCCCCCCGTGAGCTGTACCTCGTGCACCGCGAGCCACTCGTGAGCTGCGAGTTCGCTACCCTCGGGCAGGGCGGCCCGCGTGCCGCTCGCGAGCAGGTAACTGCGCGCGTGCTCGCTCGTGCGGCGCGCGACCCACTCGGGGCGGCCGAGGGCGACGATGGTGCCCGGGGCGAAGTCGTGGGCTCCGGATCGGGCCGTGGTAGGAGCACCCGAGCCTTCGGTATGGGCCGCCGCGGCGTTTGATCCACGGGTGCTCGAGCCGCCCGCGCGGGCAATGCGTTCGAGACGCTGTACCTCGCGCTTCCAGCGCGGCGCCCCCGGGTGCCGCCCGGCGCGCAGCGCGCGCAACAGCTGAGTTAGATCAGCGTGCGGATCACGGTGGTCGTCAGAAACCGCGGCCACCACCTCAGCCGCGAGTCGGGGGTCATGCACCGCCCGCGCTCCCTCGGTGAGGGCGCGGGCCGATCTCGCGCCGATCGGCAACAGCGCGACCGCGCGGCCCGCCGCCGTCGTGTACCCCGCGTCGTCGATCAGATCGAGCGCACGCAGCGTGCGCGCAGCTTGGCGTATGGCGGCCTCGGGCGGGGGAGTCAAAAGCGCAAGCCCCGCCGCCTCGGGCGTACCCCACGCCGCCAATAGGAGGGCCGCATCGGTGAGGTCTGCCGAGGCGATTTCGGGCTGGCCTGCCTGGCGCATGTGCGCATACTCGGCTTCAGAATACGCTCGCACGACGCGCCCGGGACCCTGGCGGGCGGCGCGGCCCGCACGCTGTTCGGCGCTTGCGCGCGACGCGCTCACGGTTGTAAGCCCCGCCATGTCGCGCCCGCGATCGCGGCGCACCTCACGGGCGAGCCCCGCGTCGACGACGAGCCGCACCCCGGGCACCGTCAGTGAGCTTTCGGCGAGCGACGTGCTGACGATGATGCGCGGTGGGTCTGCAGGGCCGCGGCCACGCACGGCCCGATCCTGCTCGCGCGCGGGCACCCGGCCGTGAAGCGGCAGGATCTCAGGGGAGGTTGCGCCTGATCCGGAGCTTGAACGTAGCAGCGCGACGAGATCGTCGACCTCACGTGCACCCGGCACGAACACGAGCGCGTCGCTGTGCGCGGGGTCGTGCGCGTGGGCATCGCGCTGTGCCTTGAGCGTGACGTGGGCTAAATGTGCGAGGTAGTCGCGCGTCACGCCGCGTTGATCGAGCCGTAAGCCAGCGAACGGTTCGTGGGTGACAGTGAGTGGATGCAGGACCGACGGCACCTGCACAACGGGGGCGCCGCCCAGCAGCTCAGACACGCTCGCAGCATCGAGCGTCGCAGACATTGCCACGACAATCAGATCATCACGTAGCGCGCGGGCTTCGGCTGCCATGCCGAGCAGCAGATCACCCTCGACCGTGCGTTCGTGCACCTCGTCGAGTACAACCGCTGCGACCCCCGGCAGCTCGGGGTTGTCGATGAGGCGCCGCAGTAGCACACCGGGAGTGACCACCTCGACCCGGGTGCTGGCGCTCACGTGACGCTCGCCCCTCATCGTGACGCCCACCAGTTCGCCGAGCGGGGTGCCCGATAGCTCTGCGAGCCGGTGGGCGGCGGCCCGAGCGGCGATGCGCCGCGGCTGCGTGAGAATCACGCGCGGTATGGGGCCCGTATCAGCGGAAGCTGCCTGCGCGATCAAATTCGCCACGAGCGGGGGTACAAAGGTCGTTTTGCCCGTGCCTGGCGGGGCGGTGACGACGAATGCGCGGGCCGCCGCGGCGCGTTCAAGCTCTTGTTGGGCGCGTGAGACGACGAGTCCGTGGCCGATGCGGGCGAGGTCAAAGGGAAGCGCAGTCACGCAGCTAGCTTACGAGGCGGGGCGTGTGGCGCGATGTGTGGCGCGATGTGTGGCGCGGTGCATGGCGCGGTGGGGAAGGCGTGCCGGGCTCGGCAGACTCAAAGATGAGTTTAGCTAGTGTGGTGATCGTGCGAAATAAGAACGATGGCGGGGCGCGCGAGAGCCGCCTTGTGAGCGGGTGGACTGTCGAGGGTGCTCCCGAACAGGCGAGTTCCGGGCAGGGGGCACCCGAGCAAGGGGCGACGCCCGAGGCGCCAATGGCCGCGCCCGCGCTTGCTGCAGCTGAGCAGCAAGTCGACGAATCGGGTGCGGGCGGGAGTGAACCTACGGGGGAGCGCGCGCAAATGTCGAACGCGACGCTCGTGGTGCTGGGGGTATTTGGTGGCATCTACCTGATGTACACGTGGGTCTGGTTTAGCTGGGCCGAGTACTACGCGAGCGCAAACGACCTCGTCGCCGCGTCGAGCGGATCGCTCGGCGGCGTGCTGCAGCAGATCGTGTTCTGGATCGCGCCGCTCGCGCCGATCGGATGGTTTTTCACCGCGCTACTGATGAACCGGGGTGCTTCGACGCTGCGGCTCGCGCTGTGGATCGTGCTGGGTGCGGTGGTGCTGGTGCCGCTGCCCATGATTATGTGGGGTGCATAACATGACACGCCGAATTATTTCTTGGGCCGTGTGGGCAATCATCACCGGCCTGTATGTCTACATGGTGGTAGCTGCCGTGGGCAACATCGTGCTGCTGCCCCAGATGGTGGCGAGCATTGGGGTATCGATAACCGGGGCTGGCTGGTTCTGGATGATATTTGGTGTCGCTCTGCCGCCGCTCGCGTATGCGCTCGCGCTCGTATTCGCCCGGCGCAGTGGCACCGCGGTGCGCTTACTCGCGCTCGCGACCGGGTTGTGCGCGGCCGCCGCGATTCAGCTTGAAGTGCTGCTGCTGGTGCCACAGTCGAGCTTCTTCGGCTAGTTTTGGGGCCGAATGCGTCGCTGCGTGACGCCGCGCGTCATCGTGCTGTCGCGTGAGACCCTAGAATGGAACCCCGGCCCGTGTTTGCACAGGCTGGGTACCCAATGCCGCTGACCCGAAGGATTCGCTTGATGTCTGCGCCGGTCGTGCTGATCGCCGAACAACTTTCGCCCGCTACCATCGCCGCACTCGGCCCCGACTTCGAGGTGGTGCACGTCGACGGTACTGACCGCGACGCGCTGCGCTCGGCGTTGGCCACGGCGAACGCCGTGCTTGTGCGCTCGGCAACACTGATTGATGCCGAGGCGCTCAGCTGGGCACCCCAGCTGCAGGTCATCGCCCGCGCTGGCGTGGGCCTCGACAACGTCGACATCAAGGCTGCCACGCAGGCCGGTGTGATGGTCGTCAATGCCCCGACCTCGAACATCATCAGCGCTGCTGAGCTGACGGTGGCCCACATTCTGGGTCTCGCACGCCACCTGCCGCGTGCGCACTCGTCGCTGTCAGAGGGACTTTGGAAGCGGTCGTCGTTCACCGGTACCGAGCTCTACGAAAAGACCGTCGGCATCGTCGGCCTCGGCCGCATCGGCGCCCTCGTTGCCGAACGTCTGCGTGGTTTTGGTGTTGAACTCATCGCGTTCGACCCCTACGTCACCGCAGTGCGGGCACAGCAGCTGGGCGTCGAACTGGTGTCGCTTGACGAGCTCGTAAAGCGCGTCGACTTCCTCACGATCCACATGCCGCGCACGCCTGAGACGCTCGGCATGATCGGTGCCGAGCAGATGCGCGCCATGAAGTCGACCGCGTACGTGGTCAACGTAGCTCGCGGCGGCCTCATCGATGAGGCGGCGCTCGCTGATGCTCTCAAGGCCGGCGAAATTGCCGGAGCCGCTCTCGATGTGTTCATGCAGGAGCCCCCGGCCGATACCTCACTCACGGGTCTGCCGAACGTCAACGTCACCCCGCACCTGGGCGCTTCGACCGCAGAAGCACAGGAGAAAGCCGGTGTGTCTGTCGCGAAGTCGGTGCGCCTCGCACTCGCGGGCGACCTCGTGCCCGACGCGGTGAACGTCGCGGGCGGCGTGATCGATGAGTATGTGCGCCCCGGCCTGCCCCTCACCGAGAAGCTTGGCCAGGTCTTCGCCGGTCTCGCGGGAGCACCGATCGCTTCTCTCGACATCGAAGTGCACGGTGAGCTCGCTGAGCGCAACGTTGAGGCCCTGCGCCTGGCAGCCCTCAAGGGCGTCTTCTCCAAGGTGGTGAGCGATCCCGTCTCGTACGTGAACGCGCCGCTGATCGCTGAGCAGCGCGGCGTCGAGGTGCGATTCTCGAAGGACGCGATCTCAGAGAGCTACCGAAACGTCATCACGCTGCGTGGGGCGCTGACCGATGGCACTGCGATTTCGGTGTCGGGCACGCTCACCGGCCCCAAGCAGGTTGAGAAGATCGTTGAGATCAACGGCTACGAAATCGAACTGCCGATCCCAGAGCACCTGGTCGTCTTCAGCTACACCGATCGCCCCGGCATCGTTGCGGTATACGGCGGCATTCTTGGCGAGGCGAGCGTCAACATCGCGGGCCTGCAGATCGCGCGCGACGATAAGAAGGGCACGGCGCTGTCGGTGCTCGCGGTCGACGCTCCGGTCGAAGAACACGTCATCACATCGCTGCGCGCAGCGATTGGCGCAGAACGGATCCACACGATCGACGTCGACGCTCAGTAGCTCGTCCTCGTCGTAAACGGCACCGTCTCCCCGCATTCACGGGGTGGCGGTGCCGTTTTTCGTGCACAGTGATAGCCTGGTCTAGTGGGCAAAAGCCCACGGTACGACATTCGAGCGCGCAGGCTGCGGGCTGGTCTTCGGTGGTAGTTCCCTCTGTGATGCACGCTCCCAGGGTGGCCTTCTACTGAACATCAGCAGTGCGGCACACGCTGTAACCTACGCCGCGCGCTCACCCGAACAAAGGAGATCCCGTGGAGGGTCCTGAAATCAAGTTCGCCGAGACCGTTCTCGACAACGGCCGCTTTGGCAAGCGTACGATCCGTTTCGAAGCCGGCCGTCTCGCGCAGCAGGCGCAGGGCGCGGTTGCCGCGTACATCGACGAAGAAACCATGCTGCTGTCGGCCACCAGCGCGTCGAAGAACCCGAAGGATCACTTCGACTTCTTCCCGCTGACCGTTGACGTCGAAGAGCGTTCATACGCCGCGGGCAAGATTCCCGGCTCGTTCTTCCGTCGCGAGGGTCGCCCCTCGACCGAGGCGATCCTCGTCTGCCGCCTCATCGACCGCCCGCTGCGCCCGTCGTTCGTTGACGGCCTGCGCAACGAGGTGCAGATCGTTGTGACCGTCATGTCGATCGCTCCCGGTGAGTTCTACGACGCGCTGGCGATCAACGCTGCAAGCGCCTCGACCCAGATCTCGGGTCTGCCCTTCTCAGGCCCCATTGCCGGCGTGCGCCTGGCACTGATTCCCGGCTCGGGCGACAACGCAGACCAGTGGGTCGCGTTCCCCAACGCTGAGCAGGTGGGCGAGGCAGTGTTCGACCTGATGGTCGCTGGCCGCGTCGTCACCAAGGCAGACGGCACCGAAGATGTCGCGATCATGATGGTCGAGGCTGAGGCAACTGAGGGTTCATGGAACCTCATCAAGGCTGGCGCTACCAAGCCCGACGAGGCGATCGTTGCCCAGGGTCTCGAGGCAGCTAAGCCTTTCTTGACCCAGCTCGTGAAGGCACAGGAGCAGCTCGCCGCACAGTCGGCAAAGGCCGTGCAGGAGTACCCCGTGTTCCTGCCCTACACCGACGAGGCATACGCCGCGGTGGCGGAGCTCGCGCAGGCAGAGCTCGAGAACATCTACCAGATCGCTGCCAAGCAGGAGCGTCAGGACGCCGATGACGCACTGAAGTCGCGCGTCAAGGAGGCTATCGCAGCCAAGGTCGCTGCAGGCGAGCTGGCCGCAGAGGTTGAAGCTCAGGTTTCGGGTGCGTACAAGGCGGTCACGAAGAAGGTCGTACGCGGCCGCATTCTCGCCGGTGGCAGCCGCATGGACGGCCGCGGCCTGCGCGACATCCGTGCGCTTGACGCAGAGGTTCAGGTCATTCCTCGCGTGCACGGTTCTGCGATCTTCCAGCGCGGCGAGACCCAGATCTTGGGCGTCTCGACGCTCAACATGCTCAAGATGGAGCAGCAGATCGACTCGCTGTCGCCCACGACCAGCAAGCGTTACATGCACCACTACAACTTCCCGCCCTACTCGACCGGTGAGACCGGCCGCGTAGGTAGCCCCAAGCGCCGCGAAATCGGCCACGGCTTCTTGGCAGAGCGCGCACTCGTGCCCGTGCTGCCGAGCCGCGAAGAGTTCCCCTACGCGATCCGTCAGGTGTCTGAGGCGCTGAGCTCGAACGGTTCGACCTCGATGGGCTCGGTCTGCGCATCGACCCTGTCGCTGCTCAACGCTGGTGTGCCGCTGCGCGCGGCCGTCGCGGGTATCGCTATGGGCCTCGTGTCTGACGAGGTCGACGGCGAGACCCGTTACGCCACCCTCACCGACATTCTCGGTGCAGAGGACGCGCTCGGCGACATGGACTTCAAGGTCGCTGGTACCTCTGAGTTCGTGACCGCGCTGCAGCTTGATACCAAGCTCGACGGCATCCCCTCTGACGTGCTCATCGGCGCGCTGGCGCAGGCCAAGGAGGCGCGCGACACGATCCTCGGCGTGCTGAACCAGGCGATCGACACCCCCGACGAGATGGCGCCCACCGCGCCCCGCGTCATCACGGTGAACATCCCCGTCGACAAGATCGGTGAGCTGATCGGCCCCAAGGGCAAGACGATCAACGGTATTCAGGACGCGACCGGCGCCGACATCTCGATCGACGACGATGGCACCGTGTACATCGGTGCGGTTGATGGCCCGTCGGCTGAGGCTGCACGTGCGCAGGTCAACGCGATCGCTAACCCGCAGAACCCCGAGGTGGGCGAGCAGTACCTCGGCACCGTCGTGAAGAACGCCGCATTCGGCGCCTTCGTGTCGCTGCTGCCCGGCAAGGACGGCCTGCTGCACATCTCTGAGGTGCGCAAGCTCGTTGGCGGTAAGCGCATCGAGTCGGTCGACGAGGTGCTCTCGGTGGGCCAGAAGGTGCTCGTCAAGATCACCAAGGTCGACGACCGCGGCAAGCTCTCGCTCGAGCCCGTCATCGAGGAGCAGGCGGCAGACGCCACTGACGAGGCTCCCGCGGCCGAGTAACCTCGCGCCGCGATCCGGCAGCTTGTGCCGGATCCGGATCATGTGTTCGCCCGCCGCACCCTTCGGGGTGCGGCGGGCGAACGTGATTGAGCGGTATGCTGCTCGCAACGACCGCGAGGAGTGTGCGATGCAGCTATACCGTGCGAGCGTGTGTGACACGCCAGTCAGCCCGTTTGCTGGGGGCGCGCTGCGCTCGGAGGAGGACGCGGGCCTACTTGTGCGCGATGGCGTGATCATCGATCGTGGGCCATTTGACGGCGTACGTGACAGGTGGCCCCGCGCCGAGGTGATCGAACTGCGCGGCGGGGTGTTGATTCCTGGACTCATCGACACCCACGTGCACTACCCGCAGGTGCGGGTGATTGGTGAGCTTGGACGGCCACTGCTCGACTGGCTCGATGCGTGCGCGCTGCCCGAAGAAACTCGGCTTCAAGACGTCGCTTACGCGCGCGAGATCGCGCACGAGTTTGTCGCGGGGCTGGTGCACGCGGGCACGACCACGGCGCTTGTGTTTGGCTCGCACTTCGCCGCCGCTACCGACGCGCTGTTTACTGAGGCGACGCGGGCGGGCCTGCGTATCACGGCGGGGCTCGTGACGAGCGACCGGGGGCTGCCCAGCGCGCTCCTGACAACGCCGGATCGAGCGCGCGCCGAAGCCGAGGCGCTCATCGCCCGCTGGCACGGTGTGGGCCGCACCCGCTACGCGGTGACACCGCGCTTCGCGCTGTCTGCCTCGGCGGAGCTGCTCGCCAGCGAGGGTGAGTTGCTCGCCGCCCACGAGGGGCTCTTTTTCACGTCGCACCTCAACGAGAATGCCGCCGAGATCGACGTCGTCGCGGGGCTGTTTCCCGAGGCGCGAGACTACCTCGACGCGTACGACCGGGCTGGGCTGGTGGGGGAGCGCAGCGTGTTTGCGCACAACGTGCTCCCGAGCGAGGCCGAGCTGGCGCGCCTTGGCGGGGTGGGGGCCGCGGTTGCGCACTGCCCGACCTCGAACTCGTCGCTCGGCAGCGGCGTGTTTGCGTTTGGCAGGCACATCGACCACGGGGTGCGTGTGGCGCTCGGCACCGATGTGGGGGCGGGCACCGGGTTCTCACTTTTGAAGGAGGGGGCACAGGCGTACTTTATGCAGCGGCTTGCGCACGGCGGCGGGTTCGAGCTGTCTGCAGCGCACCTGCTGTATCTCGCGACGAAAGCCGGTGCCGAAGCGTTGGGGCTCACGGGAGACACCTCGGTACGGGTGGGCGAGCTTTCACAGGGGTGCAACTTCGACGCGGTGTGGGTGCGCCCCGAGGCGGGTTCGACGCTCGATGTCGGGCTGAAGCACGCCCCCGGGCCAGATGCGGCGATCGCACGAGTGTTCGCGCTCGGCACGCCCGCCGACATCGCGCGGGTGTGGATCCAGGGAGAGGAGACGCTGCGGCGATAGGCTGAAGTAATGCGCGAACCCATTCTTCTGCCCCTCGACCAGCCCGAACTCTCGGTTGACTTAAGCGGTGGCCTCGTACGCCGCACGGTGCACCCGAGCGGCTTGCGGGTGCTCACCGAACACATGCCCGGCGCCCGCAGTGCCACGATCGGGTTTTGGGTGGGGGTCGGCTCGCGTGACGAGCAGGCCGAGAACAATGAGGCCCCCGGTAGCCTCGGCTCCACGCACTTTCTCGAGCACCTGTTGTTCAAAGGCACGCCCACACGTGACGCGTTTGAGATTGCGACGAGCTTCGACCGCATTGGCGCCGAACACAACGCTCTGACCGCAAAGGAATACACCTGCTATTACGCGAAGGTGCGTGATGCAGACGTGACACAGGCCGTCACCGTGCTCACCGACATGGTCGCGAACTCGGTGATCGACGAGGGCGAGTTTGAGACCGAGCGCGGCGTGATTTTGGAAGAAATCGCGATGGCAGCCGACGACCTCGCAGACGTGGCGGGCGAGCGCCTGTTTGAGGCCGTGTTTGGCGAGCACACGCTCGGACGGCCCATCGGTGGCCACCCCGAGACGATTAAAGACGCTGTGCGCGACGACGTGATGCTGCACTACCGCGAGCGCTACGATCCGACCACTCTGGTCGTTACCGCTGCTGGTGCGGTTGACCACGACCAGCTTGTAGACCTGGTGCTCGAAGCGCTCAATGCGTCACCCGAGGAGCGGTGGCACACCGGTCGATCCGGCACGCCCGTGCGTCGTTCGCAGGCTGCGAGCAGCGTCACGCGCGGTGAGCGGCTGCACATCACCGAGCGGCCGAGCGAGCAGCTCAACCTCATGATCGGTGCCGAGGGACTGCAATCGAACGACCCGCGACGCTTCGCCTATGGGATCATGAACTCGGTGCTCGGCGGAGGCATGTCGAGCCGCCTGTTCCAAGAGATTCGTGAGAAGCGCGGTCTCGCTTACACCGCGTACTCGTTTGGTGCGAGCTACTCTGACGCCGGACTCTTTGGCATCTACGCGGGGTGCGCCCCCGAGCGTGCGCAGGAAGTGCTCGAACTCAGCCGCATCGAGCTGGGTCGCATGGCCGAGTCAGGCGTAACCGAAGAGGAGCTGGAACGCTCACTCGGTCAGATTGCGGGTTCATCGGCGCTCGCGCTCGAAGACTCTGATACGCGCATGGGGCGCCTCGGCCGCGCCGAAATTGGCGGCGGTGAGCTCTACGACCTTGACACCTCACTCGAGCGGTTCCACGCCGTCACCGCCGAAGATGTGCGTGCGATCGCCGCCGAGATCGCGTCGCGGCCGCAGACCGTCGTCGCGGTCGGTGACGTGTCGCGGGCGGGTACCTTAGAAGCATGAGTGTTCGAGTAGCAGTTGCTGGCGCCACGGGGCGCCTGGGAACGTTAGTGTGCGAGGTCGTCGAAGCGACGCCCGGGTTTGAGCTTGTGGCGCGGCTGCGCAGCACGTCGGCCCCTGAAGACGGGGCGAACGCCGACCTGGTCGTCGACGTCAGCCACCCTGACGCTTCAGCTGGCATCGTGGAGCGTGCGCTCGAGCGTAGCCAGAAGGTGATCATTGGCACGAGCGGCTGGTCTGCCGACCGGCTCGCCGAGTTGCGCTCGCGGCTTGATAAGACGCCCGACGCCGGTGTCATTGTTGTGCCTAACTTCTCGCTGGGCTCGGTGCTGGGCACGGCGCTCGCGCGCATCGCCGCCCCGCATTTTGATGCCGTTGAGATCATTGAGGCGCACCACCCGCACAAGGTTGATTCGCCCTCGGGTACTGCGGTGCGCACAGCCGAGCTGATGGCCGAGGCACGCGGCGGTAAGCCGACAGAGGCGCCGTTTGCCGAGCAGCCGGCGCGCGGGCAACTCGTCGCGGGAATTCCCGTGCACAGTCTGAGGCTCGCGGGCGTCGTAGCGAAGCAAGAAGTGCGGTTCGGTGGCCCCGGCGAAGTGCTTACGATCACACACGACACCCACTCGGGGGAGGCGTACCGCGCCGGTATTCACGCCGCGCTTCAGGCTGCCCCGGGCTGCACCGGTCTCACGGTCGGGCTTGACGCAGTGCTCGGACTCGGCGGCATCGCGTGATGAGCGCGCGGGCGCGGGCGATCGCGAGCGTCGCCCTCATGAGTGCGTTGCTTGCCCTCTACTTTGTGTTCACAGGGGTGCGAGCGGTAGCGCTGCTTGCCTCGGGCAGTATCGTGCCGGTGCTCATGGGGCTGGCGATGTTGATCCTGCCCCTCATTGGCGCGTGGGCGCTGTGGCGCGAGCTGCGCTTTGGGCAGCAAGCCACGGCCCTCGTTGACCGGCTTGCGGACTCGGGCGACCTGCCCGAGGAGCTGGCAGCGGCCCGCGAGGCGGGCACGCGGCCCGACCGAGACGCGCTCGACGCCTCGTTCGATCGCTACCGGGCTGCGGCCGAGGCGGCGCCGGATCAGTGGCAGTCGTGGGCGAGACTCGGGCTAATGTACGACGCCTGTGGCGACCGAAAGCGTGCTCGTGCAGCTATTCGACAATCGATATCGGTGGATTCTGGGAAAAATTGAGATGAATCACGCGCCGATTAGTATTTTGACGCCGAGATACATAGACTCGATCCCCGTACGAGAGTGGTTTTAGCGACGCGAGATTTTTCGCGCCAATAGTTCCCTCCACACTGGAGCATACGCGCGCAATAGGGCGCGCCAGAAAGCATGAAGTCACATGGCGAAATATGACCTAAATGCCCCGACACCGGAGACGCGAACGCTTGATTCGCACACCGGTATCAGCAAGAAGGGGCTCCCCTCGGGCACAGTGGGTGTGCTCGGGGCTCTTGTGATCGGTCTGTCGACCTGTGCCCCCGCATACACGCTCACCGCGGCCGTCGGCCCGGCCGCGAGCGAGGTGGGTTACCAGACTCCCGCGATCTTCCTCATGGGTTTCATCCCCATGCTGCTGGTCGCGATCGGCTACCGCGCGCTGAACTCGGCGATGCCGGACTCGGGCACCTCGTTCACCTGGGCATCGCGGGCGTTTGGCCCGTGGATCGGGTGGATGGCGGGTTGGGGGCTCATTGCCGCCACCGTGCTGGTGCTTTCGAACCTGGCAGGAATCGCGGTCGAGTTCTTGTTCCAGTCGATCAGTATTCTTGTGGGTGACCCGTCAATTGCTGAGCTCTCGGGTAACCGCTTTATCAACATTGCCGTGTGTCTCGTGTTCATGGCGATCGCGACGTTCATCTCCTACCGCGGCATGACTGAGACCAAGATCTTCCAGTACATCACCGTTGCGTTCCAGATGGCGATCCTGATCTGGTTTATCGTTGCCATGTTTGTGGGCGCAGCAGACCCCGCCAACAGCGAGGGTCGCATGCCCGAACTGTCGTGGTTTAACCCGCTTGAGGTGTCGAGCGTGAGCGCGTTTGCCGCCGGAATTGCTGTCTCGATCTTCGTGTACTGGGGCTGGGACACGGTGCTCACGATGGGCGAAGAGACCAAGCCTTCGAAGGGTCGACTGTCGACCGAGAGCAAGGCCGCAATGATTCTCGTGGGCATTCTCGTGGTCCTCTACGTGGGTACGGCGACAGCGACGGTTGCGTACGCAGGTCTGGGCGACGGGCCTACGGGGCTCAACAACCCGAAGATTGCTGAGAACGTGTTTGCGGCGCTCGCGAACCCGGTGATGGGACCCGCAGCGATCTTGCTTTCGGTCGCGATCTTGGTGAGCGCGCTCGCATCGATCAACTCAACCGCGATTTCGCCCGCGCGCACCCTGCTCGCGATGTCGCACTATGGTGCGCTGCCGGCCGCGATCAAGAAGATTCACCCCAAGTACAAGTCGCCGCACGTAGCGCTGCTGCTGTCGGCTCTGGTCGCCTCGGCGTTCTACGCTGTGATGCGTTTCATCAGTGAAGACGTGCTGTGGGACACGATTACGGCGCTCGGCATGATGGTCTGCTTCTACTACGGCATCACCGCGCTTGCGAGCCCCTGGTACTTCCGCAAGACCGCCTTCAAGGAGGGCGTGGGGGCTGCATTCTCGAAGTTCATTCTGCCGGGCCTCGGCGGTGTGCTGCTGCTGGTTGTGTTCGTGCAGACGACGCTTGACAGCATGGACCCGGAGTTTGGTTCAGGCAGCAACATTGCCGGTGTCGGTCTCGTCGGGATCATCGGCGTGGTCGTGCTTGGGCTCGGTGTTGTGCTGATGTTTGTGCAGGCGCGGGTGGCGCCCGCGTTCTTCCGCGGTGATGTGCTGTCGAAGGCTGATGCCACGTCTGACACTTCTGCGATGGCGCTGTTCGACGACGGCCTCGGCTCGTAGGGTTCGTTTGTGAACGGGGGTGCAGCGCCATTTTGTGGCGCTACACCCCCGTTTTCGTCGTTATCCCGCGGGAGCTTGTTCCCCTTCGTCATCCTGCGGGAGCTTGCGACTCGCAGGATCCATGCGCTGGATGCTGCGACTCGTTCCTCGCGCAGCATGACGGGGAGGGAAGTCGCGCAGCATGACGGGGAGGGAAGTCGCGCAGCATGACGGGGAGGGAGGCCGCGCAGCATGACGGGGAGGGAGGCCGCGCAGCATGACACGGGGAAGCACACACAGGCACGAGGGGTAAACTCGCGGGGTGAGTACTCCCGAGATTCTGACCCCGTACGAAGACCTGCTGCGCGAGGTTCTCGAGCACGGCACCCCCAAGTCTGACCGCACCGGCACTGGCACGCGGAGCCTCTTCGGGCGACAGATTCGGTTCGACCTCGCAGAGTCCTTTCCGCTCATCACGACGAAACGCGTGCACTTTAAGTCGGTCGCGGTCGAACTACTGTGGTTCTTGCGCGGCGAGAGCAATGTCTCGTACCTGCGCGACAACGGCGTGACGATCTGGGACGAGTGGGCAGACGCGCAGGGCGACCTGGGCCCCGTATACGGGGTGCAGTGGCGCTCCTGGCCGACCCCCGCGGGTGAGCACATCGACCAGATCTCACAGGTGATCGAACAGATCCGCTCGAACCCCGATTCGCGCAGACTTATCGTGTCGGCCTGGAACGTCGCGGAGCTCGACCAGATGGCGCTCGCCCCCTGCCACGCGTTCTTCCAGTTTTACGTCGCTGACGGCAAACTCTCGTGCCAGCTATACCAGCGGTCGGCCGACATGTTTCTCGGTGTGCCCTTCAACATCGCCTCGTACGCGATGCTCACCCTCATGGTGGCGCAGCAGACCGGGCTCGAGCCTGGCGAGTTCGTGTGGACTGGCGGTGATTGCCACATCTACAACAATCACATTGAGCAGGTAGAGCGTCAGCTTGCCCGCGATGCGTTCCCGTACCCGAACCTGAAGATCACGCAGCGAGATTCGATCTTCGACTACGAGCTCGCGGACTTCGAGGTCGTCGGTTACGAACATCATCCCGGCATCAAAGCGCCGGTAGCGGTATAAGAGAGAGCGCGACAGGTGGCACGCACGAGGCTGGGTCTGATCTGGGCGGAGGCCCGCGGCGGTGTTATCGGTAAGGCCGGCACGATGCCCTGGCACCTTCCCGAAGACCTCGCACACTTCAAACGCACAACAATGGGTGCGCCCGTCATTATGGGACGCCGCACTTGGGAGTCGCTGCCAGGCTCCGTGCGCCCGCTGCCGGGGCGCCAAAACATCGTGGTCACGCGCAACAGTGCGTACGAAGCGCCCGGAGCCACTGTTGTGGCATCTGTCGAAGCGGGGCTGCGAGCCGCAGACGCGGCAAGCGACGGCGTCGCTGATCCGGTGATCTGGAACATCGGGGGAGCCGAGCTATTTGGTGCGTCCATCGCGGCGGCGACCGAGCTGGTCGTGACACGCATCGAGGCCGACATTGAGGGCGGCGATACTTATGCCCCCGCGATCGGCGAGGGCTGGCAGCTCGCCACGCGCGGCGAGCTCACCCGCTCGGTAACGGGCCTCGAGTTCCGGATCGAGCGCTGGCTGCTGTCCGGCTGAGCCCAGAATGGCATCGGGATCCGGAGCCTGGGCAGGAACACGCCGCGCGTACGGTAGCCTAGACGGGTGGCAACTCATGAGAACCCCTTCGGACAGGTACTGGTAGCGCTCGTTACGCCTTTTCAGGCTGACGGTGAGGTTGATTGGGCTGCCACCGAGAAGCATATAGACGAGTGCATTCGTAACGGTGCCGACGGCATCGTAGTGACGGGCACCACAGGAGAAACCAGCACGCTCACCGACCCCGAGAAGCTCAAGCTCGTCGAGGTCGCGAAGTCGGTTTCGGGTGGCCGCGCGAAGATCATCACGGGCGGTGGCTCAAACGAGACCGCACACGCGATTGAGCTGTACAAAGCGAGCGAGAAGGCTGGCGCAGACGGTGTCATGATCGTCACGCCCTACTACAACAAGCCGACCCAGGCGGGTCTACTGACGCACTTCCGCATGGTGGCAGACGCCACCGACCTGCCGGTCATCTTGTACGACATTCCGGGCCGCACCGGTGTGCCGATTGAGTACGAGACGATTCTGCGCCTCGCGAAGCACCCGAACATTCTGGCCGTCAAGGACGCGAAGGGTGATTTCAGCCAGGTCAGCCGTGTGCTCAACCAGACTGACCTCATGTACTTCTCGGGTGACGACGCGAACGTGCTGCCGCACCTCGCGATCGGAGCTACGGGCCTCATCGGTGTCACCGCGAACGTCGCTGCTGCACCCTACCGCGCGATCATCGACGCGGTGAACGCGGGCGATCTGCATACAGCACGCAAGGTGCACCAGCAGCTCGAACCGCTCGTGCGTGCGGTGATGACGCACGTTCCCGGCACTGTTGCCGCAAAATACATTCTTCACGGCCTCGGCCGTATTGGCAGCCCCCGGGTACGGCTGCCCCTCGTAGGCCCCGAAGAGTGGGAGGCCGCCCTCATTGAGGACGAGCTCGCGCTCATCAAGGACGTTCCGGGCGTCGACCTTTCAAACTTCAGGCCGGACCGCAATGCGGCTGCCGGCGGTGCCCTGCCCCAGATTGCAGGCACCACCCGCTAATAAACAGGAGGCCCCGTGCCCAACCCCCCTTACGCCCCTCCCGCTCTCGCGAAGGGCGCACTCCGCATCACTCCGCTGGGTGGTCTCGGAGAAGTAGGCCGCAACATGACGGTCTACGAGATCAACGGCAAGTTGCTGATCGTCGACTGTGGTGTGCTGTTTCCTGAGGAGCACCAGCCAGGCGTCGACCTCATTTTGCCTGACATCTCGAAGATTGAGCACCGGCTCAGCGACATTGTGGCGGTCGTGCTGACCCACGGCCACGAAGACCACATTGGTGCCGTGCCGTACCTGCTCAAGATGCGCGAAGATATTCCGCTCGTCGGTTCGAAGCTGACCCTCGCGTTTGTTGAGGCGAAGCTCAAGGAACACCGCATTCGCCCGAAGACTCACGTGGTGCGCGAAGACGAACACGCTAAGTACGGCCCGTTTGACCTTGAGTTCATCGCGGTGAACCACTCGATTCCCGACGCGCTTGCGGTCGCGATTCGTACCGAGGCTGGGCTGGTGATTGGCACTGGCGACTTCAAGATGGACCAGCTGCCGCTTGACGGCCGTATCACCGACCTGCGCGCGTTCGCGCGGCTCGGCGAAGAGGGCGTCGACCTCTTCATGACCGACTCCACGAACGCCGATGTGCCCGGGTTCACCTCTCCCGAGAAGAACATCGGACCCGTCATCGAACAGGTGATCTCGAAGACGCGCGGCAAGGTCGTAGTGGCGAGCTTCTCGAGCCACGTGCACCGCGTGCAGCAGGTGCTTGACGCAGCCTACGCGAACGGTCGCCGCGTCGTGCTGCTCGGCCGCTCGATGGTGCGCAACATGAAGATTGCTGCCGATCTGGGGTACCTGACGGTGCCCGAGGGCGTTATCGTCGATCTGAAGAAGAGCGGTGACATTCCCGACCACCGCATCGTCTACATGTCGACCGGTTCACAGGGCGAGCCGATGGCGGTGCTCAGCCGCATGGTGAACCGCGAGCACCAGATCGAGGTCGGCGAAGACGACACCGTGATTCTTGCTTCGAGCCTGATCCCAGGTAACGAGACCAGCGTTTACCGCATCATCGACGGGCTCATCAAGCTCGGCGCAAACGTGGTGCACAAGGGCAACGCTAAGGTTCACGTTTCGGGCCACGCTTCGGCTGGCGAGCTGCTGTACTGCTACAACATTGTGCGCCCCAAGAACGTGATGCCGATTCACGGTGAACACCGCATGCTGGTCGCTAACGCAGCGCTCGCAATCGAAACCGGTGTGCCGCAGAACCGCACCGTGATCGCTGAAAATGGCACTGTTGTCGACCTAGTTGACGGCGTGGCACGTGAAGTGGGCCAGCTCGAGATCGATTACATCTACGTAGACGGCAAGAGCGTTGGTCGTGTCACTGACGACGATCTGCGTGACCGTCGCACGATGGCAGAAGAAGGCTTCATCTCGGTCGTGACCGTGGTTGAGACCACGCTCGGCCAGATCGTCTCGGGCCCCGAGATTCACGCCCGCGGCGTAGCAGAAGATGCCCGTGTGTACGACAAGATCAAGCCACAGATCGCTAAGGCGCTCGAAGATGCCATGAATGACGGTGTCACCGATCGCCGTGGCCTGCAGCAGGTCGTGCGTCGCACCGTTGGCCGGTGGGTCGGCACGAAGCTGCGCCGCAAGGCAATGATCGTTCCCGTCGTGGTGGTGGTGTAACGAGTGACCCGGATTCCCGGTACGGCCGGGGGCGTAAAGCCGAGCGACGTGATTGCTCGGCTTGCGACCCCGGCTGAGGTCGTTTCGTGGGATGCGCTTATCGCGCAGAACCCTGGCGGCGGCGAAGTATGGATGGGTGAGAGTTACCTTGCCCTGAAACGCGACGAGGGCCGATACCTCGATCGACGCGTGATCGTCGAACGACCGGGGCGGCCTCCCATCGCGGTCGGTGTGCTGGCGAAGCGTGTGCCGCTGCTCGGTGAGTGGTGGCACCTGCCGGCTGGTCCGGCTGGCGAAGACGTCGAATCGGTGATGGAGGCGGCTGAGGCGGTCGGCCGTCTTGCCCGTGCGCGGGGCGCATTCCTGGTGAAGATCGAGCCGCGGCTCGCGGTCGCGGCGTACCCGACTGCGGCAGGCGCGATCCGGAGCCGCGGTTTCATCGATACCGTACGCGTGATTCCGAATCCCTCCACCGTGCTCGTGAGCGTGGCCACTGACGCCGAACCCGGCACAGAACAGGCCGATAAGGAGCTGCTCGCGAGCCTCGGTAAGAAGGCACGCAACGCGATCAACCGTGCCGCTCGTGACGGCATCGTCGTGACCCGCGCAGCCGCGACCGATGAGGACTGCGCCGCGCTCTACCGGCTGCTGCAGGAGACCGCCGAGGGGCGGTTCGTGCTGCGCAGCGAACGGTACTACCGCGAATTCTGGCAGCGCTTTCAGCGCAGCGGTGACGGGCAAGTATTTCTTGCGCACCGTGATGGCGAGCTCGTAGCCGGCGCATTTGCGATGGGCCTCGGGCAGAAAACCACCTATAAAGACGGTGCGTCGGTGCGCGCAAAATCGGGCTACGGTGCATCGCATGCGCTGCAGTGGGAGGTGCTGCGCTGGGCGAACCAGCGGGGCGCATCGCTGCACGACCTGTGCGGCGCGCCACCCGCGAACCGCGCAGACGACAAAGCCCACCCGCTGCACGGTGTCGGCCAGTTTAAGCGGTCGTTTTCGGCCGAGATCACCGACTACCCCGGCGCATTTGACCTGCCGCTTAGGCCGCGGGCCTACGCGCTGTGGACGAAGCTCGGTGACCGCGTGATGCGCAGGCTGTCGCTCGCGCGCTGGAAGGATCCCTACTACTAATGGCCGCAGGAATCATGCGCGCGAGCGCGCTCATGGCCTCGGGCACGATGGTGTCACGCGTGCTCGGCCTCGCAAAGGCCATGTTGCTTGCATACGCGATCGGCTCGGTCGGCTCGGTGTCTGCCGACGCCTTCGCGAACGGCAACCTGCTCCCCAATACGATCTACATGATCTTGATGGGTGGCGTGTTGAACGCCGTGCTCGTGCCGCAGATCGTGAAGGCGGCGCACGGAAGCGACGGGGGCGCTGGCTACATCAACAAGGTGCTCACGCTCGTGACGGTGGCGCTGATCGGCGTCACAATGCTCGCGATGCTGGCGGCACCCTGGATCGTGCGCGTCACCGTGCAGGGCTGGTCAGACGACCAGTTAGCGCTCGCAACGGCTTTTGCGTACTGGTGCATTCCACAGGTCATTTTCTACGGCGTTTACACGGTCATGGGGGAGGTGCTCAACGCGAAGAGCATCTTTGGGCCCTTCACGTGGGCGCCCGTGTTAAACAATGTGATTGCGATCGCTGGCATCGTCGTTTTCATCGTCATGTTTGGCGCCGACGGCACCGGCACCCGCACCGTGCTCGACTGGAGCGTGCTCTCGATCGGCGTGCTCGCGGGCAGTGCAACCATTGGCATCGTTGCGCAGGCGCTCATCTTGTTTGTGTCGTGGAAGAAGGCTGGTATTCGGTACCGCCCCGACTTCCAGTGGAAGGGCGTGGGGCTCGGCCAAACGGCCAGGCTCGCGGGCTGGACCCTCGCGATGGTGCTCGTCATGCAGCTGGGCGGTATCGTCACGAACCGTATCGTGTCGATGGGCACAGGCGAAGGGCCCTCGACGAGCGCGATGCAAAACGTGTGGCTGATCTTCATGATGCCGCACTCAGTGATCGCGGTATCGCTCGCCACGGCCTACTTCACGCGGCTCGCCGAATGGGGCCAGACGGGGCGCATGCGTGAGTTCGTCGAAGATTTCTCGGCTTCGACCCGTCAGATCGCGCTCGTCATGATGTACGCGGCGGTGGCTATTTTCGCGGCTGCGCCGTTCATCTCGCGCATCATCAACTTTGGTGCGACTGACCTGCAGGTCGACCAGTTCGCGCTCGCGCTGCAGGCCTATTCCATTAGCCTCGCGGGCTACAGCTTTTTGTTTATTGTGCAGCGCGCCTTTTACGCGCTGTCAGATACGCGCACGCCATTCGTGTTCACGAGCGTTCAGATGGGCGTCGTGATCGCACTGTCGCTCGTCTTGCCGTTCGTCGTGCCTCCCGCCATGATCGGCGCGGGTTTCGCGCTCGTCTGGTCGATCGCGACGCTGCTCCAAGCGCTGCTCGCCACCTGGCTGCTGCGCCGCAAGATCGGGTCGATCGACGGCCGACGAATCGCGCAGAGCCTCGTCAAGTTCGTGCTGGCCGCGATACCCGCTGTGCTCATTGGGCTCGTTGCGACGTGGCTCTTGAACGCCTCTGTTGCCCATGTTGGCGCGCTCCTCGCCGTTGTCTTCGCCACGGTCGTTGCCCTGGTCGTCGGGGCTGGGTACGCGGTCGCATTGCGCGCGTTGCGCTCACCCGAACTCGCAGAACTCACGGGCTTTCTTGCCCGTAAACTCGGAAGGAATTCTTCGTGACTCTCACTGTGACCCCCTGCACGGATCGCGCCCACTGGGACGCGACCGTGAAACGCTTAGGCGGGCATCCGCTGCAGCTGTGGGGCTGGGGCGAGCTCAAGAGCGCGCACCGGTGGAGTGCCGAACGCGTGCTCGTCACCGACGCCGCAGGCGAGACCGTTGGCGCCTGCCAGCTCCTCACGCGCAAGCTGCCCGCGCCTCTGGGCGGTTTCGTGTACGCGCCTCGCGGCCCGGTGCTGGCCCGGGATTTGGGCGATCCGGATCGCCCAGCGCAGTCACCCGCGCCGGGGGCGGTAGCTGACGCCATTGCACAGTATGTGCGTGGCTCGCGCCGCGCGGTTGCTGTCTCGGTTGAGCCCGACGAAGACGATGGGGCGTTCGCGCTCACTGCGTCGTGGCGCGAGGCACAGACCCCCGTGCTGCCAGCGCGCACGCTCATTCTTGACCTGCGCAAGGACGAAGATGCGCTGATCGCCGACATGACGAAGAAGCACCGGCAGTACGTGCGCAAGTCGGGGCGCGAAGAGTCGCTCGAGATTCGCAAGGTCGAAACTCTCGCGCAGCTCGACGAGTGCCTCGAGGTGTATCACGCAACGAGCGAGCGCGCCGATTTCGGGCTGCATGAAGACTCGTATTACCGCGACGCATTCACGATGCTCGGCGACGACAGCCCGGTGTGGGCCGCGTACGTCGACGGTAAGGTTGTCGCCTTTTTGTTCATGGCGAAGAGCGATCGCACCGCGTTCGAACTCTACGGTGGTATGAACGAGGTGGGTCAGAAACTGCGCGCCAACTACGCGCTCAAGTGGCACGTGATTCGCGAGATGAAGCAGCTGGGCATCACCCGGTATGACTTTGGTGGGCTCATCAACGACGGTGTCACGACCTTTAAGAAGGGCTGGGCCTCGCACGAGAACCTGCTGGCGGGGTCGTGGGATCGCCCGGGGCCCGGGTACACAGCCTGGACGCGTGGCCTGCCGCTCGCCAAACGGGTGGTCCGAGCGCTTCGCCGCAGATAGCGCTTCAGGCAGTCGCTGGCTGCGCGAAAGAGGCGCGTGTTTACGCGGTTCTCGGAGCGTCAGCTAGCGAATGTCGGAGGTCGAACGTACCCTCGAATTATGGCCAATAAATCTTCGTCGCGCGCAAAATCGGGAAAGAGCACCCCGGGGTCGTCTCGCGCGCGTGCTGGCGGCGGCCAAGAGAAGACCCGCGTGCTTGCGCAGCCGGCCGATACCGAAAGCGGTTTTGTGCGGGCGTGGCAAGCTCTCGCGCACGGCGTGGGCGGCGCGGCGCGGGTGTTTCGGGCAGAACCGCTTGACCCGGCAGACCGCCGCGACGGGATCCCGTTGTTTCTCGTGTTGCTCGCTATCGCGGGCGCTGTCATCGAGTGGTTTCTTATTGCTAACCCCGTCGCGGTGCAACTGGATGCCTGGTCATTTGGGGGTCTTTTTGGGCGCGTAGCATTTGGATTTCCGATCATCATGATCGCGTTCGCGATGTGGCTGTTTAATAATCCGTCTAGCATTAACGACAACAGGCGCATTGCTATCGGACTGTTTCTCGCGATTATGAGTGTCTCGGGCATCACCCATATCTACGGTGGGCTACCGCAACCACAAGACGGAATGCCTGCGCTCGCTGAAGCAGGGGGACTGCTGGGGTGGATGGTGGGCACCCCGCTCTACGCGCTCACCATCTGGGTCGCCGTGCCGGTGCTCTCGATCGTGCTGTTGCTGTCTGTGCTGATCGTGACGAAGACGCCACCGAGCCGCATTGGGCGGCGCCTGAAAGAGGCGTACGCCTTTCTCTTTGGGGTGGTAGAGACCGAAGAACCAGCCCCCGGAACCGACGCGCCTGCGCAGCGGGGCAAACGCGGCAAAGACAAGCAGACTCCGCTATTCGATCTCGCAGACCACGAAGACGACGAACCAAAGCCTGAGGCGGGGGCGATGCCGTGGTGGCGCCGCAACTCGACGGGGCGCGAGGTTGACCCCGAATACGCGGGCAACCAGGCCGCACTCGACGCGGCGCTCGCTCCAGGCAGCGCCGAAGGGGCGTTCGAGAGCGCCTTCGCAACTGATGACGTTGAGACCGAGAGCGCTTCGGAAAGCGTTACGCCCGCACCTGACACCGCTGCCGCGGCACCGACCGATGTGTTCCCCGCCGACCTGTTCGATTCGCTTGATCACGCTGAGGCCGCGGTGGCGGCCGCCGGCGCTTCTGGGGCCGCGCGTGCATCGGGGCTGGGTGATGACTCGTGGGATGACTTCGCGGGCTCAGTTGACCCTGAACCAGAGGCACCCGAACCACTTACCGCCACCACACCGTTTGTGGTCGCGCCGCCGCACGATCCGAACGCGGTCAGGGAATACCAGCTGCCCGACGAGATGACACTCGCCGCAGGGGCCGCGCCGCTCGCGCGCACCGAGGCCAACGACCAAATCACTGCCGCCATTGGGCGCGTGTTTGAAGAGTTCAAGGTTGATGCCCGAGTATCGGGTTTCTCGCGCGGCCCGACGGTGACGCAGTACGAAGTCGAGCTTGGCCCGGGCGTGAAGGTCGAGAAAGTGACGGCGCTGTCCAAGAATCTGTCGTATGCGGTGGCATCGAATGAGGTGCGCATCCTTTCGCCGATCCCCGGTAAGAGTGCGATTGGTATCGAGATTCCTAACAAGGACCGCGAGAACGTGGCCCTGGGCGACGTGCTGCGCTCGCACAGAGCCCAGCGCACGACCCACCCGATGGCTATCGGTGTGGGCAAAGACGTCAAGGGCGGGTTCGTGGTCGCGAACCTCGCGAAGATGCCGCACCTGCTCGTCGCGGGCGCAACCGGATCGGGTAAATCGAGCTTCATTAACTCGATGATCACGAGCATTTTGATGCGGGCGACGCCCGAGCAGGTGCGCATGGTGCTCGTCGACCCCAAGCGCGTCGAACTCACGGTCTACCAGGGTGTACCGCACCTGATCACCCCCATCATCACGAACCCCAAAAAGGCCGCCGAAGCGCTGCAGTGGGTCGTGAAAGAGATGGACATGCGCTACGACGATCTCGCGAGCTTCGGGTTTCGTCACATTGATGACTTCAACGAGGCCGTACGCTCGGGTAGCATCGTGCTGCCCGAGGGGAGCGAGCGTAAGCTCAAGCCCTACCCCTACTTGTTGGTCGTGGTCGACGAGCTCGCCGACCTCATGCTGGTCGCTCCGCGAGATGTCGAAGATTCGATTCAGCGCATCACCCAGCTCGCGCGCGCAGCGGGCATCCACCTCGTGCTCGCCACCCAGCGCCCCTCGGTCAATGTGGTCACCGGTGTCATCAAATCGAACGTGCCCAGCAGGTATGCCTTCGCAGTAGCCTCTGGCACCGACTCGCGCGTGATCCTAGACGAAGTGGGCGCTGAACGGCTTATCGGCCAGGGCGATGGCTTGCTTCTCTTGAACGGTGAATCGAGTCCTGTGCGTGTGCAGGGCGCGTGGGTAGGCGAGGCAGAGATCGCCGAAGTCGTCTCCCACGTCAAAGCCCAGGCGCAGCCCGAGTACCGCGCCGACGTGGCACAGGTGGTCGAGAAGAAAGAGATCGACGCCGATATCGGTGACGACCTCGAAGTGCTCCTGGCGGCGGTCGACCTTGTAGTGAGCTCGCAGTTCGGTTCGACATCGATGCTGCAGCGCAAGCTGCGGGTCGGGTTTGCGAAGGCAGGTCGACTGATGGACCTGATGGAATCGCGCGAGATTGTCGGCCCCTCAGAGGGGTCGAAGGCGCGTGACGTGCTCGTGGCGCCCGAGCAGCTGCCAGAAGTACTCGCGCGCATTAAGGGTATGCCCGCCGCGCCCGCGGCTACGCCCGTACCGACGGCTCCCGCTGCGCAGTCAGTAACCTCGGCGCAAGTTGCCTCTGCCGTCGAGCCCGACAGCCGTTACGATGACCCCGTAGCCGCCTACCAGGCAGGTCTTGAAGAAGTCGACGGCACCGACACTAGCGGCGATGAAGACGCCTGGCAGCTGACTGGCCGCGATTAAGCGCTCGTAATTACTTGCTCCCCACGCACCGGCCCAACCGAAACGAGAACCGAGTGAACGACACCGCCGCGAAACCCAGCAACTGGAACGCCCCTAACATCATCACGGCTGCGCGCATCGTCGCAACACCATTTTTTCTCTGGCTATTACTCGCCCAAGGCGGACAAAATGAAGCGCTGCGGTGGGCAAGCGCGGCTTTCTTCGTGCTCGCGATCGCGACCGATGCGTGGGACGGTCACCTCGCGCGGTCTCGTGGACTCATCACCGATCTCGGCAAACTGCTTGATCCGATCGCCGATAAGTTTCTAACTGGGGCGGCGCTTGTTGGGCTCTCGATCATCGCCGAGTTGCCCTGGTGGATCACGATCGTCGTGCTCGTGCGCGAAGTGGGCATTACGGTGCACCGGCTGATCGTCGCGCACGACGTAGTCGTGGCGGCGGCGTGGATGGGCAAGCTGAAGACCGTGGCGCAGTCAGTCGCCATCACGCTCGCGCTCGCGCCGTTCGCGCAAATCTTGGGTGACTTCGCTCCGATCGCATACTGGGCTAACGTCGTGACGATGACCATTGCGGTCGCGCTCACAGTGCTCAGTGGTATTGATTACATCATCGCGTTCGCTCGCTCAAGCGGAGCCAAGCGTGGCTGAGACAGTACTCGCGCACACCATTGTTGCTCGTGCTCGTATGATTGGTGCGCGCATTGCGGTGGCCGAATCGCTCTCGGGCGGGCTGGTAACCGATGCGATCGTGAGCGTGCCCGGCGCTTCGAGTGTCTTCTCAGGCGGCATTGTGGCCTACGACACCGAACTGAAACACACGCTGCTGGGGGTTGAAGCGGCACTGTTGCGTGAAGCGGGACCGGTTGACGAGCGTGTTGCGCAGCAGATGGCGCGAGGTGTGCGCAGCGCCTGCGCAGTGGACGGTAACCCTGCCCTCGTTGGGGTCGCGACGACGGGTGTCGCGGGCCCCGACGCAGACTGGGCGACTGGACAGCCGCCGGGCACAGTATGGATCGGGGTGAGCTCGCCAGCGAGCGAGCGAGCTGAGTTATTCATGTTCGAGGGCGATCGCGCTGCGATCCGGGAGGCGACAGTGGCGGCCGCGCTTGCGATGCTGAGCGAAGAGCTCGGTCGCCTTGCCAGTTGAAGCAACCTGCGATGGCCCTGTAATAATTGAGAACTTGAGTCGACTCCACTCAGGTTCAGCGAAGTTTCAGGAATAGAGGCGGTAGGCTCTCGGTTACCTCTAGTGGCGCAGAAAATACGCCGCTCGGTTGGGGGATTCTCGGCTGAAACAGGTATGGTTATTGCACTAACTGCTGTTGTGCAAGTGAGGGAGGGTTCACATGGTGCTGATGCGTCAAGAGATCGGCGACGTACTACGTGACTTCCGGTTGCAGAAGGGTCGTACCCTGCGGCAGGTGGCCGGTGAAGCGAGTGTAGCGCTTGGTTACCTCAGTGAGGTGGAGCGCGGGCAGAAAGAGGCCTCGAGTGAAATTCTCGCGGCGGTCGCAGACGCGCTCGAAACTCCCCTCTCGGTCATTATGGGCGAAGTGAGTGAGCGCCTTGCTGTCGTTGAGGGCCTCTCGCTGCCCATGGCAGGGCGCGTGCCCGACACTGTGCCGGCTGATTTTGTGGCGGGCTTTGCGCCCGAGCTCGTTTCTTAACCAGAGCTAGTTCGAACGTGAGGATCAGCGAGTTTCGCCGGGCCTGCGCGGCCGAGTTTGGTGAAGACTATGCGGCAGTGCTGCTGCGGGATCACTGGTTGCGTGCGCTCGGGGCGACCGCCCAAGAAGCGCTGGCTGCCGGGGTAGATGCGAGGGTGGTCTGGGAGTCGCTCTGCGCCGACCTTGACGTACCCGAAGCGCGCAGGCATGGCCGCGGGTTGAAGTCTGCGCCGAGGTAGGGCGATGTAGGTGCCCGGGATCGTTGATGTGCGACACGCCGAGCCGTCCTCGAAGATTCGTTCGATAGGTGGTAGCTTCGTCCACAGGGCGTCTAGCTAACGCGTTATGCACAGCTTCGGCTCGGGGGCTTCCCGATGTCGGTGGTTGGTCATAACGTGTGAGACATCGACACCTAATGCCTTGTCGGCCGCATGCGGCATCGACAGTCGGTAGGCAGCAACCACGCGGCGACGCCGCTCACGAGTGAGGACACATCATGGCAGCACCCAAAGATCGCGAGAAGGCTCTCGAAGCAGCTCTCGCCCAGATCGATAAGAACTTTGGCAAGGGCGCGATCATGCGCATGGGCAGCGCTGAGCGCGCGCCGGTAGAGGTTATTCCGACCGGTTCGGTAGCGCTCGACGTCGCGCTCGGAATAGGCGGGTTGCCGCGGGGCCGCATCATTGAGATCTATGGCCCTGAGTCGTCGGGTAAGACCACGCTCACGCTGCACGCAATCGCCAACGCGCAGCGCGCCGGTGGTATCGCGGCGTTCATCGATGCCGAGCATGCGCTAGACCCCGAGTACGCCCAGAAGCTCGGCGTAGACATCGACGCGTTGCTCGTAGCGCAGCCCGACACGGGCGAGCAAGCGCTCGAGATCGCCGACATGCTCATTCGTTCGGGTTCGGTCGACCTTGTAGTGATTGACTCCGTCGCAGCGCTGGTGCCTAAGGCTGAGATCGATGGTGATATGGGTGACAGCCACGTGGGTCTGCAGGCCCGCCTCATGTCGCAAGCGCTGCGCAAGATCACCGGCAGCTTGAATGCAACGAAGACCACTTGCATCTTTATCAACCAGCTGCGCGAGAAGGTCGGCGTGTTCTTCGGTAGCCCCGAGACCACGTCGGGTGGTAAGGCGCTCAAGTTCTATGCCTCGGTGCGACTCGATATTCGACGCATTCAGACACTCAAAGAGGGTACCGACGCGGTCGGTAACCGTACCCGCGTGAAGGTCGTCAAGAACAAGATGGCGCCGCCGTTCAAGCAGGCCGAGTTTGACATCCTGTACGGCAAGGGCATCTCCCGTGAGGGCTCGCTCATCGACTATGGCGTCGAGCACGGCTTCATTAAGAAGAGCGGCGCGTGGTTTACGTACGAGGGTGACCAGCTTGGTCAGGGCATGGAGAATGCCCGCAGGTTCCTCATCAATAACCCCGAGATGGCGCTCGAGATTGAAGAGAAGATTCTCACCAAGCTTGGCGTGAATGGTCGTACCGTGGAACAGGCGCCGACCGACGCAAAAGCCGGCGAGGCCAAGGCAGCCGAGGCCAAGGCGGGCGACGCGAAAGCTGGCACGAAAGCCGACGTGAAGGCCGACGCGAAGGCCGACGCGAAGGCCCCTGCGGCTGCAAAGGCGGCACCGCAGCGGGCGAGCGCCTAGTCCCATGGCGGTTCGCTTTCTGCCGCCCCCTGAGGAGCGTGCGTCGACACCGCGAGAATCGACCGAGAACCTCGCAGAGGTGGTAGAGATGCGGTCGTGGCTTCGCGCGACCGATGCGGATGCCGCTGCGGAGGACGACGCGCCAACCTCGGATTCAGGCTCGACTGAGACTGAATCCGAGGTGCGGTCCTTGGTAGACGAGTCGCCCCGGGTGGACGAGCCGTGTGTGTCCGCGGTACCAGCCGCGATCCCTGCTGGCGTTGAGGCTGAGTGCGCTGAAGAAGTGCCTGCAGATCGTGGACCAGCGTACGATGACGCCGTACGTTTGCTGGCTCGTCGTGCCAAGTCGAGCGGTGAGCTGCGTGGCGATCTGCTGGCGCTCGATCACCCCGCCGACGAAGTCTCGCTTGTAATCGACGAGTTCATCGACAGTCACTACCTTGACGACCTCGGGCTGGCACGTGTGCAAGCAGAGAAGCTCCGCTCCTCTAAGGGTGCGAGCCGCGGTCAGATCACGCGCAAACTACGCGAGCGCAAACTTCCAGATGCGGTTATCGACGAGGTGATCGGCGAGCTCGACACTGACGAAGAGTACGCTTTGTTGCGTGAGGCAGCGGCGAAGCGCGCCGAGAAGTTGGGTGGTCTCGACCGCGCTACCGCTCAGCGTAGGCTCATCGGGTTTCTTGCTCGGCGTGGCTGGTCGGGTGAACCGGCGATGCGCGCGGTCAACGAAGCGCTCGACGGCGGTGGACTGGGCAAACGCGGGCGTAGCGGTAGTGGAGTGCGCTTCGAATAGCGCACTCCGGGTGCTGCACGCAATCCCGTGACCAGAACCTCAGCAGCCCGCCGGTAGACTGGTGCGCATGAGTTTTGCACCAACCGAAGCAGTCTTAGATCAGACCGCGATTGCGACGTCACCCGCCGCACTGCGACCCGATGGAAGCCCGCGCAGCTATTCGGTGCGCACGCTCGGCTGCCAGATGAACGTGCACGACTCCGAACGGCTTGCGGGCTCCCTCGAGGCGGCGGGCTATGTGGCCGCAGATCCGTCTGAGCGGGCAGACGTCGTCGTGATCAACACGTGCGCGGTGCGCGAGAACGCGGCCCAGAAGCTGTACGGCAACCTGGGCTACCTCGCGAGCGTGAAGCGCGAACACGAGGGCATGCAAATCGCTGTTGGCGGCTGCCTCGCGCAAAAAGATCAGGGCACCATCGTCGAGAAGGCGCCCTGGGTCGATGTGGTGTTTGGAACCCACAACATGGGGTCATTGCCGGTGCTCCTTGAGCGCGCCCGGCACAACGAAGAGGCGCAGGTCGAGATCCTTGAAGCGCTTGAGATCTTCCCCTCCACGCTTCCCACGAAGCGCGACTCAGCTTCGAGCGGTTGGGTGTCCATTTCGGTCGGCTGCAACAACACCTGCACGTTCTGCATCGTTCCCGCACTGCGTGGTAAGGAGAAAGACCGCCGCCCCGGCGACATTCTCGCAGAAGTGCAGGCCCTCGTCGACGACGGCGCCATTGAAGTCACGTTACTCGGGCAGAACGTCAACACGTACGGTGTCGAGTTCGGTGACAAGCTCGCATTTGGTAAGTTGCTGCGTGCCATGGGCGAAATTGACGGCCTTGAACGTGTGCGCTTCACAAGCCCTCACCCCGCCGCGTTTACCGATGACGTGATCGACGCAATGGCCGAAACGCACAACGTGATGCCGTCACTGCACATGCCACTGCAGTCCGGTTCAGATGCGGTACTCAAAGCGATGCGTAGGTCGTACCGTTCGAAGAAGTACCTGGGCATTCTCGATCGTGTACGCGAAAAGATGCCCGACGCTGCGATCACCACCGACATCATTGTCGGGTTTCCCGGCGAAACTGAAGAAGACTTTGAAGACACGATGCGGGTCGTTGAAGCCTCAAGGTTTCAGAGTGCATTCACCTTCCAGTACTCCATCCGCCCGGGCACACCCGCCGCTGAGATGGAGAACCAGCTGCCCAAGGAGGTCGTGCAGCGTCGATACGAACGCCTGCACGAGCTGCAGGAACAGATGTCACTGCGCGAAAACCACGCCCAGATCGGCCGCACCGTCGAGGTGTTGGTGTCGGCGGGCAGCGGCAAGAAAGACTCCGCGCAGAGCCGACTATCGGGCCGTGCCGAAGACAACCGGCTCGTGCACTTTTCGGTGCCCGAAGGGGCCGAAGAGCCGCGCCCAGGCGACGTTGTTACCGTGCAGGTGACGAGCGCGGCGCCGCACTTCTTGATCGCCGACGAGCCTGCCGGGTACCGGGTACGGCGCACGCGGGCTGGCGACGCGTGGGATCGCAGGCAGGCTGAGAGCTGCGGCGTGCCCACCCCTGCGGCCGGGGGAGCTCCTAAGGCGGTAAACCTGGGCCTCCCCACCATTCGCACGCGATGAGCGCGGTCGCGGCTCAGCCGCCGACGCTGTGGGCCGTGGTAGGTGCGACCGGCACCGGCAAGTCTGCGCTGTCGCTCGCGCTCGCCGAGCAGCTCGCGGCCGGTGGTCGCCCGGCCGAGATCGTGAACGCTGACGCGATGCAGTTCTACCGTGGCATGGACATCGGCACGGCGAAGCTGCCCGAAGCAGACCGGTGCGGGATCCCACACCACCTGTTTGACGTGCTTGATCCAACGAAAGAAGCAACGGTCGCGTGGTATCAGCCACGGGCACGCCGCGTGATCGACGAGATTCACGCGCGCGGCGCCGACGCCATTCTCGTGGGCGGATCCGGACTCTACGTATCGAGCGTGGTCTACGACTTCCAGTTTCCTCCCCGAGACGAAGCGATCAGGGCACAGCTTGAAGCCGAGGCGGCAGCGCACGGTACCGCCGCGCTGCTTGCGCGCCTCGCCGAGCTTTCGCCCGAGACGGCGGCCGCGGTAGACGCTCGTAACCCTAGGCGCGTCGTGCGGGCGCTCGAAGTCGCGCTACTTGGCGGCGATGCGCGCGTCACGTTGCCGAGCGAGCCAGAGCTGTGGCGGCCAGCCACCCGGCTCGTGAGCGTTGATTGTGAGCGAGCGGCGCTCGTAGCGCGCCTCGACGCGCGCGTGGAGCAGATGTGGGCGGCAGGTCTGATCGACGAGGTACGCGGGCTCATTCCTCGCGGCATTGAACGTGGCGTGACGGCGAGCCGCGCGATCGGCTACGCGCAGGCGCTCGGCCAGATTCAGGGGCGGCTTACCGAGGCTGACGCGATCGCCGAGACGCAGGCGCTCACGCGCAGATACGCGCGCAGACAGGTGGCATGGTTCAAACGCTACCCGGGCATCGAGCACGTGACGGGCCCAGACATTGATGCCGTGATGGGGGAGTCGCCCGCAGCCTAGCGGGGCCTGCCCCATACACTGGAGCAATGACGACGCTGCGTTTCACCAAGGGCCATGGCACGGGCAACGACTTTGTGCTCTTCACCGACCCAGACGGCGCGGTCGAGCTGACTCGCGACCGCGTGCGCGCGCTCTGCGACCGGCACACGGGAGTCGGCGCCGACGGAGTCATTCGCGCCGTGCGCAGCCGTGCGCTGCCCGAGGGCGCCGCCGTGCTCGAAGAAGAACCCGAAGCCGAGTGGTTCTTCGACGTGTGGGACGCCGATGGCACGCCGAGCCCCATGTGCGGCAACGGGATTCGCGTGTACGCCCACTACCTCATCTCTGAAGGTCTCGTGGCGCCCGAGCGCACCGACACGCTGCCCATCGGTACGAGGGCAGGTGTGCGTGACGTGCTTGCCGGGGCGTCGGGCTACACGGTCGACCTTGGCCGCTGGCGGCTCGCGGGGGAGCCCCTCGTGTCAGCTCGCGGGCTCTACGTGCCCAGGCCGGGGCTCGCGGTCGATCTCGGCGTGCGACACGTCGTCACCGCCCTCGCAAACGCGAGCGAGCTCGAAGCGGTTGACCTGACACAGTCACCCAAACTCGACACTGATGACACCGCTAACTTTGAGTTCGTGGTGCCCGACGAGCAGCTCGTGAAGAACGGGGTTGCACGCATCAAAATGCGTGTGCACGAGAGCGGCGCGGGCGAGACGCGCTCGTGCGGCACGGGCGCTGCCGCGGCAGCGCTCGCGTTTCGCCACTGGGGTGGCGCTGACATGCCGCACCACTGGGCGATCGAGGTGCCCGGCGGCAGGCTCTCGGTGCGCATGTTTCCGACGCAGGAGGGCGAGCACGTCTCGCTCAGCGGCCCGGCCGAGCTCGTCTACGCGGGCGAGATCGAGCTGCCATCCAAGTAGCTACTCGCAGCCCACCCCATCACCGTCACGGTCGAGGTGCCGGCCGTAACCTGGCTGGCCCTCGTAGACGGGCGCCGCCCCGGCCTCGCGCGCCGCGGTGCAATTCTTGAAGTACGTGTCAGCGACGGGAGGCGCGGGCGCGGGTGCTGGTTCGGGCGCGGGCGCAGGCTGCTCAGCCGGGGCCGGATCCGGGGCTTGCGAAGCCAGGAGCTTGCCCTCCAGCGCTGCTGCGAGCGAGCTTTCGACCGCGGGCTCATCGGGGCAGGCCTGAAGCACGCGCTGCATGGCGTCGCGCTCGGCCGCCGTCACCCACAACCTGTATGCGGCCTTCACCGACACCTGCTTGGCCACGTACTCGCAGCGAAACGCGCGGTTGCTGGGCAGCCAGCTCGCGGCGTCGCTATCGCCCTTCGCGCTGTTCGCCGGGCCGTCGGCCGCGTACAGGTTAATCGGGTCGTTTGCGAGGGCGACGCGCGCGTCTTGGCTGAGCTGCTGTGCACCCTTCTGCCACGCATCTGAGAGTGCCACGACATGATCGATTTGCACGGCGCGTGACGTGTCTTGACCGCGCACAAAATCGATGGTCTGGCCGGTGTACTTGTCGGCGAGCGTGCCAGAGAGCACCTTGCAGCGCCCCGACAGCGTGATGCCGGTGAGGTCGCGCTGCAGTATGTCGTTGCGCGTGTCGCAACCGTTGCGGTCGGCGTCAAACCACGGCGACCCAAACATGGCTTTGCGGTCGTACCCGGTCTTGGGCGAACGGCCCTTCACCGCGAGCGTGGCGAGCAGCTCGGCCGCGCTCCCCGCGGCGGGTGCTGTGTCGGTCTTGCTGCCGGCCCCCGCGGCGTCGCCATCAGTTGGGGGTGACGAAGGTGCTTTGACTTCGGGTGTCGTGTTCTGGGCAAGCGGTGCCTCTTCTACGACGCTCGCAGACGGGGCGTCTGTCACTGCGGGGGCTGCCTCCCCGCAGCCGGTGAGCAGAAGCCCGAGCGCCACGAAGAGGGCGGCCGCTGGGCGCACACGAGTTCGAACGGCACCGCCCGGGGTGCCGCGCTGCAAGGCGATCACGCTTGCGCGCCGTCTGTGGCGGTGGCCTCGGCGCCCTGCGCGAGCTGTGCGCCCTGCGCGGACGCCTCGGCGCGTAGCACGTGAAAGCCCTTCGAACGCGTGGCGCGCGTCACGGCGAGACCCGTGAACTCACCGGCGATCCAGCGCTGCAGCGAGTCAGCACCCAAATGTTTGGCGACTACGAGCGATGCGACGCCGCCCGGCGCAAGCCGCGGCAGCCACTGCCGCAAGATGCTGTGCAGCACCTCCTTGCCCACGCGGATCGGCGGGTTTGAGTGGATCTGCGCGAACACCACGTCAGCTGGTACCTCATCGGGCGCACTCACGTGCACGTTCGTGAGCGCGAGACTCGCGGCGTTCGCCGCGGTCAGTTCGCGCGAGCGCTCGTTCACGTCGATCGCCCAGACCTCGCGCTCGCGGTGATTGAGCGCGGCCGCGAGGGCGATGGGTCCCCAGCCGCAACCGATGTCGAGGATCGCTCCGGGGGCTGCATTTTGATCCGGATCAATATCTGCGGTCGCAGCAGCTTCGGCCGCGAGATGGGCGAGCAGAATTTGTGTGCCGCGGTCGACATGCTCGGGGCTGAAGACGCCGCCTGCGGTGGTCACGCGGCGGGGAGCGCCCGCGAGCTCCACCTCGATCTCTCGGGGTCGGTAGTCGCCAGACGGGGTTTCAGAGAAGTAGTGCTCGCTCACCTCCCCAGTATCTCAGCCCATTGATGGGTGGGGGCGCAGTGCGCGCCGTTGGCCCGCGCAGTTGGCCTGCACCGTTGGCATATGTAGCGCGATGCAGTCGACCTGCGCAGGCGTGCCGCGTAGACTGGGTGGTACATGACTAACGATAAGACTGTAGGCCACGAGCCGAACGAGCCCGCACGCGAGAACGACGCTTTTGACGCCGACTCACACGACGCGGGTGTCTTGAACGTCTCAGACGACGAGCTAGGCGATTTTGCTGCTTTTGCGCCAGGAGAGCAGGGCGATGACGCTCTTGCCCGCATCTTGCGCCGGGGTGATGGCTCGGCGAACGTGATTCGTGATCTGTCGAGCGCTCAGGCCCTCGGCAGCGACGACCATGACGCGCTGGCGAGCGCCGACGATTTGATCCGCATGGAACGTGAGGATCGTGCGTCGCTCAAGCGGGTCGTTGGGCTGTCGACCGAACTCGAAGACGTGACAGAGGTTGAGTACCGCCAGTTGCGGCTCGAGAATGTGGTGCTGATCGGCGTCTACTCTGGTAACGGCCGCGCCGGTCAAGAGGACGCCGAGAACTCGCTGCGCGAGCTCGCAGCGCTTGCCGAGACCGCAGGCGCCCGCGTGCTCGACGGGCTGCTGCAGCGGCGCGCGTTCCCCGACCCCGCCACCTACTTCGGTAAGGGCAAAGCACAAGAGCTCAAGGAGCTGGTCGCGGCGCTCGGCGCCGACACCGTCGTCGTTGACACCGAGCTGCGGCCCGGCCAGCGGCGTGCGCTTGAAGACGTGGTGAAGGTGAAAGTGATCGACCGCACGGCCGTGATTCTTGACATCTTCAGCCAGCACGCCAAGAGCCGCGAGGGCAAGGCGCAGGTTGAACTGGCACAGCTGCAGTACCTGCTGCCGCGTCTGCGCGGCTGGGGTGAGTCGATGTCGCGCCAGGCGGGCGGCCAGGTGGGCTCTGACGGAGCTGGCATGGGGTCGCGTGGCCCAGGCGAGACGAAGATGGAGCTCGACCGGCGCAAGATTCATAACCGAATGGCGAAGCTGCGCAAGGAGATCGCGGGCATGGCACCCGCGCGTGAAGCGAAGCGAGCCAACCGCAAGCGCGGTGAGGTGCCGTCGGTCGCGATCGCGGGGTACACGAACGCGGGCAAGTCGAGTCTCGTGAATAAGCTGATCGACGCACAAGAGCTCGTGCAAAACGAGCTCTTCGCCACGCTTGACACCGCGATTCGCCACGCCGAAACGTCTGACGGTCGCAGCTTCACCTACGCCGACACGGTGGGGTTTGTGCGCAATCTGCCGCACCAGCTGGTGGAGGCGTTTCGTTCGACGTTCGAGGAGGTCGGTGAGGCCGACGTCATCTTGCACGTCGTTGACGGCGCCCACCCCGATCCCGCGGCGCAGCTGCGCACCGTGCGAGAAGTGATCGCTGAGGTGCGCGCGCAGGCGATCCCCGAGATCGTGGTGTTTAACAAGTCTGACCTGATCGATGATTCGCAGCGGCTTGTGCTGCACGGGCTCGCCCCCGACGCCGTGTTCGTGTCTGCGCTCACGGGCGCAGGCCTTGACGAGCTGCGTGTGCGGGTCGATGCGGCGCTGCCCACGCCCGATCAAGAAGTCACCGTGGTGGTGCCCTACGATCGCGGGGGGCTTGTAGCCGAGATGCACGAGCGAAACCGGGTGGTCTCGACAGAGTATGTCGAGGAGGGCACCAGGGTGCACGCCTTCGTGTCGGGCGAGATGCTCGCGAAGCTCGCGCCATACCTTGCCTGAGTCGCTATAAAACTTTGTTTGTCAACCCATCCGAAGGGACAACTATGATCGGATCCACAAACAAGCCAGCGAAGCGGGGCAGGAGCCTCGCGATGGGGGTTACCGCGGCGCTTGCGGGCATGCTGCTTATCGCTGTACCAGCAGGCGCGGCGGGCGCGGTAGAAGGCTCGGAAGCAGCCGATGCCGTCACCGAAATTGAAACGCCTGCTTCACCCCCCCCGGCGGGTGGTGCGGACACTGAGCCCGCGGCAAATTCTAGCGCGGACGAAGCGCCAGAACAGACCGAAGCTGATGCACCGGTAGCGGAGGCAGCTGCTACGGACCGCAAGATTTCTGGCACTGTGAAGTTTCCGGCGGGTATGACTCTCGCCCAGAAGCGGTCGCTGAGGGTATATATCAACAAGGACGGGGCTACCTCCGCGGGAATTCGTTACATCTATGGGATGCCCGGGTTCTCCTACAATCCCACTGCGGCTGGGACAACCGCGACCTGGACCGTGTCAGGTCTGAATCGCATTAAGTACCACATCTGGGTCGACGTAGCGGCTACTGGTTACCAGAGCGCACCCCTGTACATGGGCCCGCCCAACGCAGCCACCGGCTACGACGGGCCTATTGATCTTACGAACCAGTCCTTCACTGCCCCGGTACAGGACATTAACGTCGGCAGCGTCTCAGTGACAGTGAGCGCTGAAATGTCAGTGAAGGGTGCTTACGACCTCACGCTTGTGAACCAGCAGACGGGAGCAGAGACCGATGTGCGAAACTCCGTGTTCTCGGGCGACACCGTAGGCAACGTGAACAATTCTCGGCATGATTTCAACGGATCGCCCGGAACCTACATTCTGCGTGCCAAACTCACGAACAACGGCGTGAAACTTTACTACGACGGCACCATATTTGGAACGCGCGACATCAGTGAAGCGACGCCGTTCAAGATCGAAAGGCACCAGCGCATTAAGCTGAAGCAATTTGATCTGCGTGAATTTATGGATGTTCCCGTTGACCACAAGTTCGCGGACGATATCGACTGGCTCGCCAGAGAAGGGATCACGACTGGCGTCAAGCAGGCTAACGGCACCCTGAAGTTCCTGCCGAAGGACACCGTCTCGCGTGAAGCCATGGTTGCGTTCCTGTTTAGGCTGGATCCGGAGTCAGGGTCATACAAGGTAAAAGGGAAGAGCCCGTTTACCGACGTGACGCCCAAGCACAAGTTCTACAAACAGATCATGTGGGCCTATGAGAACAAGGTGACAACCGGCACCAAACAGCTCGACGGCTCACGCAAGTTTCTGCCGGGCGATCGCATCACCCGGGAAGCCATGGCTGCGTTCATGTACCGCCAGTACAAAGCCGAGATCTCAACCAAGCCGGGCGCGAAGAAGCTCGTAGACGTTCCCAAGGGGCACAAGTTCTACAACGAGATCACCTGGATGTCGTCGAACGGCATTACAACCGGCGTGAAGCAGGCTAATGGATCGCTCGCCTTCGAACCGAAGGACCGTACATCGCGAGAGGCGACTGCCGCATTCTTGCATCGTGCAGAAATGAAGAAGTAGCTGCTACACCAGCCCGCGCGGTGACCGCGTAAATTCGGTCACCGACGCGGGCATCGCAATACCCTCATTCAAGTCGGGGGCGGGCAGCACGCCCGAGACCGTCGGGCCCAGTTCGATGACGCCGGCCCACGCAGGGCCTGCGATATCGCCCGGCTCGTCGTCGGGCATCTCCTCAGACACCCGCAGCGACCAGCGTTCGATTGGCATGGCGAGCAGCATCGTCGCGGCGAGTTCCTTGCGCGTGGAGGGCCGAGTCTCGGCGGAACGGCCGGGCAAGAGTCGATCTGTGAGGCGCCTGAGCAGAACATCACGCTGCTCCTCGGGCACCGCGGCGAACCGGCCAAAGACGACAGCACTGCGGTACCACATAGATGACTCAAACATCGACCTCGCCACCACGAGCCCCGTCGCTCGCGTGATCGACACCGACACCTCTTGTGGCAATAGCGCGCGCATCCAGCGCGATCCGGTTGAGCCGTGAATCACGAGGTGGTCGTCGAACACGCCAAACGCGGTGGGCATCGCGACGGGCTGCCCCTCGACCACGACTGCGACATGCGCGAGCACGGTCTCGCGGCAGAGCGCGTCGAACGCGGCACGCTCGGTTGTCATTTTCTCGGGCATACGGCGAGGTCGCATCGGGTGTGATGCGGGGGATGATGAGGCCATGGCAAAGTCTTTCGAGTTGAAGAGTGTAGACCTCACCCAGCCTGGCCGAACGCATCGCCTACTGGTATGCCAGAACCGTCGAAACATGACAGACCAATTATCGTTTCGGCGAGCAACTGCACCCCTTGCATAAGCTGCGGCACAGGGACCGCGCCATACCCAAACACGATGCCGCACACGGGACTGGTGCTGCCACTCACGCCGGTCGAGGTGAACTCGGCGAGAGTCTCGACGATCACGCCCCGCATGCCCAGCCGGGCTCGCACTCGCTCGGCCGCGGCTGCAGACGGCAGCGATATCACGAGGTGTAGGCCGCCTGAGCCCCCGAGCGTGCGAATGCCGTGCCCTGCAAGCTCGGCTAACACCAGTGCCCGACGGTGCTGGTATTCGCGCTTGTTGCGGGCCACCGAGCGTGCGAAGGCGCCGTCACCGATGAACTCCGCGAGCGCGATTTGCGTGTGCGCCGAGACCGTCGCCCCCATCGCCTCGCGCACGCTGAGCAGCGCGTCACGCAGGGCGCCAGCGGTGGGAAGCGCAATCATGCCGCACCGAAGTGAAGGCGACAGTATCTTGTTGAGGCTCGCAATATAGGTCACGACACCGTACGAATCGGCCGCCGCGAGCGCGGGCATCGCGGCGCCGTCATGCCGAAACTCGCTGTCGTAGTCGTCCTCAATGACGAGCACGCCATGAGCGTGCGCCCAATCCAACAGGCTGCGGCGTTCGCCCGCCGGCAGACTCCCGCCCAGCGGAAACTGATGACTCGGGGTGAGCATCAAGGCGTCGAACGGTGCCTGCTCGTAGAGCGCGGCGAGCTCAGCCTGCCGTACGCCACGCTCTGTGACAGCCAGCGGCACGAGCGCGGCGCCCGCGGCCGCAAGAGCGGCAGCACCCGCAAGGTAGCCAGGGCTCTCCACCACCACGCGTGGCGAACGGCCGAGTACACGCGCGAGCGCGAGGGCAACGATCACGAGCGCCTCAGACGTACCCGACGTGATGACTGTGTCATCGGCGTCGCAGGCGAGCCCGCGGTGCAAGCGCGTGTGCGCGGCGAGCCTGGCCCGTAGCTGCTGCGTGCCACGGGGCTCAGGTGACTCCACCGCCCACGGCATGCGGGCCGCGGCCGCCAGCGCGCGCGACCACGCCCGCGGCGGTTCGGCCGCGACGTAAGGCAGCCCAGACCGCAGATCGATCGCGGCCGCGGCCAGCTGCGGCCTGTGATCCGGATCACGCGGCTGCGCCGTGGTGCCCTGCGCCGTGTCGCCGCGTGCAGCGTGGACAAGGTGCCGAGCAGCCTCCGTGACGCGGGTGCCCGAGCCCTGCACCGTCTCGACGAGATTGTCACCGATGAGTCGCTCGTAGGCCCCGACCGCGACGGAGCGCGAGACGCCGAGGGCCGCTGCAAGCTTGCGTGTGGGCGGCAGTAAATCACCCGGTGCGAGGGCACCCGTGGCTATCGCGTCACGTACGCTGCGCGTGAGCTGCTCGGTGAGCGTGAGCGGCGAACGACGGTCGGGCACGAAGTGAGGCAGAACGTCCATCGAGCTCGCTTTCGTGTGTGGGGTGGGGTGTAACACTACGTGATGCGCCGTAATATTTCGTAGTTCATACAGTGACACAAACGAGCGGCCGGGGTGGCCGCGAGAATACCTTGGTCTCACCAGCGGCGCCCGAACAGGTGCGCTCTTCTCAAAGTCGAAGGAATCGCATGTCTGCAACCTCACCCCTGTCCAACGCCACGATCCTCGGGTACCCCCGCATCGGTCGGCGCCGTGAGCTCAAGCGCGCCGTCGAGTCGTTCTGGAAGGGCAACACGAGCGAAGCCGAGCTGCAGGCCACCGCCCGCGAACTGCGCGCCGTCACCCGTGAACGCCTCGCCGAGCTCGGCCTGCCCAAGACGGGCGGAGCGATCCCCGAGAGCTTCAGCTTCTACGACCAGGTACTCGACGCCACGCTCGCACTCGGTGCTATCCCCGGCCGGTTCGCGGGCGTCACCGGCAGCGACCTCGAGATCTACTTCGCGCTCGCACGCGGTGACGAGAAGCACCAGCCGCTCGAGATGACTAAGTGGTTCGACACGAACTACCACTACAGTGTGCCCGAGATCGATGAGGCGACGCCCTTCAAGGCAAACCCCGCCCAGCTTGTAGCCCAGGTCGTAGAGGCACGCGAAGCGGGCATCGACTCGCGCCCCGTCATCGTCGGCCCCGTCACCTACCTGCTGCTGGCCAAGGCCTCCGACGCAGCAAGCGCAGACTTTGCCCCCATCGACCGCCTCGATGAGGTTGTCGCGGTCTACGCCGAGCTGTTGCAGGCGCTCGCCGCAGCCGGCGCCACTTGGGTGCAGCTCGACGAGCCCGCGCTCGTGTCTGACTCTTTGTCGGTGCCGCGCGAGTTCGCCCTCGCCCTCGTCGAGCGTGCATACGCCACGCTCGGTGCGGCTACAGGCCGCCCGCAGATTCTCATCACCACCCCATACGGCGACGCTTCGGCTGCTCTGGCACGCCTGGGCAAGCTGCCGGTCGAGGCTGTGCAGACTGACCTCGTGCGCGGCACACTGCCCGCCGATGCTCTCGCCTCGGGCGAGCTGGCACAGGCGTTCGCGAACACCCAGCTGGTAGCGGGCGTCGTCGACGGCCGAAACATCTGGCGCACCGACCTGCGCCGTGCCTTCGCACAGGCAGCGCAGCTGCAGGCCGCCGGCATCAACACGGTCATCGGCACATCGAACAGCCTGCAGCACGTGCCACACGACGTCGCAGACGAGCAGCAGCTTGACGCTCAGCTGAAGAGCTGGCTGGCATTCGCAGACCAGAAGGTGCAGCAGGTAGCCACTCTCGCCGCGGGCCTCGAGAACGGTGCTGCAAGCATCGAAGCCGAGCTTGCCGACACCGAAGCGGCGCTCGCAGATCGCGCGCAGGCGGCGGGTGTGCGCGTGGACGCGATCCGGAGCCGCGTGAACGCGACAGGCACCGCAGATCGTGACCGCGTCACCGAGCAGCAGCGCCGTGACGCGCAGAAAGCCCTCGGGATTCCCGAGCTCGCGACCACCACGATCGGCTCGTTCCCGCAGACGACCGAGATTCGTAAGGCGCGCGCCGCGTTTGGCCGCGGCGAGATCGATCAGGCCGCCTACGACGGATTCTTGCGCGACGAGATCGAGCGCGTGATCCGGCTGCAGGAGGAGATTGGGCTTGACGTGCTCGTGCACGGCGAGGCAGAGCGCAACGACATGGTGCAGTACTTCGCTGAGCTGCTCGACGGCTTCGCGGTCACCGAGAACGGCTGGGTGCAGTCATACGGCACGCGCGCCACGCGCCCGTCGATCCTGTGGGGCGACGTGTCTAGGCCCGCGCCGATGACCGTCGCATGGTCGGCGTACGCCCAGTCGCTCACCCCGCGCCCCGTGAAGGGCATGCTGACGGGCCCGGTCACGATTCTCGCATGGTCGTTTGTGCGCGATGACCAGCCGCTCGCTGATACCGCCAACCAGGTGGCGCTCGCGCTGCGCGACGAGATCGACGACCTTGTCGAGGCTGGCATTCACATCGTGCAGGTCGACGAGCCGGCGCTGCGGGAGCTGCTGCCGCTCGACGCGAGCCGCCAGGCCGACTACCTCGACTGGTCGGTGGGCGCGTTCCGTCTCGCGACCGGAGGTGCAGCGGCTGAGGTGCAGATCCACACGCACCTGTGCTACTCAGAGTTCGGCGAGATCATTGGCGCCGTCGATGGTCTCGACGCCGACGTGACGAGCATCGAAGCGGCGCGCAGCCGCATGGATGTCGTCGAGCCGCTGGGTGACCACGGCTACTCACGGGGCATTGGCCCGGGCGTCTACGATATCCACTCACCCCGCGTTCCCAGCACTGAGGAGCAGGCCGAGCTGATTCGCATCGCCGCGGCCCGCATTCCGGGCGAGCAGCTGTGGGTCAACCCCGACTGCGGGCTCAAGACGCGCGGCTACGAAGAGACCATTGCGAGCCTCACGAACCTGGTGCGCGCGGCGCGCGAGGTGCGAGAGGCCGTGCCCTCGGGCGTCGCGTGAACACGCAGCATGTGAGCGCGCACGACGCGCGCACCGCGGCGGGGGAGCATGCCCCCGCCGCGTGGCCCGCGGGCGAACTGCCGACGGAGCCCGTGGGCTCGCTCCCGCGGCCCGCGCGGCTGCAGCGTGTGGTGCTTGACGCGGAGCTTGGGCTCGTGTCGGCGAGCGAGCTGGCTGAGGCGCAAGACCGTGCGGTGAGCGACACGATCGCGGGCCTCGAAGCGACCGGCTCTCCGATCGTCACCGACGGCGAACAGCGCAGGCAGAGCTTTTCGAGTTACCCGCTCGGGCCCGATCCCGAGCGTAGCGCGCCGGGCGAAGACCCGGTGTTTGCCGTCTTCGCCGACGGCCATCACCGGGTCGTGCCGAGGCTCGCGCGCGCACCGTTTGAGTTTCGTGGGTGGGCCGCCGACGACGTCAAGGCTGCCCGCTCGCTCACCACGCTGCCGCTGAAGCAAGCGGTTGTTTCGCCGTCGATGCTGTCGCTCATGTGGACTGACGACCTGGCCGGTTCATACACGCGCGCCGAATTTCTCGACCATGTTGTGGCGGGCTGCGCAGAAGACATTCGCCGCTCGTTTGCGGCCGGGGCCGCGCGCGTCACGATCGACTTCACCGAGGGGCGGCTTGCTCTGCGCCGTGACCTGCGCGCGCCCTGGGCGGGGCCCGCCGCGCTCAGCGGGTTTATCGAGCTGATGAACCGCGTGCTCGATTTGGTGCCTGCGCCCCTGCGCCAGGCGGTCGGTGTGCACACCTGCCCCGGCAACGATCACGACAGCGCGCACAGCGCCGACGTCGACTATGCCGAACTGATTCCCGAGCTGTTTCAGATCGAGGCTGGCTACTTTCTGGTGCAGGCCGCGGGTGAGTCTGATCCGGATCGAGTGGCCCGGCTCGTAGGCCGTCAGCTGCGCGACCTTGCTGCGGCCGGCGGGCGCACGCCGCGGGTACTCTTTGGTGTCACCGACCCCACGAACCCGAAGCTCGAAACTGATCGCGAAATTGCCGAACAGCTCGTGCGTGCGGCCCGATTCGTGCCCCCTGCACAGTTGGGTTCAACCGACGACTGCGGGTTCTCGCCGTACTTGATTGACGAGAAGCCCAGGCACGGTTCACCCGACTTTGCGCGTGACGTCGCCTTTGCCAAAATTGCCGCGCGTGTGCGGGGCACAACGATTGCGAGTGCCGAGCTCGCTGGACGCCCCGAGGAGGTGCTCGTATGAGCTCATCTGATACTCGCGCATCGGGTGACCTACTGCTCACCGGCAGCGCGCCGACCAAGCCACGGTTTTCGTTTGAGGTGTTTCCGGCTCGCAGTGGTGCCGCGGCGCTTGCGCTCGGAAACGCGGTGCAGCATTTGGCCGCGGCGGGGCCCGACTTCATCTCGGTGACGTACGGTGCGAACGGGTCGCACCGAGGTGCTTCACTCGACCTGGTGAAGTATCTGCGTGATCACACGAATGCCCTACCGCTCGCACACCTCACGACGGTGGGCGAGACGCGCGAGGCCATTCTTGAAGCGATTCACGGCATCATGGACGCTGGCGTGCACGACTTTCTCGCGCTGCGGGGAGACCCACCGCGCGGGTCTAGCGAGTCTGATGCGGCCGTGGCCGGTTCGCTCAGCTCGCTCGAGCTCGTTGAACTGGTGGCACAGGCGAGGGCCGAGCGCCCGCCGTTCACGAGTGTGGGGCGCACGTGCGTCGCGGCCTACCCCAACGGGCATGCGCTGTCGCGTTCTCGCGCCGAGGACGTTGACTGGCTCGTGGCGAAGCAGGAAGCAGGCGCACAGTTTGCGATCACGCAACTGTTCTTTTACGCCGACGAATACCTCGCGTTCGTGGCCGACGCCCAGCGCGCAGGGCTTACGATTCCGGTGTTGCCGGGCCTCATGCCGGTGGCGACAGCGGCACAGCTGCGCAAGGTCGCCGAGCTGGCGGGCCGCCCGGCGCCCTCAGAGCTGATGCGCGCAATCGAAGAAGCTGGCGGTTATGCACCAGAGCTCGGGGTTGAGCACACCATCGAGCTGTCTCGCGAGTTGCTTGACGGCGGGGCGCCCTCCCTGCATCTCTACACGTTCAACCGTCACGAGCGTGTGCTCGCGGTGCTGCGAGAGCTTGACCTGCTAGCGCCCGCGCTGGTCTAGCGGGGGCCGAGGAGTGGTCGCGGGCTGCTAGATCGAGCGCAGCACCGCGACCACTTTGCCGAGGACCTCGGCGTGGTCACCCAGGATCGGCTCGAACGCGCTATTGCGGGGCAAAAGCCAAGTGTGGCCGTCGCGACGTCGAAACACTTTGACGGTCGCTTCGCCGTCGATCATGGCGGCTACGATATCGCCGCTGGTCGCTTCGCGTTGCTGACGAACGACAACGAAGTCTCCGTCACAAATCGCGGCGTCAACCATCGAATCGCCCACCACCTTGAGCATGAATACCGTGCCGTTGCCTACGAGCTGCCGGGGCAGCGGCATGATCTCTTCCACCTGCTGGTCAGCAGTGATCGGTACGCCGGCCGCAATCTGCCCGACGAGTGGCACGAAGGCAGTCTCTTCAGCTGACACGGGAGTGTCGACTGGGGGCTCGTCCACGGTGGGGCTCACGAGAATTTCGAGCGCGCGCGGGCGGTGGGGGTCCCGCCGAATGCAGCCCGCCAACTCGAGTCGGTTGAGCTGGTGGGTGACGCTCGAGAGTGACGAAAGCCCCACGGCGTCGCCGATCTCTCGCATGCTCGGTGGATACCCGCGCGTGGTTACCGAACTGACGATGTACTCGAGAATAACGCGCTGTTTCGCGGTCAGCCGGTCTAAGCGCTCTAACCGTTCTGCATTGGTGACCATGATGTCGACTCCTCGTTGCTGTGCTTCGCGGCAGGCGGGCTGTCGACGTCAGTGTCGGAGGTGCCTGCTTGAGTGCTCTCGTTGGTTCGAAAGCTTACCCGGCTTTGGTGCGACCCGCCAAACAAGTGTTCGAGAATTCCGTGCGCAAGTTTGGTGAAGATCGAACGAAGGGGTTGCGGTTTCGATATATCGAAGTTATATTCGAAAGTGATGTTCGCCCGTGTGGTGAACGCTCGATTGAAGGGAAATGACAATGAGTGCAGCAGTGACGCAGGTGCCCATCATTCAGAGGGCACAAGCGGGCGCAGTCGCGCCCGCGGCGCGAGTGGCGCCCGTGCGTATTCGACTCACACGCCGCGGCCGCGTCGTCTTTGGCGGACTTGCAGCGTGTGCGGTGGCGGCATCGTTTGCCCTGGTGGCGACTCTTGGTGCACCGCAAGCTGTGGCGTCTGGGGAACCCAGTGGTGCTGAGTTTGGGTACATTGTGGCGGCGCCGGGAGCTTCGCTGTGGCAGCTGGCAACCGAGCTCGACCCGGCGATGGATCCCCGCGAGTTGGTGGCAGAGATCATTCAGCTCAACCAGCTACGCGGCGCCGACATCGCGGCGGGTCAGCCCATTGCGGTGCCGCTGCGCTATAGCGACAGCGGTTCGGTGATGGCCGCTGAGGAACTGGGGCTGTAGCCTGGCGTAGCATCTGGCGGGCAGCGCTGCTCGCCCTCTATAGACTGGCTGCGTGACCAGTTTGAGTGATCTTCCCCTCCGTGCCAATCTCGTGGGTAAGCGGCCCTATGGCGCTCCGCAAGACCCGGTTCCCGTGAGCTTGAATGTGAATGAGAACACGCACCCCATTCCCGACGAGGTTGTCGCAGACATCACCGCGGCGCTCGAAGTTGCCGTGCGCACGGCAAACCGGTACCCGGATCGCGAGTTCGACGGCCTGCGAGTAGCGCTAGCCGGCTACCTGGGGCATGGCCTCACAGCAGAGCAGCTGTGGGCCGCGAATGGTTCCAACGAGGTGCTGCAGCAGGTGCTGCAGGCCTTCGGTGGGCCCGGCCGCACCCTACTGAGCTTCACCCCAACCTATTCGATGTACCCGCTGCTGGCCGATGGCACTGACACTGGCTGGATCGCGGTGCCGCGGCCCGAGGGGTACCGACTGGCAGCCGATGATGTACGTGCGGCGCTCACCGAGCACCAGCCCAGCATCGCGATTCTGTGCGGCCCCAACAACCCGACAGGAACACCGCTCGACCGCGACGTGATTCTCGCCGCGTATGACGCGTTCGACGGGATACTGATTGTCGATGAGGCATACTTTGAGTTCGACGGCGAACGAGAGAGCGCCGTCACGCTCCTTGAGGGGCGCCCGCGGCTCTTGGTATCGCGCACGATGAGTAAGGCGTTTGCATTTGCGGGGGTGCGTCTTGGTTACCTAGCCGCAGACCCCGCCGTCATCGATGCCTTGCGCCTCGTGCGCCTGCCCTACCACCTGTCAGCCCTCACGCAGGCAGCGGCCACCACCGCGATCAAGCATGCGGCAACCATGCTGGCCACGGTTGCCGACATTCGCTCTCAGCGCGACAGGCTCGGTTCGGCGCTGTCTGCGCTGGGCTACCGTGTGCACGAGTCGGGCGCCAACTTCTTGCTCGTCGGAGGCTTTGCCAACCCCAACGCGGTATTTGAGCAACTGCGTGCGCAGGGCATCCTGATCCGGAACCTGGGTATTGATGGCCACCTGCGCATTACAGCTGGCACCGAGAGCGAGACGACCGCGGTGATCGACGCGATCACCGCGCTGACGCTTCAGAGCTAACGGGGCTCTCAGCGTCGCTGCACACACGCGGCGATAGGGTGCTGGGTATGCCTACAGCGCCCGAAGCCATGCCCCGCCACGTGCTCGAACGCCAGCTGCGCACATCGCGGCTCGTTAGTGTGATTCTTGCGGTGGTAGCCGCCCTCGCCCTCGTGTTTGGGGCGGTGCAATGGTCGCAGAGCTCTGGCGCGGGCCAGGGCGCTGCAGCAACTCCGCAGGCGGGGGCGCAGACGGGTGCACAGGCCGAGGGCGAGTCGCAGGGCGCCCCGCTCGAGCGTCGCATCGAGGGTGACCCGATGGCGATCGGTGATATCGACGCACCCGTCGTAATGACCGAGTGGGTCGACCTGCGCTGCCCCTACTGCGCCGTGTTTACGCGCGACACGCTGCCCGACGTGATCAAAGAATACGTTGACGCGGGCAAGGTGCGCATCGAAATGAACGACGTCGCCTTCTTCGGCGAAGAATCCCTGCGAGCATCTGCCGCGGCACGCGCCGCGGCAGAACAGGGGCGCTACTTTGAATTCATCGACGCGATCTACCAGGCGGCGCCAGAGTCGGGGCACCCCGACCTCACGGCAGACGAACTGCTGGGGCACGCCAAGACGGCCAAGGTGCCAGACCTTGCACAGTTTAAGAAAGACATGGCCCGCGAAGACCTGCGAGCCGCGGTGTCAGCAGACACCGAGCGTGCCAGCCAGCTCGGCGTGACGGGTGTGCCGTTCTTTGCCGTGGGTGGGCAGGGCGTGAGCGGTGCCCAACCCATCGAGACGTTTCGCCAGTTTCTAGATGGGGCCGTCGGAGAAGCTCAGTGAACCTCACCCTCGCCGGTGCGTTCTTAGGAGGAGTGCTCACGCTGCTGAGCCCGTGCTCGGTGATGCTCCTACCCGCATTTTTTGCTTACGCGTTCACGAGCACGGGCGCGCTGCTCGCACGCACGGGGGTCTTTTTCTTGGGGCTTGCGACCGCGCTCGTCCCGCTGGGCCTCCTCGCCGGCACGGTCGGGGCCTGGGTGAGCACGAATCGGTTTGAGCTTGTCAGTGTCGCGTCGATTGTGGTGATGGTGCTCGGGCTGGTGTTGCTGATTGGTGCGCCGATGCCCGGGGTGATGCGCCAGCGGGGGCCCGAGAGCGCCTCTGCCGTTGCGGTGTTTGCGCTCGGTGCGGTGTACGGGCTCGCCGGCGTGTGCGCGGGCCCGCTGCTGGGCGCTGCGCTGTCGTTTGCGGCGTTTGGGGGCAGCGCGGCGTTTGGGGGAGTCGTGTTGCTCGTCTTCGCGGCCGGCATGACGCTGCCGCTCTTCGTGCTCGCGCTCGTGTGGAACAGGGTGCCCGCCGTGCGGGGGCTCGTGCGGCCGCGTGAGCTGCGCATAGGTAAGTGGCGCAACGCGTGGACCAATGTGATTGGCGGCGCGCTGACCATTTTGATCGGTGCGCTGCTGTTTGTCACGCGCGGCACCACCACGCTCGGCGGGCTCGTCGGGGCCACCACCCAGGCAAAGCTCGAAGCCGACGTGCTGCGCGTAACCGAGGCCGTGCCGAACTGGGCCGTAGCGGTGGTGTTCATCCTTCTCGCGGGAACCTGGGCCGCGACTGTGGTGCTGCGCCGGGGTCATACCGCTACTGCCGATCCGGCGGCCGAGCCAGCAACCCTGCCCGTGGCCGAGCGAGCAGGCGAAGCTGAGTAGACTGGGGAGTATGTCCGCAGCATCACGAACAGCGTCGCTCGAGCGTGTCACGAGCGAATCGCAGATTACCGTCTCAGTCAACCTTGATGGCACCGGCGAAGCCGATGTCGAAACCGGTGTTCCCTTCTTCGATCACATGCTCACCGCGTTCGCGCGGCACTCGCTCACCGATCTCACGGTGCGAGCAACGGGTGACGTGCACATCGATGTTCACCACACCGTCGAAGACACCGGCATCTTGCTGGGTCAGGCGCTGCTTGAAGCGCTCGGTGACAAAAGCGGCATCTCGCGCTATGGCGACGCGCTCGTGCCGCTCGACGAAGCACTCGCACAGGCGGTCGTTGATATTTCAGGGCGCCCGTACCTCGTGCACTCGGGTGAGCCGGCCGGTTTCGAATTTCACCTGATCGGTGGGCACTACACGGGTTCGATGGTGCGGCACTTCTTCGAAGCACTCGTGCTCAACGCGCGCCTCACCGCGCACATCAAGCTCATTGAGGGCCGTGACCCGCACCACATCGCAGAGGCTGAGTTCAAAGCTTTTGCGCGCGCCTTCCGCGTCGCAAAAGCGAAAGATCCCCTCGTGAAGGGGATTCCGTCCACGAAGGGTGCTCTGTGACACGCAAGCGCGTGGTCGTACTCGACTACGGCTCAGGCAACGTGCACTCCGCGGTGAAGGCACTCGCGGCCGCCGGGGCAGACGTGACACTCTCGCGTGACCCGAAGCTGGTGGCAGAAGCAGATGGCCTGCTTGTGCCGGGAGTGGGCGCCTTTGGCGCGGTCATGCAGCAGCTGCGCGCAGTGCGCGGCGACGAAATGATTGAACGCAGGCTCGCGGGGGGCCGACCGGTGCTTGGCATCTGTGTCGGGCACCAGGTGATGTTCGCGCGTGGCATCGAGCGTGGCGAAGACACCGAGGGCCTCGATCAATGGCCCGAGACCGTGCACGAGCTGCGCGCAGACCTGCTGCCCCACATGGGATGGAACACGGTCGAAGCGCCCGAAGACTCGGTGCTCTTTCGCGGCATTCGTCATGAACGGTTCTATTTTGTGCACAGCTGCGCCGCGACCGAGTGGTCGATCGAGGGGCGCGGTGAATCGACCAGGCCGCGCGTGACCTGGGGTGAACACGGCGAACGATTTGTCGCCGCCGTCGAAAATGGACCCCTCAGCACCACCCAGTTTCACCCCGAAAAGTCGGGGGAGGCTGGCATCCAGCTGCTGCGCAACTGGATTGCCACGCTATAACTCTTGCGCCGTGGCGCACACCACACACGACACACCACTCACGAGGAGACATTCGAGATGACCGAGTTTGCCAATAGTCCCGGGCTTCAGCTGCTTCCCGCCATCGACATGGTTGACGGCAAGGCGGTGCGCCTCACACAGGGCGAGGCCGGCACCGAGACGAACTACGGCAGCCCCGTTGACGCGGCGATGGACTGGATCGACCAGGGCGCCGAGTGGATTCACCTCGTCGACCTCGATGCGGCATTTGGGCGCGGCTCTAACGTGTCGGTGGCGAAGAAGATCATGCGCCGCGCGGGCAGAGTGAAGATCGAGTTCTCGGGCGGTATTCGCGACGACGCCAGCCTCGAAGCAGCCCTCGAGATGGGCGCGAGCCGCGTAAACCTCGGCACGGCAGCGCTCGAGAACCCCGAGTGGACCCGCGCTGTCATCGCCCGCCACGGCGAGAAGATCGCCGTGGGGCTCGATGTGCGCGGCGAAGTCGTTGCTACGCGCGGCTGGACCCAGGAGGCCGGCAATATCTGGGACGTGCTCGAGCGCCTCGAAGACGCTGGTTGCCCCCGCTACGTGGTCACCGACGTCACCAAAGACGGCACCATGCGCGGCCCTAACGTCGAACTTTTGGGTGAAGTGTGTAAGCGCACCGACCGCCCCGTTGTCGCATCGGGTGGCATCTCGAGCCTGGACGACCTCGTCGCGCTGCGCGAGCTTGTGCCGCACGGCGTTGAAGGCGCGATTATCGGCAAGGCGCTCTACGATGGCGCGTTCACGCTGCCCGCGGCGCTCGACGTCGCTTCGAAGTAGAAAGCCGCAGTAAACATGGCGATTAAACGACTTCCCTCCACCGGTGACGCCCCGAGGTCGACGGGGGTGCCCGAAAGTCTTGTGCCGGGTGGCGCTGCTGACTCCGCGGGGTTTCCGTGGGAGGGAAGAACGTTTGATCATCACGAAACCGCGTTCGAGGGTGATGACGGAGCGGCACCTGCCCACCTCACCGAAGCCGTGACCGCACTACGCAAGGCGGCCGCAGAGGCCGCCGCAGCTACGACTGCAGAAACACACTGGGAGGCGGTGGGCAGGCTCGCGGGCGCCCACGCCGACGTGATCGCGGCGCTGGGCACCGCGCGCGTGCTCGTGCCGATGCTCGCAGAAGCGGGCGACATTGGCGTGACTCCAGAGGGCAAAACGGTCGAGAAGTCGCAGGAGCTCTCAATCGTTGCGGTCGCGGCCCCCGACGGCCGCACCGTGCTGCCCATCTTCAGCTCGGTCGCGGCGATGACCGCCTGGAACGACACCGCGAGGCCCATCCCGGTGCCGGGGCCGCAGGCCGCGGTCGCCGCCGCGCAGGAGGAGCACGACCTGCTCATCCTCGATGCCGGCAGCCCAGGGCTCACGTACGGTGTGCGCCGGCCCGCGATCGCGGCCCTCGCGCTTGCCGAACGCTACGTACCGGCCTGGGCCGACGCTGAAGTCTCGGCCGCTTTCGAAGCCTCGGCTGCCGACGAGCCCGATGTCGCGCGGGTGTGGATCGCCCCGGCAGATCTCGCCGGCACGCTCGCCGCCCCCGAGGTCGATGTCAGGATCCGGATCTCTCGCGAACTCGCCCGCCCAGAGCTTGAGGCGCTTTTGGGTCGCCTCGGGGCGCGGTGGGCGGCGCAAGAGGTGATTGCCGAGCGCGTCGATTCGCTGCGCGTGCAGCCGATCCTCGCGCAGGCGCCGCGCGCTTAGCGGCACGTAGAAAGTGCTACGCTCACGGGGTACTAAATACCGGGTTACCCGGTGAAGGAGCTTTCACGTGGCGCAAACATCTACGACTCCGCGCGCACCGCAGCGCGCGGAGTGGACCGGCCAACTCGGATTCATCGTTTCGGCGATCGGTTCGGCCGTTGGTCTCGGTAACATTTGGCGATTCCCGGGGGTCGCCTACGAGAACGGCGGTGGTGCTTTTCTCATTCCATACATCGTTGCTTTGCTCACCGCGGGCATTCCGATTCTGTTTCTCGACTACGCCATTGGACACCGATTCCGAGGCTCGGCGCCGCTCGCGCTGAGGCGACTTGCCGGTAAATTTGGCGAGGGGATCGGCTGGTTCCAGGTGATGATCTGCGTGTTCATCGCGATCTACTACACCGCCGTGCTGGCCTGGGCGTCGAGCTACTTCGTGTTCTCGTTTGACCTGAAGTGGGGCGACGACGCGGCCGGGTTCTTTACGGGCGACTACCTGCAGTTGGCCGAGTCACCGTTCACCATGACCTTCGTGCCGGCGGTGCTGATTCCGCTCGTCATCATGTGGCTCGTCGCACTCGTCGTTCTGGGAGCAGGCGTGGTCAAGGGCGTGCAACGCCTCAACATGATCGCGATTCCTCTCTTGATCGTGGGGTTCATCATTCTCGTTGTGCGTGCACTGTTTCTCCCCGGTGCGGTCGACGGGCTGAACGCCCTGTTCACGCCCGACTTCGCTGCGCTCGCTGACCCCGCCGTGTGGGTCGCCGCCTACAGCCAGATCTTCTTCTCGCTGTCGGTCGCGTTTGGCATCATGATGACGTACGCCTCGTACCGCAAGCGCCGTTCAAACCTCACGGCCCCCGGCCTCGTGGTCGCATTTGCGAACTCGTCGTTCGAGATTCTCGCGGGCATTGGCGTGTTTGCGACGCTCGGCTTCTTCGCGTTTCAGCAGGGCGTGAGCGTCGGCGAACTCGACGGTATGGCCGGTGTGGGGCTCGCATTCATGACGTTCCCCGCTATCGCGAGCGAGATGCCGGGCGGCCAAATGTTTGGTGCCCTGTTCTTCGGCGCGCTCGTGCTGGCGGGCCTCACTTCGCTGATCTCCATCATGGAGGTGATCCTCGCGGGTGTCATGGACAAGTTCAACCTCACCCGTAAGCAGGCGACCTTCGGTATTGGTGGCGTGCTCGCCGTGATCTCGGTGATCCTGTTTGGCACCACCTCAGGCCTCACCGCCCTCGACACAATCGATAAGTGGGCGAACGAGGTTGGCATCGTCGGCTCGGCCGTCGTGATGACGATCACCGTGCTGTGGATTCGCCGCGCCGGCACCGAACTGTCGGGGCACTTGAGCGTGCTATCGACGTTCAAGGTCGGCCGCGTGTGGCTGTTCTTTGTCTCGGTGGTGGGCCCGATCGTGCTCGGCTACATGCTGATCGCGACGATCGTGGGGCTCATCAACGAACCCTACAGCGGCTACGACTCGGGCTACCTGCTTATCGTCGGCTGGGGCTCGGTCGCGGTGATGATCATCGCTTCGGCGCTGCTCACCCTGAGCCCGTGGCGATACAACCCAGACCGCTTTGCGCCCTGGCCGCACGTGCCCGGCGAACGCGCATTGGGCGGGCCCGCGAAGAACTCCAAAACCGAAGGCGGCGCACGATGACTCCCATTGCAACCCTGTTTCTCGTGATCGCCCTCGTGGTGATCTGGGGCGGCCTGATCGCGAGCGCGATCTTCCTGTCGCGGCAGACCGAGGTCGCTGAATACCCCGCGGGCGGTGACGACGCACCGGGCGAACATGTCGAGTAGGCTCGTTCCATGAGCCTCATCGACGACGATCGCCCGTACACGCAGCGCACCGAGGTGCGCCGAGTCGGCAGAAGCGGGCTGCACCTGCCACTCCTGTCGCTCGGCCTGTGGCAGAACTTCGGTGATGATCGCGCGCGTGACACGCAGCGCGAGATCATCACCGGCGCGTTCGACCGCGGCATCTACCACTTCGATCTCGCCAACAACTACGGCCCCCCGTACGGCGCGGCCGAGCGCAACTTCGGGCAGATTCTCGCGAGCGATCTCGCCGCTCACCGCGACGAGGTCTTGATCTCGACGAAGGCTGGCTGGGATATGTGGCCGGGGCACCACGGCGCCGGCGCGAGCCGTAAGCACCTCATCACGAGCCTCGATCGCTCGCTCGAGCGGCTCGGTGTCGAGTGCGTCGATGTGTTTTACACGCACCGGCCGGATCCCCGGGTTCCGCTCGAAGAGACGGCCCGGGCCCTGGACCACATCGTGCGCACGGGCCGTGCCCACTACATCGGTATGTCGTCTTACGGCGCTGAGGCGAGCCGCACGCTTTCGCAACTGATGCGTGAACTGGGCACGCCCATCACGATCCACCAGCCGTCGTACAACATGCTGAACCGGTGGATCGAGACCGAGGGGCTGCTCGACGTCGCCGCAGACGAGGGCTTTGGCATCATTGGGTTCACCGCGCTCGCGCAGGGCATGCTTACGAACAAGTACTTGGGCGGGATTCCCGCGGGCGCGCGCGGTGCCGGCCCGAGCTCATTTAGCAACGAGGCGCTGACCGACGAACTGCGGGATCGCCTGCGCGCGCTCGCGGCGGTGGCCGACAATCGCGGTCAGTCGCTCGCGCAGCTGGCGCTCGTGTGGGCGCTGCGCGACGAACGCGTCTCGAGCCTCGTCGTGGGGGCCAGCCGAGTGTCGCAGCTCGACGAGAACTGGCGGTCCCTGGCTAGGCTCGAGCTCACCCCCGACGAGATCACCGAGATCGAGCGGATCCTCGACGGAGTAGACGTCAACGTCGACCTGTGGCGCGACGCGCGCCAGGGCGGCGACGTGCCCGTCATGCTCTAGCGGCGCGCGCGACTGCGCCCCCGTCATTCTGCGCGACGAAGGAGTCGCAGAATCCAGACGTATGGATCCTGCGAGTCGCAAGCTCCCGCAGGATGACGGGTGGGGTGTTGCGCTGCGCCCCCGTCATTCTGCGGGGCCTTCTACCACGTCATTCTGCGAGGCCTTCTACCCCGTCATTCTGCGGCGGCCTTCTACCCCGTCATTCTGCGGCGGCGAAGCCGATCGCAGAATCCACCCTCACAAAAAGTTCAGCAGCAGCACATAGCAGGCGGTGCCCGCCGCGATGCTTACGAGCGCGCGGCGCTTCGACAGTAGGTGCACGACGATCGTGACCGCCGTCGCGACGAGCACGGGCCACACCCGGCCCTGCTGTGAGGCGAGCTGATCGCGCAGCACGACAATGGCAAGGATCACGAGGATCCCCGCGGGCATCCACTGCCCGAGCGCCTGCACAAACTTCGACTTGCGCAGGGGCTTGAGGGCAGCGAAGGGGAGTGCGCGCAGCGCGAGCGTGATGGCTCCCGCGACGACGACGCCCGCAATGAGGTAGCCGGTGCTAGGCACGATCGCCTCCTCCGTCGGTGTCGTTCGTTGAAGCGTCGCCGGCTGGAGCTGCACGCTTGCCCAGCAGGTATCGCACGCCGAGCAGCCCCGAGTAAATAATTAGCGCGACCAGCAGCTCGCTACCGCCCGAAATCAGCATGGCAGCGGCGACCGCTACGCAGGCGAGCAGGGCCGACGGCAGCTCGCGGCGACCCCTGACCGCGTCCATCGACATGACGACGAAAAGCGCCACGAGCGCGAACTCGAAACCTTCGATGGGCGCGGGCAGTGCGCCCGCGATGACGACGCCGACGAGGCCACCGAGCACCCAGTAGAACTGCATGGCGAGCTGCCCGGTGAGCATGCGGGCCGAGCTGAGGCGATCCGGATCCATGAGCACGTAGGTGGCGTACGCCTCGTCGATCATCGCGTATACCGAGTAAGCACGGGGAAGCCCCGGGCGCACGCGGCCAATAGGAAACGAGAACGCATAGAACACGTGCCGAAAGTTCACGGCGAACACCGTGGCCGCGATCGTGACGAGCGGGGTGGCGGCCGCGAGCATGCTCACGAGCAGTAGCTCCACTGATCCGGCGAAGATGCCGATCGACAGAGCGGGCGCGAGCCACCAGGGGAGCCCCGCTTGGATGACCAAGATCCCGAGTGCGATGCCGAGCGGAAAGATGCCGAGGCCGACCCCCAGGGAGTCCCGGAGGCCGGCCGCGGTGCCCGCTCGACGGGGCGGGTTAGTTGACAGGGCCCGTGTACTTCTCGCCGGGGCCCTGACCGATCGCGTCGGGAATCGGTGAGGCCTCGCGGAACGCGAGCTGCACCGAGCGCAGGCCGTCGCGCAGGCTGCGCGCGTGCATGTCGCTGATCTCGGGCGCCGCTGCGGTAATAAGGCCCGCGAGAGCGTTGATGAGCTTGCGGGCCTCGTCGAGATCGATCTGGTTCTCGGGGTCGTCTGCGAGGCCCACCTTGACGGCGGCGGCGCTCAGCAGGTGAACGCAAGCGGTGGTGATGACCTCAACAGCCGCGACATCTGCGATGTCTCGCGTAGCTTGAGTCACGCTTTCGTCGTGCTCGGGGAGGTCTGTGGTCTGCTCGCTCATGCTGTCCTGACTGTTGAATCTGATTCTGTGCTAAGATTTATTCGGTTCTCGGCTCGCGCCGAGATATCGGAAGAGGAGATACTCCCACCCGGCACCACAACTAGGTTACCGGGTAGTTGACACCCCGCCTTACGGCAGCTTTCAGGGTGTGGGAACGTGCATGCGCGACCCCGAATCCTCCTCCGATGCTTCATGACGAAGTCCCCATCATCGAGAGTAGAGGAGCCGGCGATCAGCGATCCCCGTACGAATGACAGAATCCGCGTCCCCGAGGTGCGACTGGTTGGTCCCAGTGGCGAGCAGGTCGGTGTCGTGCCGATTGATACTGCGCTACGCCTAGCGGCCGACGCCGATCTCGATCTCGTCGAGGTTGCCCCGAACTCTAAGCCTCCCGTGGCAAAGATCATGGACTTCGGCAAGTACAAGTACGAGGCGGCCCAGAAGCAGAAGGAAGCTCGTCGTAACCAGGCGAACACCGTACTTAAAGAGGTGCGCTTCCGTCTGAAGATCGACAAGCACGACTACGAAACGAAGACGAAGCGTGCAATTGGCTTCCTCGAGCAGGGCGACAAGGTTAAGGCCATGATCCTGTTCCGTGGCCGTGAGCAGTCGCGTCCCGAGATGGGCGTGCGTCTGCTGCAGCAGTTCGCCGAGGCAGTTGTCGAGTTTGGTGCGGTGGAGTCAAACCCCCGCATCGACGGCCGCAACATGGTGATGGTGATTGCGCCGCACAAGAACAAGTCCGAGGCAAAGGCAGAGCAGAACGCCCGCCGCGCCGAAGAAAAGGCCAGCCGCAAGGCTGAAAAGCCCGCGGACGACTAAAGCTTCGGTGTCTTAGACGCCGTACAAAGACGCGGCCCTCGGGCGCGCACACAATCAAGGAGAAATTGATGCCTAAGCAGAAGACCCACTCGGGTGCTAAGAAGCGCTTCAAGCTGACCGGATCGGGCAAGCTCAAGAAGCAGCGCGCCGGCCTGCGCCACAACCTCGAGGTTAAGTCCTCACGCCGCAAGCGCCGCCTCGGAGATGACCAGATCCTCTCCAAGGGTGACGCCAAGCAGGCAATGAAGCTCCTCGGCCACTAAGCCACGAGCGCATAGCTTTCATCTGAGAATTTTTGTAAGGAAGAACTGAAATGGCAAGAGTAAAGCGGGCCGTCAACGCCCACAAGAAGCGTCGCGTAATCCTTGAGCGCGCCGAGGGCTACCGCGGGCAGCGTTCACGCCTGTACCGCAAGGCGAAGGAACAGCTCGTTCACTCGTACGAGTACGCCTTCAACGACCGCCGCAAGAAGAAGGGCGAGTTCCGTCGCCTGTGGATCCAGCGCATCAACGCTGGTGCACGTGCGAACGGCCTGACCTACAACCGCTTCATCCAGGGTCTCGCGATCGCTGGCGTTGAGGTTGACCGCCGCATGCTCTCAGAGCTGGCGACCAACGAGCCCAAGGCATTCGCCACGCTCGTCGAGGTTGCGAAGAATGCCCTCCCCGCCGACACCTCGGCTCCGAAGGCTGCGTAACTCGCTCTTTGCATGAAACCCCCGCTCTCTTTTGAGGGCGGGGGTTTTCTGTGCTCGGGGTTTTGTGCTCGGGGTTTGTGCTCGGTGGATGTCTGTGCTCGGGGTGCGGTGCCGGCGTTATGCGAGGTGGCATAGGCTAGTTGGGTGAACGACGCGATTCTCTCGAACCCCAAGGCCACCCGTGTGAAGCGTGCGGCGGCTCTCTCTCGCAAGAAGGAACGGCTTGCTCAAGGGCGGTTCATTGTTGAGGGACCGCAGGCGGTGCGGGAGCTCCTCGCGCACTCGCCAGAGCGCGCTGACGTGGTGTACGCCACGCTGGGTGCAGAATCGTGGCAGAACGAGATTGATGCGCTCGCCTCAGGCGCCGGTGTTGTCCTTGAACGCGTGACCGATGAGGTGCTCGCGACCATGTGTGAGACGGTGCACCCGCAGGGCGTGGTGGCCGTCGCGCGCACCTGGGAATCGTCGCTTGACGATGTCTTTGCGGGGGCGCGGCTCGTCGCGGTGATGCACGAGGTGCGCGACCCGGGTAACGCCGGTGCTGTGCTGCGGGCGGCTGACGCCGCGGGCGCAGACGCCGTCGTGTTCGCGGGGGAGTCAATTGACCCGTTTCACCCGAAGGTCGTGCGCTCGACGACGGGGTCACTGTTTCACCTGCCCGTCGCTGTGGCGCCGACGCTGGCCGATGTGCTCGCGGCGGCGGGGCGTGCGGGCGTAACCCCGATTGCGGCCGATGTGCGCGGCGGTGACCTGCTCGAGGCTCGGGCCGAAGGGGTGCTGGCGGGGCCCGTGGCCTGGGTGTTTGGCAATGAGGCGCGCGGCCTCACCGCGGCCGATCGTGAATCGATCGGCCGCGCGTTGAAGCTGCCCATCTATGGCAGAGCCGAGTCCCTCAACCTCGCGACCGCCGCGAGCGTGCTGCTCTACGAGACCGCGTTTGCGCAGCGAGCATAGAGCAAAACGCGAAGCGTTTTGTCGCGAGCTGCGGTGCCGCACACGGCGGCAGGCGAGCATAGAGCAAAACGCGAAGCGTTTTGTCGCGAGCTGCGGTGCCGCACACGGCGGCAGGCGGGCGTAGAGCAAAACGCGAAGCGTTTTGCCGCGAGCTGCGACGCTGCCCCTGTCTCGTCATTCTGCGCGACGCAGGAGTCGCTGAATCCAGTTTTCGAAAAGCCTGGATCCTGCAACTCGCTGCGCTCGTGCAGGACGACGGGATTAGGGCCTACGCGAGCAGTGACGCCCCCAGCATCTCGCCCGGCTCAAACCCCGGGAGGATCGCAAACACGGCAGACCCCGTGTGAGTGACCCACTCGTTGAGCAGGTCGAGTTCGTCGAGCCTCTCTTGAATGGGCACAAACTGCCGCAGCGGGTTGCGCTGAAAGCAGGCAAACAGCAGCCCGGCCTCGTCGCCCGTGTCGTAGTTCACGGCGCGCCGGTAGATGCGCTCGGCGGGGTCGGTCGAGTGCGCCCGGCGCGCGTGCGCGTAGCTCGGAATCACGGGCAACCCAGACCCCGTCTTCGCGTCGAAATCGATGGGCGTGTGCTCGGTGCCGCCGGTAAGGGGAGCCCCGTCTGACAGCGTGCGGCCGATCGTCTGCTCGCGCCCGGGGCGGTCGACCATGTCCCACGTGTCGAGCTCCATGCGGATCCGCCGCAGCACGAGCGCCGAACCACCCGCAAGCCACCCGGCTCCCTCCGGTAGCCACACGAGCGACGCAAAGTCGTCGTCGGTGGGGGCCGGGTTCACGGTGCCGTCGACCTGCCCCATAAGGTTGCGCATTGTGGCGCCCGGCTTCTCTGCACCGCGCGCCTGCCTAAACCCCTGCTGCACCCACGCCCGCGTCGCGAACGACCAGAGGTCGCGGTCGAGCATGCGGCACGCGTGCGCGACCGCGAGCGGGTCGTCGGCCTGCACGAGCAGCACTAAATCACCGCCGTCATACCCGTTGCCCAGCTGATCGAGCGAGAACGCCGGCAGCGGAGCGAGCCACTCGGGCCTGCGCATCTGGTCGACGCGGTCGACGAGCGCGGGCCCCACGCCCACGGTGATCGTGAGGCAGGCAGGCCGCTCGGCGAGCTCGGGCTCCGAGTCCGCCATGGGGGCCACACCCTGCGTGAGCGCCTCGATGTCTCCGGTCACCACCCGAAACATGCGCTCGAGTGCGGCACGGTCGGTCTCGGGTCGCAGCGTGTACGCGACGTAGCGGGTGTGCGCCGTGTGATCGGTGACGACTCCGGCCTGGTGCGGGCCGTGACAGGCCAGGTACTCACCGCCAAAGCCTGCTTCGGCGGCAGCGGGCACGGCATGATCCGGATCGGTGGCGAACGCTCGCGCGCCGAGCGATGCCGCGAGCGTCGCGCCGACACCGAGGGCGGCGCCGGTCGCGCCCCCCGTGAGGAGGGCGCGCCGGCTCAGCCGCGCGGGCTGAGTGTTTGAAGCGACGTCAGTGTTCTGCGTGCGCATCTTCGGTGTCGCCCTCGTAGTTCTCCTCTGCCCCCGCGTAGCTCTTTGCGAGCACGGTGACCTCGACGGTAGAACCGTCGTCGAAGGTGAGCGTGACGGGCACCTCGTCGCCGGGCAAGAGAGCCGCGGCGAGCTCCATCAGCATGATGTGGTTGCCGCCGGGCACAAGCTCGAAGGTGCCGCCTGCGGGCACAGTGAAACCGCCGTCGACCTCGCGCATCGTGGCACTTGCCCCCGAAGTGACCGACTCATGCAGTTCGACCACGTCTGCCACGGAGCTTGTGGCGGATACGAGCGTTACGTCGGTGTCGGTGGGGTTGTGGAGTGTGCCAAACACGCCGCTCATGCCGTCTGCGGCCTTCGCCCAGCCAGCATCGAGGGTCAGCCCGGTGGCGGCGCTGCCTGTCGTGTGTTTGCTCTGCTGCTCGGTCTGCTGCTGGGCCGCCGCACCGGTCGCGGTGCCTTCGCCGGTCGAGCATCCAGTGAGGGCGAGCGCCGCGACGAACGCGGCCGATGTGAGCGTGAGTGAAAGTTGGCGGCGCATTACAGTGCACCCCCGTTGGTGTTGGTGCCCGTGTTTGTGTCGGCACCAGTGTCGGTACCAGTGTCGGTGCCAGCGGTGTCGCCAGCGGCCGTGTGAGTCCCACCGAAGGCAGCGGCGCGCTCGCGGCGGCGCACTGTCAGCATCACGACGACCGCGACAACCGCGACGGCAGCGGCGCCCACGCCGATCAGCGCACCGACGGGTGCGCCGCTTGCCACACCTGCGGCCTCGCCCGCCGCACCGTCGCCTGCGGTGTCTGCAGCGCTGGCGGTGTCCGTGGTACCAGCTGGGGCCGTCTCGGGCGCGCCTTCGCCGAGCGTGGCCGAGCCGTCAGCTTCAACAGTCAGGGTGAAGACGCCGTCGATGGGGTGGCCGTCACTCGATACAACGCGCCAGGCGCCCGCGTAATCGCCCGCTTCGAGTCCCTGCTTGATGGGCTGTGTGACGTCGGGGCCGTCGATCTCGGGCTCGCCGCCGCGGGCGTCAGCGCCGCCCGGGCCAGTGAGCACAAACTCGGTGCCCACTTCGATCACGCTGTTACTAAACGAGAGGCGCACGGCCTCGGCCGTGCCGTCGGCACTCTCGACCACTTCTGAGCCGACGAGCTGGTCGTGTGCGAGGGCGGGGCTCGCCGGTCCAAAAGCCATGGCACCGAGTGCGAGCGCGGCGGTCGCAAGCGTTGCTCCCATCAGCGCCAATAGACGGCGAGGTGGGCGTGCGGCCCGCGACGCGGCATGCGATGCTGCCTGCGGTGCGGCGGCAGCCGGCAGCGCTGTTACGGGAGTGGTGGGTACGACTGAGTACTGCTGAGACAAGGGGGTCTCCAAATTTCTCCGGCCGTCTGACATGCAGGGGCCGGGTAGCGCGCCAGGGCACACTGCCGCGTGGCGCTAAGAATATTAAAAGTTAAGAGAACGGCGCGTCATCGAACGCGGGCGGCCCGCGGTGCGAGATCACGGCGAAGAACACCGGCTGCGGCAGCTCCAGCACCCCGGGTGTGCACACTGCGCGTGCCGTGCGCGGCACTGTTACCGCAGCGGGGCGGCTCAGCGGTAGCGCGCGCCCCACGAGCCGGGCGAGGGCGCGTGCGGCCCGCTCGCCGCGGTGCATCAGCGCGATGGTGATGAGCGCGCCGAGCGCGTGACCCACCCACATCGCGGTGTCGGCGGCGCCAGCCGCCGCGAGATCCGGCACGAAGTTTTGCATCTGAGCGAGGTGCGCCGCGTGCAGTGGGGCGGGCGGGCGCAGGGTGTCAGGTGTGCCGGGCGTTAGGAGGCCCAAGCCCGCAAAACACCAGTGGTAGACGAACTGGGCGGCCGTCACGGCGAGCGTGAGGCGCGAGAGGCCGAGCCGTCGGTGCGCGAGCGCCGTGCTCAGCGGCAGAGCGAGAATCGCTGTCGCGACGACGGAGAAGAGCGTGACTTCGCCGCCCGCGAGCGCGTGCGAGGCAGCGGCGGTGAGTGTCGCGGCACCAGCAACCGCGGCGCCGCGCACCGTGCGCTCGCCGCGACTCATGGGGGCAGCGGCCAGGCGCCGTGCCATCATGCTCTGCATGCGCCCAGTCTATCGGCGCCGCGCTCGGGCAGCTGCGAAGTGTCGGGTAGCCTCGGGGATACCGGTGAAGGAGACCTGCTATGCCCGCAATTGATTTGAACGCCGACCTCGGCGAAGCGACCGGCCGCGACGGGATCGCAGCCGACGCCGCCATTCTTGCGCAGGTGACAAGCGCTAACGTCGCCTGCGGGTTTCACGCGGGTGACCCGGCGGGTATTCTCCACACCTGCCGCATCGCCGCAGAGAACAGAGTCACGATCGGTGCACATCCCGGATACCGCGATGCGGCTGGCTTTGGCCGCCGCTTCATCGACTACGACCCCGGTGTGCTCGAAGCCGAGACGATCTATCAGGTGGGCGCGGTGCGTGCGCTCGCGGCAACGGTCGGCGCCGAGGTGCGCTACATCAAGCCGCACGGCGCGCTCTACAACGCGCTCGCACAGCACGAGGCGCAGGCGCTCGCGGTCGTGCGCGCCGCCGTCGCGACGGGGCTGCCGCTCATGGTGCAGGCGTCTTCGCGCACCGTGCAGCTCGCAGCCGACGCGGGCGTGCGCGCGATCGGCGAAGGCTTCGCCGATCGCGGCTACCGGCCCGACGGCACGCTCGTGCCCCGCTCAGAACCGGGCGCACTGCTGGGGCGCGACGAGGCGATCGCGCAGGCGCTCCGGATCGCCCAGACGGGCACCGTTATCGCCGTAGGCGGTGTCGAGATCGAGGTGCCAGCCGAGAGCATTTGCTTGCACGGCGACAGCCCCGGCGCGGTGCTGCTTGCGGGCGAGATACGCGCGGAGCTTGAACGCGCGGGTGTGACGGTGCGGGCCTGTGTGTGACATGAAACACGAGCGCTTTAAGGCGCGACTCATGGGGGATCGGGCCGTGCTGATCGAGTGCGCTGGTATGACGGGCGCTTCCGCTGGTGCTGCTGGTGCTGGTGCTGCTGCGGTTGCCGAGGTTGCCGAGGTCGCTGCTCTCGTCGCGCGGTTGCACGGGGTCACCGAAGTCGTGCCCGCTGCCCGCACTGTTCTGGTCGTCTGCGCAGACTGGCACGCTACGAAGGGCGTGCTCGCGTGGGCCGAGAGCGGGGAAGTGGGGCGCAGCGCTGATGCCGCAGCGAGCAGTTCAGAGCACGGCGCAGCAAGCGAGGCCGTGCACGGCGCAGCACACAGCACCGGGCACAGCATCGGGCACCGTGCCGCGCACGTCACGATCGATGTCGTCTACGACGGCGAAGACCTGGCTCTCGCTGCAGCACTTGTCGGTGCGAGTGGTGAAGCGCTCGCCGCCGCGCACACGAACGCCTCGTGGCGGGCAGCGTTTGGTGGCTTTGCGCCGGGGTTCATGTACCTCACCGCCGATAATTGGCCGTATCGCCTGCCCCGGCTTGATGCGCCGCGTGCACGGGTTGAAGCGGGCGCGGTGGCGCTCGCGGGGGAGTTCTCGGCGGTCTACCCTGCCGGCTCGCCCGGTGGGTGGCAGCTCATCGGCCGCACTGCTGCGCCGATGTGGGAGCTTGAACGCGCGGAGCCCGCGCTCGTGCGACCGGGCGACACCGTCGAGTTTCGTGCGGTGCGCGATCTGGTGCGGGTGAGCGGTAGCGATGCTGGTGATGCTGGTGGTGGCGCCGCTGGCGCCGCCGCGGCGTTTACTGTCGTGCGCCCCGGCACTCAAACCTTGATCCAAGACGGCGGCCGACCGGGGTACCGTGCGGTCGGAGTGACCGAGTCAGGAGCCATGGACCGCTCGGCGCTTGCCCGCGCCAACGCGGCAGTCGAAAACCCTGCGGGCGCGGCCAGCCTCGAAATTCTCGTGGGCGGGCTTGAACTGAAGGTGGAACGCCCGTCGACGGTAGCCATCGCGGGGACCGCCGTGAGCCTGGAGGTTCACGAAGCGGGGGAGCGCCGCACCGTTCTCGCGGGCACTCCGGTCGCTGTGCACCCCGGGCAGCGGCTTACCCTGGCGCACGTTGGCCCTGGCATGCGCGATTACCTCGCGGTGCGCGGCGGGGTGCTCGGGGTAGTCACACCGGAAGGTGGCGTCGAGCCTGCAGAGGGCACAGAGACAGTGGACACACAGGCAGACGGCACACAGACAAACGGCGCGCAGCGGCAGGGGTGGCTGGGGAGCCAGGCCACCGACACACTCTCGGGCATCGGGCCCGCGCCGCTCGCTCAGGGCACCCAGATTGGCGTGGGTGAGGTGGTCGAGAGACCCCTCGACTGCCACAGGCCGGCCGTAGCGGTCGATGTAGTTGAACAGTCTGCGGGTAGCGAGCACACGAAGTCCCCTGGGCAAGCCGAGCTCCCAGCGAGGTCAGGGCAGCCTGACCAGCCAGCGGTGCCCGTTCTGCGCGTGCTCGCCGGGCCGCGCGACGACTGGTTTGATGAGGAATCGCTGCGCACGCTCACCGAGGCAACATGGACGGTGGGTGCACAGTCCAACCGGGTCGGGGCGCGCCTCACCGGGCCTGCGCTCGAGCGACGAGCCGCACAAACTGACGACGCGGCACCCGCTGAGCTGCCGAGTGAAGGCATGGTGCGCGGCGCGCTGCAGGTGCCGCCGGGCGGTGAACCCGTGCTGTTTCTGGCTGATCACCCAGTCACCGGCGGTTACCCGGTCATTGCCGTAGTGATCGACGACGACCTCGACAGGGCAGGGCAGCTCGCGCCCGGGGCCCCCGTGCGATTCGCGATCGTGAGCGCTGACGCCGCCTCTGAGACGGGAACATGGCCCGCCGCCCAAGTTGCCAAAGTCGCGCAGCCGCACCCTGCGCGGGTCACCTGCACGTTCGAGATCGACGGCAGGCGCCACAGCGTGACGATGCCCGGCGCGCTCGCCGCCGCGATTGACCTGGCGTTTGCCGCAGACCTCGCTCATGCCGACGCAGCCCGCGAGTTCATCGCGGGAATCGTGCGGGCGATCCGGAACAGCGGGTAACCAGCGCAGCGCAGCAGGCGACAAAGCACAGCAGGCCACAGAGCCCAGCCGCACCGACTAAGATGGGATCTCGTGTCAGAGAGCGAATCGAATAGGCCAGCGGAGTCGAATCCGATCACCCAAGAAGCGGCAGATGCCGCGGTCGCAGGTGCCCTCGCAGCGTTTGCGGCGGCGGGCAGCGTTGCCGAGCTGAAGGCTGCCCGCGCGCAGCACTCGGGCGAAGGCTCAGCCATCGCGCAGCTGAACGCGCTCATGCGTCAGGTGCCCAAATCAGAGAAGGCCGCGACCGGCAAGATCATGGGCCAGGCCCGTGGCCGCGTCGAGGGCGCGTACAAGGCTCGCGAGGCCGAGGTTGCTGCCGCCGAGGCCGCAGCGCGTCTCGTGGCAGAGACCGTCGACGTGACGGCAGCGCCCACGCGCCGCCGCACCGGCAATCGTCACCCGCTTGCGCAGCTGCAAGACGAGGCCGCCGACGTGTTTATTGGCATGGGCTGGGAGATCGCAGAGGGCCCCGAACTCGAGCACGAGTGGTTTAACTTTGACGCCCTGGGCTTTGACCCCGACCACCCGGCGCGCGCGATGCAAGACACGTTCTTCGTGGAGCCCGCAGACCGCCACCTGCTGATGCGCACGCACACCTCGCCCGTGCAGATCCGGTCGCTGCTCGGCCGCGAGCTGCCCGTGTACGTGGTGGCTCCGGGCCGCACGTTCCGCACCGACGAGCTCGACGCGACCCACACGCCCGTGTTCAGCCAGATCGAGGGCATCGCGATCGATCGCGGCCTCACCATGGCGCACCTGCGCGGCACGCTCGAGCACTTCGCACGCCAAATGTTTGGCGAAGAGGCAAAGATTCGCCTGCGCCCCAATTTCTTCCCGTTCACCGAGCCGTCGGCCGAGATGGACGTGTGGCAGCCGAACGCCAAGGGCGGCGCGCGCTGGGTCGAGTGGGGTGGCTGCGGCATGGTCGATCCCAAGGTGCTTGCCGCCGCGGGCATCGACCCCGAGGAATACCAGGGTTTTGCGTTTGGCATGGGCATTGAGCGCACGCTCCAGTTCCGCCACGACATCAACGATATGAGAGACATGGTTGAGGGCGATGTACGCTTCAACCGTCAGTTCGGAGGACTGGTCTAATGCGCGTTTCACTCAGCTGGCTGGGCGAATTCGTCACGCTCCCCGAGGGCACGACCCCCGAGCAGGTGCACGCCGATCTCGTGCGCGTGGGCTTCGAAGAGGAGTCGATTCGGCGCTTTGACGTGACCGGCCCCGTCGTCGTCGGCGAGGTGCTCTCTGCAGAGCCCGAAGAGCACTCGAACGGCAAGACGATCAACTGGTGCCAGGTGCGCGTCGCTGCCCCCGGCGCTCTCGCAGCCGATGGCGGCGAAGACGTGCGCGGTATCGTGTGCGGCGCCCACAACTTTGGCCCCGGCGACAAGGTCGTAGTCTCGCTGCCCGGCGCCGTGCTGCCTGGCGGCTTCGAGATATCGGCTCGCCAGACGTACGGTCACGTCTCTGACGGCATGATCGCTTCGGCCCGCGAGCTCTCGCTCGGCGACGAGCACGACGGCATCATCGTGCTCGGCACGCTCGGCCTCGACCCCGAGGTGGGCGCCGACGCGAAGGCGCTGCTGGGTCTTTCTGACACGGCCGTCGAGATCAATGTGACTCCGGATCGCGGCTACGCGTTCTCGGTGCGCGGTGTAGCCCGCGAGTACTCGCATGCAACCGGCGCAGCGTTTGCGGACCCGGCGGCGGCCGTAACGGTCGCCCCCGCCTCGGGGTTCTCGGTATCGCTGGCCGACGAGGCGCCCATTCGTGGTCGCGTCGGCGCAACTGGCTTCGTCACCCGCGTCGTGCGCGGCATCGATGCGACCCGCCCCACGCCCGCGTGGATGGTGGCCCGCCTGCAGCTCGCCGGTGTGCGTGCGCTGTCGCTGCCCGTCGACATTTCGAACTACGTGATGATGGAGCTCGGTCAGCCGTTGCACGCCTACGACCTCGCGAAGGTGGCGGGCGGCATCACGGTGCGCCGCGCCGCAGCGGGCGAAACGCTCGTGACACTTGACGAGCAGGAGCGCGCTCTGCACGCCGAGGACCTCGTGATCGCCGACGAGTCGGGCGTGATCGGCCTCGCCGGTGTCATGGGCGGCCAGTCCACCAAGACCGACGACACGACAGTTGATGTGCTCGTCGAAGCCGCGACGTTCGACCCCGTATCGATCGCACGCTCCTCGCGCCGCCACAAGCTGCCGAGCGAAGCATCGAAGCGCTTCGAACGCGGCGTCGACCCGCGCGTTGCGGCCGCTGCCGCGCAGCGCATGGTCGACCTGCTCGTGTCGCTTGCAGGTGGCACGGCCGACGCGCTCGGGGGCGAGATTGTGGCTCCGTGGGAGCCCGTCGCGGTGACGCTGCCGCTTGAGCGCGTCAACGGTCTGATGGGCGCGGACTACACCGACGAAGAATCGCGTGCAGCGCTCGAGACGATCGGCTGCACGGTTGCTGCTGGAGCCACCGAGCGTGAGCTCGTCGTTACTGCGCCGAGCTGGCGCTCGGACCTTGCGCGCCCCGCTGACCTGATCGAAGAGATCGCCCGCATCGTCGGCTACGACCGGATCCCGTCGGTGCTGCCCGTAGCCCCCGCGGGCCGCGGCCTTACGCGTGAGCAGCGCCTGCGCCGCCGCGCAGCCAACACGATCACCGCCGCCGGTCTCGACGAGGTGCAGAGCTACCCGTTCGTGTCGCGCGCGCAGCTCGATGCATTTGGTGCGGGCGCCGAGAACACTGCAGACGCTGGTTCTGACGGGCCCGCTGCGGTCGACGCGATCCGGCTCGCAAACCCGCTCGACGGGCAGACGCCGTTCTTGCGTCGCTCGCTGCTGCCGGGCCTTGTGACCGCTGCTCAGCGCAGCGTGTCGCGTGGTATCACCGACCTTGCGATCGTCGAGTTCGGTTCGGTGTTTGAGCCGATGACGGGTGATGCCGTGCTCGGCACCGATGAAGTGCCGCCGCTTGGCGAGCGTCCGTCTGACGAGACGCTCGCAGCGCTTGACGCGTCGATTCCTGTGCAGCCGCGCCGTGCTGCCGGGCTGTTGCTGGGCGACGTCGTTGCCAAGCAGCCGGGCGAGGCCGCGCGCGAGTACGACTGGGCAGACGCGCTTGACGCCGCCCGCGAGGTCGCGCAGGCGGTTTCGGCGGAGCTCGTAGTGACGCAGGGGGCGCATCGCGCGTTCCACCCGGGCCGCACCGCCGAACTGTCGGTGCGCGTGCATGTCGACGCCGACGGCGAAGACGGTGGGCTCGAGGTTGTCGGCGTTGCTGGCGAGCTGCTGCCCGAGCTCGTCGCGGGGCACCACCTGCCAGGCCGTGCGGTCGCGTTTGAACTCGACCTTGAGCGCGTGATCGAGCTTGCCCCGCGCGTGCCCGAGACCGCTCAGCTGTCGACCTACCCCGCGGCAACGCAGGATCTCACGCTCGTGGTCGCGGCCGATGTGCCCGCCGGTGACGTGCTCGCCGTAGTTACCGCGGGTGCGGGTGAGCTGCTCGAGTCGGCGCACGTGGTCGACGATTACCGCGGCCAGGGCGTCGACGAGGGGCAGAAGGCGCTGACCTTCGCGCTGCTCTTCCGTGCGACCGACCGCACGCTGAAGGCTGAAGAAGCGAGCGAGGCAAAGCTCGCGGGCGTCGCCGCGGCCGAGCTCGCGTTCGGCGCGCACCTGCGCGACTAGACGCTGTCTTTCAAAGACCCGGGCAGTTCTCGCCTCTGTATACGCAGGGGAGGGGAGCTCCCGGGTCTTGCCGTCGGTGGACTTTCGTCCCGTTTATTTCTGTGCGTCAATGCATGCCCGTTAAGCAGCGCAATCCCGCCGTCTGCTGTCATGCCGCGTGAGCGCGTCCCCAGTTTGAGCCGACGGAGCGGACCGAACATGACGACGGCCGGCAAGCCAGCCGCAGCAGGCGCAAGCGCCCAATATATTGCCGTTGATGCCTTCGGCAGCATGGCGACCGCTCTGCTTCACGCATCCGCCCGGCCACCCGCTGCGCGGCCTCCCTTGACGCAACGCTCGCGCCCGTCTCTCGCTGCGCTCGGCCGTGCGGGTTCGTCACTACGGTTGCGCTCCGCTGCCGCGCTCGCGCTGGCACAGGGTGCCATCAACGGCAAAAAATCGAGGGAGAACCGGGAACACCCGACAAGCCCACCAAATAGAGGCATTATCCCCAATGGAGACAATGGAGTGAGTATTCGGACTTCTGAGCACCGCCAGTATTCCGGTTGAGCACCGCCCGCTGAAGCGCAGTTATTGTCTGGTGAG